>NZ_JBYTCM010000025.1:0-70829 GCF_058790275.1 Mycobacterium sp. FW102-FHT13B02
CTAACCGAAGATGACACGCCGCGACCCCACTCAAAACCCGAGTGCATCAACCACGCAACACAAAACGCAACAGCCACACTGCTCGGCATTCGATCGACACCGTTGACCAGTGTTGAATATGCCCTGTATCTCAAGGTGTCGCAGCTGGCTTGGCGGTATCTGCCACGGGCCGTCGTTCTCGATCCGTTGGCGTACAACCGGTACCGCTACGAGCGGCTGCGGTCGGCCTATCACCGCGTGCAATTGGACACCTTCGCCGCTTAGCCGCGCGGACTGGCGCAGAATCTGGGGGTGCTGCCGCATCCCCGAACCGGAGTGTTGTTCCCGTCCCCGGTGCCGGCCGGCTCGGGTTGGCCCGGGGACCCGGCCGACGCCGACACGCCCGTCGCCCGCACCGCGGCGCAGGTCCGGGCCAGGGCCCGCCGCTGCACCGAGGTGGCGGATCTCGACGCCCAGGTATCCGTCTGCCGCGGGTGTCCGCGCCTGGTCACCTGGCGGGAGGACGTCGCGATGCGGGCGGTGGCCAAGCGCAAGGCCTATGCCGGCGAGCCGTACTGGGGCCGGCCGGCTCCGGGTTTGGGGGTGGACCGGCCGAGGATCTGGGTACTGGGACTGGCGCCGGCCGCACACGGGGCCAACCGCACGGGCCGGGTGTTCACGGGCGACCGCTCAGGCGATTTTCTGTTCGCGGCCCTGCACCGCGTCGGCCTGGCCAGCAGCGGCGAGAGTGTCGATGCGGCAGATGGTCTGACCCTCAACGACATTCGCGTGGTCGCCGCGGTAAGGTGCGCGCCGCCCGACAATGCCCCGACGCCGGCCGAACGCGATACGTGCGAGCCGTGGCTGAGTGCCGAGTGGCGGCTGACGGCCCAGGACGTCCGGGTTGTCGTCGCGCTCGGTGGCTTCGCCTGGAAGGCCGCGCTGGACCTGACCGGCGCGGGACGGCCTTATCCGAAGTTCGGCCACGGCGCGCTGGCCGCGCTTCCCGACGGGCGTCGTCTGCTCGGCTGCTACCACCCCAGCCAGCAGAACACGTTCACCGGCAGGCTCACCCCGGCCATGCTCGATGACGTGTTCACCGTGGCCATATCTTTGGCTGGGAATCCCATCGGGTGAGAAAGGGTTGGATTAAATCGTGCAGTTGTCCGTCCTTGATCTCATCCCGGTCCGTAGCGACCAGTCCACCGCCGACGCCTTCGCCGCCACCGTGCGCCTCGCCAAGGTCGCCGACGAGCTGGGCTACACCCGTTACTGGGTCGCCGAGCACCACAACATGCCCGCGGTCGCCGCCACCAGCCCGCCGGTCGTACTGGGCTACCTGGCTGCCCAGACTGCGCAGATCCGGCTCGGCTCGGGCGGTGTGATGCTGCCCAACCACGCACCGCTGGCGGTCGCAGAACAATTCGCGCTGCTGGAGGCGGCCGCCCCCGGGCGCATCGACCTCGGTGTCGGACGGGCGCCGGGCACCGATCCCGTCACCTCGATAGCGCTGCGCGGCCCGGCCGGGCGCACCGACGAGGACATCCACCGCTTTCCCGAGTACCTCGACGACGTCGTCGCACTCATGAGCCCCGGCGGCGTCAAGGTGTCGCTCGAGGGCCGAAACCTGTTGGACCAGAACTATATTCTGAAGGCGACGCCGGCTGCCGTCAGCCCGCCGAAGCTCTGGCTGCTCGGCTCGTCGATGTATTCGGCGCATCTTGCCGCGGCCAAAGGGCTGCCGTATGTGTTCGCCCACCACTTCTCCGGCCAGGGCACCGAAGAGGCGCTGGCCACCTATCGCGAGGAATTCCGGCCCAGCGAGTTCGCCGACAAGCCAACGACATTCATGACCGTCAACGCCTGCGTGGCGCAGACCCGCGACGAGGCCGAACAGCTGATCCGGCCCAACTTGCAGATGATGGCGTGGCTGCGGACCGGCGAACCGCTGCGCCCGCTCGACCTGGTCGAAGACTCCGAGAACAACCAGCTCACCGCCACTCAGCAGGCCATCGTAGCCGCCGGCATGGAACGGGCCGTCGTCGGCTCGCCGGGCGAGGCCGCCCAGCAAATCCGGGACCTGGCAGCGCATTTCGGTGTCGACGAGGTGATGGTCAGCCCCGTCGCCGCCGCGCGCCGGGGCTGCGATCCAGCCACCGCCCCGGCGCGCGAGACCACGCTGCGGCTACTTGCCGAGCAACTCTTCTAACGCGGCGTCAGCGCGACCACGGGGATCGGCCGGGTGGTGCGCTTCTGATAGCCCGCGTACCGGTTGGCGTTGTTCTTGTTCACGACCTGCCACATGCGCGCGTAGTCCGGGTCGTCCTTGCCGACCACACGGGCGGTGACCGGGAATCGCTTTGTCCCGACGTTGATTTCGATGTCGGGCTTGGCTTTGAGGTTGAAGTACCACCCGGGTGCCGTCGGCTCGCCGCCCTTGGACGCGACCACGAGGTAGGACTCGCCGTCCTTGGCATAGGTCAGTGACGTGGTGCGGGCCAGGCCGGTCTTGGCGCCGACGGTGTGCAGCAGCAGGCTGGGTGGCACGCCGGGAAACTGGTGCCCGATCCGGCCTTCGGTCTTCTGGTAGATCCGGTCGTGCATTTTCAGCAACGGCAGGCCGAGGTATTTCTCCCACAAGGGCATACTCATGTGCTCAAGTCTGCCTGCGGATCGGACAGCCGCGCCACCGCCTCCAGTAGGATCTTTCCGCTGGTTTCCCGGTCCGGATCACGGCGCAACAGCATGCCCTTGGCGAACGCCAGCTTGTCGCCGGTCTTGCGCGGGACGACGTGCAGATGGATGTGGAAAACCGTCTGAAATGCGGCTTTGCCGTCGTTGATCGCGATGTTGTTGCCGTCGGCGTGCAAACCGGACTCGCGCGAGGCTTGTGCGATGCGTTGCCCGAGTTTCGCCAGCCCGGCGATCACGTCCGGCGGGGTGTCGACCAGGTTCTCGTAGTGCTGTTTGGGGACCACCAGCGTGTGGCCGCGGGCGAACGGCCGGATGTCCAGGAACGCCAGGTAGTCGTCGTCCTCGTAAACGCGGATCGCAGGCGCCTCCCCGGCGATGATGTCGCAGAACACACAGGCCATCAGTCCACGGTAGGCCAGGCGGGTCAGACGTTGGTGGCCGCCCACTCCGACAACCGGCGGTCGCGCTCGGCGGCGTCGACCTCTTCGACGCGTGTCATCACGGCCCAGCGCTGACCGAACGGATCGATGATCGACGCGAACCGGTCGCCGGTGACGAAAGTCTGTGCCGCTTCCCGGATTGTCGCGCCGGCGCGCTCGGCCCGGTCCACGACTGCGTCGACGTCGGGGCAGTACAGCACCACAGAGTGGGTGACGGGCCCGCTGCGCGGCGGCGCGATCAGCTCGTAGTCGGGGTTGGGATCGGACAATTGCAGCCGGCCGGTACCGAAGTCCAGTTCGGCGTGTGCCACGGTGCCGTCACTCGCGTCCATCTTCTCGATCAGCCGAGCACCGAACACCTCGACGTAGAAGTCGATGGCAGCGGCGGCCCCATCAATCACCAGGAAAGGAGTGAGGCTGGTGTAGCCCTGGGGAATTGGTTGCACGCTCATGGCACCCAGTTTCGTAGGGTCGGTGATGTGGCGGCTTGGAAAAACCCGACAACAGCTCCGAGGCTGGGTGTGGTCGGCCGTGCCGGCACGGCCTCGGTGTTCGACCTGCGGCAATGGCAGCCGTCCGCCGCGGCGGCCGTCTGGGTCGAGAATTTCTGGTCGGTCACCTGGGATTTGCGTGACGCGGAGCCGTTCGACAGCACCGTCATCACGTTTCCCGCGGTGCACCTGACCCACGAGTGGGGCACCGATGACGTTCGGCACGGTCACCCGTTGCCGGCGACACTGGTGCACGGTGTGGTCGAGCGGGTGTTCACCACCACGCTGTCTGAGTCGGGCTCGGTGGTGGGAGCGCGGTTCCGGCCCGGTGGGTTCGCGGCCCGGTTCGGCCGGGACGTCGGTGCCCTGACGGGCCGCGTCCTACCTGCTGACGACGAACTATTCGGCGTACCAGTGTCTTTCGCCGACGATATCGAACAGGCGGCAGCTGCCCTGGACGACGCGATCGGCGACCGTACCGACGCGGACGCCACCTACCGCGACCTGTTGGCGCTGCTCGACCGAGTCAGCGATGATCTGCAGCTGCACCGCGTCGAACAGGTGATGGCGCTGTCTCCCTGGAGCGAGCGCACCACCCAGCGAGTGTTCCGCCGCTACGTCGGTGTACCCGTGAAATGGGTGCTGTGCCGCTACCGCCTGCAGCATGCGGCACTGCAGATCGAGACGGTCCCGGATCTCGATTTCGCCGATCTGGCAGTGCGTTTGGGCTGGTACGACCAGGCACATTTCATCAACGATTTCCGGGCCATGCTCGGCTGCACACCAGGGGAGTACGCCACAAAACATCGCCGATGATAGGTAGTCTGCGCCGCATGGACCCTCGTGACCTGCCATTCGCCGGCGCCGCCCAGCAGGCCCGGCTGCTTGCTGCCGGCGCGGTGAGCGCGCCCGAACTCGTGGAACTGTATCTGGACCGGATCCGGCGTATCGATCCCGAATTGCGTTGTTACCGCGTTGTTCTGGCCGACAGTGCCCGGGCGCAGGCGCGGGCCGCGCAGGCCCGGCTGGACGCGGGGGAACGGCTACCGCTGCTCGGCGTGCCGATCGCCGTCAAGGACGACACCGATGTGGCGGGCGAATTGACGACCTACGGCAGCAGTGCCCACGGACCGGCCGCCGCCGCGGATGCGGAGGTGATCCGCCGCCTGCGGGCCGCCGGCGCGGTGATCCTGGGCAAGACCTCGGTGCCCGAGATGATGATCTGGCCCTTCACCGAGACGCTGACCTACGGCGCGACGCGGAATCCCTGGAACCCGGGTTTCGCACCGGGCGGCAGCAGCGGCGGCAGTGGCGCGGCGGTCGCTGCCGGTCTGGCTGCCATGGCGCTGGGTTCCGATGGCATGGGCTCGATCCGCATTCCGGCCACGTGGTGCGGGTTGTTCGGCATCAAACCGCAGCGCGATCGGATTCCCATGAGCCCACACGACGATTCGTGGTGCGGTCTGGTGGCGTACGGGCCACTGGCCCGCACCGTGGAAGACGCCGCCGTGTTCCTGGACGCCACGACCACCGACCGAGGCTTCGTCGAGGCCGCCCGACGGGCACCGGGACGCCTGCGGATTGCGCTGAGCACCAAGGTGCCACCGTTGGTGACCGCGCGGGTGGGAGCGCAGCAACGCGCCGCGGTGCAGCAGGCGGGGGCCCTCCTGAGGGAACTGGGCCACGACGTCGTCGAGCGCGACCCCGACTATCCGGTGTCAGCGGTGTACGGGCACGCCCTGCCGCGATACTTCCGCGGGGTGTACGACGACGTGTCGGCGTTGCCGCACCCGGAGCGGTTGGACCGCCGGACCCGGGCCTTCGCCAGGATCGGTGGGCTCATTTCCCAGCGACGAATCGATGCGATCCGGGCCGCCGAACCTGCGCTGACCGCGCGGGTGCAGTCGGTGTTCGACACTGTCGACGTGGTGATCACCCCGGGGACGGCGTCCGGACCGTCTCCGATCGGGAAATACCAGCGCCGCGGTGCCGTCGCCACCCTGGCGTCGGTCGCGGCGCGGGTGCCGTTCCAGGCCATGTTCAACGTCACCGGCCAACCGGCAGCGGTCGTGCCCTGGGGACTGGACGGCAGCGGTATCCCGACCTCGATCCAGTTGGTGGGCAGGCCCTTTGACGAGGCGACGTTATTGTCATTGAGTGCTCAGCTCGAAGCTGCCCGGCCCTGGGCTGATCGGCGGCCACCCGTGGGCTGCTAGCGCGCGCCGAGGGTGGCCTGGATGTCCGGCTTCATCTGCAGGAGTTGCTGACCCCAGTAGGCCCAGGTGTGGGTACCCGTCGGCGGGAAGTCGAAGGTGGCGTTGTGGCCACCCGCAGCCTGGTAGGCGCTCTGGAATTTGGTGTTCGAGGCGAGCGTGAAGCTCTCCAGGAACTGCTGCGGCACACCGCTTGTCGCGCCCGCCAGTTCGTCTGGCGTGCCGGTGCCGCAGTACACCCACAGTCGTGCGCCGGACGCAGCGATCCTGCCGACGTTGACCGTCGGGTCGTTGCGCGCCCACGCCGGGTCACCGGGCGGGCCCCACATCGGGCCGGGGTTGAAGCCGCCGGCATCGTTCATCGCGAGCCCGACCATCGACGGCCAGAACGAGTCGGACAGGTTCAGGAAGCCCGACAGGGATCCGGCGTACCGGAACTTGTCCGGGTGGTAAGCGACGTAGATCAGGGCGGTCGAACCACTCATCGACAGCCCGACGACGGCGTTACCGCCGGTCGAGACGTGCTTGTTGGCGGCCAACCAGGCGGGTAATTCGCTGGTCAGAAAGGTTTCCCACTTGTAGGTCTGAGTGGTTCCGTTGCCGACGGCCGGTTGGTACCAGTTGGTGTAGAAGCTCGACATGCCGCCGACCGGCATGACCACCGACAGGCCCGAACCGTTGTACCACTCGAAGGCCGGGGTGTTGATGTCCCAGCCGTTGGTGTCATCCTGGGCGCGCAGGCCGTCCAACAGGTACAGGGCGTGCGGACCGCCACCCTGGAATTCGACTTTTATGTCGCGGCCCATGGCCGCCGAGGGCACATTCAGGTATTCGATGGGTAGTCCCGGCCGGGAGAATGCGCCGGCTGGCGTCGCTGCGATCAGGCCACCGATCGTCAGCGCCGTCAGCGCCGCACCCAGAATCTTCGTGAATCCCGGCAGGTTCGTAGTGATGCGTGACATGGGTAAACCCCCTGGGTCCGGATGCGGATGCACACCGCATTCGCCCGGCATACCCCGATCGGCGCAGGTGAAACGTCAGCCGACAACTCGCCATGCGGCGAGTTTTTCGGTGAACGACATGGTCAGTGCTCCGCTGCTCGACGGCAACCGAGTCGCTGGCAGCGCAATGTCGGCTTGCTGGAACAACGTGTACGCCGTCAGTCCGTTGACCAATCCCCGCTCGATCGTCGGATGCTCTGCCAGGAATGCGCTGAAGTCGTTGAGCACCAACGTCTTCCGATCGATGTTCGCGTCCAGGCTACCGACCCGCCGGCAGCTGTGCACAACGTCCCACAGCGCCACCCCGGCGCCGGTGACAGCCTCGATGCGCTCGGCATACCGCAGCTGTGCGTCGAACCCGAGGAGCGCGCCCAACAGCCGCCAGAACTGGTTGCGCGTGTTGGCGTAATACTCGCCGGTGTCCAACGACTTCTCGCTGGGAAACGAGCCCAGGATCAGCACTCGTGGGGCGGAACCGACCACCGCCGGCAGCCCGGTGCGCAGCGGCATCTCCTGCTCGGTCATGCGTCCATTCTGCGGGACTGCCAGGCACGATAGGTTGGCCGGGTGAGTGAACACGCTGCCGAGCCGGCCGACCCCGATGAGCTGACCGCATGGTTGCTGTCCGAGGGGTTCACCGAGGAGCAGATCACCGAGGCGTTCGCACCGACGCTGCTGCCGTCTCGGCGGGCATTGGGTGATGACGGCACCAGGCTGTCGGCTCGTCAGATCAGCGCGCAGTGGGGCGTGGATCTGGCCCTCCTGCAACGGATTCTGCATGCAGCCGGCCGGCCTCGCACGGAGGATGTCGATACGGCGCTGCACCTGCCGGTCGACAGCGAGCTGATCGGGTACGCCCAGCGGTTTCTCCGATACGGGCTCCCTGAGGACCAGGTCGTCGCCGTGGTTCAGGTCATGGCCGAAGGCCTCGCCCGCACTGTCGAGGTGATGCGCTTCGCAGCGTTGTCCGCGATCATGCAGCCGGGGGTCAGCGAACTCGACGGCGCGAAGGCGACTGCCGCGCTGATCGGCGAGGTTGCGCCGCTGCTCGGCCCGATGATCGGGGACATGCTTCGTACCCAGTTGTTGCACGCGTTGTTGGAGGAGGAGGTCAGCGCCAGCGAGCGGATCGCCGGGCGGCCGCTGCCGGGGTCTGGGCAGGTGTCGGTCGCCTTCGCCGATCTGGTCGGCTTCACCAGTCTTGGCGAGGAACTGCCGCCGGAGGATCTGGAGAAGTTGTCGCAGCGGCTGGCTGACCTCGCCCGCGATCTCGCCGAGCCGCCGGTGCGCTTCGTCAAGACCATCGGTGACGAGGTCATGCTCGTCAGCGCCGAGCCGGTACCCCTGTTGAACGTGTTGCTGCAGCTGGTCGCCGCGGCCGATGAGGACGAAGCGCTACCGCGGCTCAAGGCCGGCATGGCGACCGGAGTGGCCGTGAGCCGGGCGGGGGACTGGTTCGGCAGCCCCGTCAACCAGGCCAGCCGCGTGACGGGCGTGGCCCGCCCAGGTGCCGTCTTGCTGGCTGAATCAGCTCGTGAGGCGATCGGTGACGCACCGGGTTTCGAGTGGTCGTTCGCCGGTGCGCGACGGCTCAAGGGCATCCGGGACGAGGTGAAATTGTTCCGCGCCCGCCGCATCGCGGACTAGCTGCGGTGCCGCACCCCGACTTGCACCCGACTTGCACCATGGCCGGGACGCCGCTTACATGGGTAGGCATGCCAGACATTGATCGTCGCAGCATGATGTCGATGGCGGGGTTGGGCCTGTTGGCCGCCACGCTCCCGATCGCCGAGGCCCGGGCCGATATCCCCGGAAAGGTCATCTTCGAGGACAACTTCGACGGACCGGCCGGATCGTCGCCCGATACCTCGAAATGGGAGATCGCGACGGCCCGCGAATCGATGAAGGACCCGACGTACTGGGAGCTCCCCGAGCACGTCGGCCAGTACCGCAACGACCGCAAGAACCTATTCCTGGACGGCAAGTCGAACCTGGTGATCCGCGCCGCCAAGGATGGCAACACCTATTACAGCGGCAAGATCTTCGGTACCTTCCGCGCCGGCATCGGCCACACCTTCGAGGCCCGGATCAAGCTCAACTGTTTGACGCCGGGCTGCTGGCCGGCTTGGTACCTGGCCAACAGCGATCCCGTCGTCGGCGGCGAGGTGGACATCATGGAGTGGTACGGCAACGGGAGCTGGGCTCCCGGCACCACTGTGCATGCCAATCTGAATGGCGGCGAACATGTCTCGCACACCATCGCACCGGACAGCAACTGGCACACGTGGCGCTGCCAGTGGGACGACGCGGGCATCCGGTTCTGGCTGGATTACACCGACGGTGCCCAGCCGTATTTCAACGTGCCGGCAAAGTCGTTGCCCAACTGGCACTTCAACGATCCTGGCTACACCCTGTTCCCGATCATCGACCTCGCGGTCGCGGGTTCTGGTGGCGGCGATCCCGGCCCCGGCACGTACCCGGCGGAGATGCTGATCGACTGGGTACGGATCTGGTAGCTACCGGCTGGGCTTGAAGCTGCGCAGTCGCAGGCTGTTGCTCACGACGAACAGTGAGCTGAAAGCCATTGCCGCGCTGGCGATCATCGGGTTGAGCAGGCCCATGGCCGCCAGCGGGATCGCAGCGACGTTGTAGGCGAACGCCCAGAACAGGTTGCCCTTGATGGTCTTGAGCGTGGCTCGGGACAAGCGGATGGCGTCGCCCGCTGCGCGGAGATCGCCACTGACCAGGGTCAGGTCCGAAGCTTCGATCGCCACATCGGTACCGGTGCCCATCGCCAGTCCCAGGTCGGCTTGGGCAAGGGCGGCAGCATCATTCACGCCGTCGCCGACCATGGCCACGACCCGGCCCTGGTCCTGCAGCCGCTTGACCTCGTCGACCTTGTCGGCGGGCAGCACTTCGGCGATCACCGTGTCGATTCCGACTTCGGCCGCCACCGCACCGGCCGCGCGGGCGTTGTCCCCGGACAGCAGCACGGGCGTCAGCCCCAGTTTCTTGAGATCGGCGATGGCCTCGGCGGCAGTGTCTTTCACCTTGTCCGAGACCACGATGACGCCTGCGATGACACCGTCGATCGCCACCCACACGGGCGTGCGACCTTCGGCTTCAGCGGTGCGTGCGGCGGTCTGCAGCTCCGGCGCGGCCTCCGTGGCCAGCCAGCTGTACCGTCCGACGGCGACGTCGTGACCGTCCACCACGCCGGTGACGCCGCGACCGTCGTGGTTGACGAACTCTGTCACCGTGGGCAGCGCGCTGTCTTGGGCTGCTCGTATCGCCACGGCCTGGGCGATGGGGTGTTCGGAGGCGTGCTCCAGCGCACCCGCGAGCCGTAACACGTTGTCAGACTGGGCATGTACCGCGGTCACCGTCATCTTTCCGGTGGTCACCGTGCCGGTCTTGTCCAGCACGACGGTGTCGACCTTGCGGGTCGATTCGAGCACCTGCGGACCCTTGATCAAGATGCCCAGTTGTGCGCCGCGACCGGTGCCGACCAGCAACGCCGTCGGCGTGGCCAGCCCGAGTGCGCAGGGGCACGCGATGATCAGCACCGACACGGCGGCGGTCAGTGCGGCGCTGACCGAGCCGCCGCCGGCAACCAGCCAGCCGATCAGCGTCAGCAGCGCCAGCCCGATGACCACCGGTACGAACACCGCCGACACCCGATCGGCGAGACGTTGGACTTCGGCCTTGCCGCTCTGCGCATCGGCGACCAGACGCGCCATCTGCGCCAGCTGGGTGTCCGCGCCGACGCGCGTGGCCCGAACCTCGAGGCGCCCACCGGCGTTCACCGTCGCTCCGGCGAGTTGGTCGCCGGGGCCGACCTCGACGGGGACCGATTCGCCGGTCAGCATCGACGCATCGACTGCGGATCTCCCGCTGATCACAACGCCATCGGTGGCGACCTTCTCGCCGGGGCGAACCACGAAGGTGTCGCCGACCGCCAGTTGTTCGATGGGCACCCGGGTCTCGTGGCCGTTCCGGAGTACCGCAACGTCCTTGGCGCCGAGATCGAGCAGCGCACGCAGTGCCGCTCCGGATTGCCGCTTGGCGCGGGTCTCGAAGAACTTGCCGGCCAGGATCAGCGTCGTGACGGTGGCGGCAACCTCCAGATAGAGGTGCTCGCTGCCCGTGCTCAGCAGCCATGCCGACCAGAGGTACGAGGTGAGGACGCCGAGCGACACCAGGGTGTCCATGGTGGCCGCGCCGTGCCGCAGGTTGGTCCACGCGGCGTGATGCAGCGGCCAGGCGCCCCACAGCACCACCGGGGTGGTGAGCGCCATCGCCCACAGCGGCCAGTGCGGGAACTGCAGGGCCGGGATCATCGACAGGGCGAGCACCGGAATGGTCAGGGCAAGGGACACCAACAGCCGCGGTAGGTACGCCGTTTCGGTTGGCGTATCGGCCTTGTCGATGCTCGCGGTGTAGCCGGTGGCTTCCACGGCCGCCACGAGGTCGTCGGTGGTCACGCTGTCCGGGTAAGTGACGGCCGCCTGCTCGGTCGCGAAGTTCACGGTGGCGTGAACTCCGTCAATCCGGTTGAGCCGCTTCTCGATTCGGGCGGCGCATGACGAACACGTCATACCGCCCACGGACAGCGTGACCGACGTGGTCATGCTGGTTGGACGACGTCGTATCCGGCGTGTTCGATCGCGGCGGCAACGGCGGCCCGGTCGGGCTCACCATCAACGCGTACGGTTCCGGCCTTGATGTCAACCTCGACACCGGTGACGCCCGGTAGCGGCTCGACAGCGGAGGTGATGGACGCGACGCAGTGTCCGCACGACATTCCCTGAACTTCAAGTACCTGACTCATGGCCCCAGTATATACCCATAGGGGGTATAGGTAGGGCAGTGAGGCGAGTCTCGGTCTTCCTCGTCTTCAAGTCGGGCCGGGTGGCATCCTGGTTCCCATGGCACGCAAGGAAATCGACCCCGTTCGAGCCAAGAGCGCTCTGGCTGTCGCAAAACAGCACCCGGGCATGATTCTGTTCCTGGCCTCGCCCGCGATCATCGCCGTCGTCCTCGTAGGCGTATTCGCCGGCACCGGTTGGGCGGTGTTGCTTGCGCTCGCGCTGCTCGTGGCCGGCGGTGTGGTGCTGCGGCGCAACCTCTGACGAAACCGTTGTTCGCCTGGGGTGAAAGGCTATTTTCTTACAGCTGTAACGATGTAATCATGTAATCATGAGGCAACGTCATTCTGGCCAGGACCGCCGCGGCGGCTGGCAACAAGCGCAGCAGCCCGACGCGGGCGACGCCGCCGACTGGTTCGCCGGTCGGCTTCCGGAAGAGTGGTTCGCCGGAGACCCGGACGTCACGGTCGACCGCGAGGAGATCATCGTCATCGGGCGACTGCCCGAGCCGGAGAACCCGGAAACCGCTGCTCGGGCATCCGGGCGCGTCGCGCGCTTCCGGGAAGAGACCCGGTCTGAGCGCATGCGAATCGCCGACGAGGCGGAAGCCCGCTACGGCCGCAAAGTGGCCTGGGGCGTATCGGTGGGGGAGTCGGAGCGAACCCTCTTCACTCACTTGGCCGTTCCTGTGATGACCCGACTCAAGCAGCCGGAGCGTCAGGTGCTCGACACTCTGGTCGACGCCGGGGTGGCGCGGTCCCGTTCCGATGCGCTGGCGTGGTCGGTACGGCTTGTCGGTGAGCATGCCGAGGAATGGCTCGCAAAATTGCGTGACGCGATGACCGCAGTCGACGACCTTCGTGCAGAGGGCCCGCAGCTCTGAATAACCATTGACGTTCGCCATCGGGCGGGTGCACGCTCAAGAGACCGGCCCGATGGGAGCGCGTCATGAACGATCGGTTGTTCAATTACATCGGGGAGATGCTGTGCGGCGGCCTGGATGCTGATCTCGCATCTGCCCGTGTGCTCGGGCCGGGTGACTTCACGACATTCCTGACCGACGACGTGCGGCTACACGTGATCCAGGGGCGGCTGGCGGCCGAGGAGTGGGGCGCCGCGGAACGGCACGGGCCGGTGCGGGTGCTGGCCACGCACATCGTCATCACCGAGCACGGCTTGCTGTACGCGGCCGAGGTCGGCGGTCCGAATCCCGGCTACTACCTCGCGGCGCCGCGGACTTTGCTCGAACCCGTCGCGGACCACATCGCCGACAGTCCGCCGCCGTCGGGCGCGGCGACGGCCGTGGACTGCCGACTGGACCACGACCTCGCGTCCATCTGGCAATTCGAGAGTGCGCTGCGGCATCGTCTCGACTCCGATCCGGTGATCCGGGTTCAACTGACGTCCGCGTTCGCGGCCTGAGCCATGGGTTCATTGACGTCCCGTCGACGTCAAAGCCTCATGCGCAGCGCGGTTTTCACTGTCATCGTGCCCGGGACCATGGCTGGGCTGATTCCGTATCTGCTCACCGATGGTTGGCGGCGGCGCGGCGACCTCCTCGGGCTCTCTGGAGCGTGGATTGCCGGAGTGGTTCTGATTGCACTCGGGCTCCCGGTGCTGCTCATGGCGATCTACAAATTCGCCAGTGACGGCCTGGGTACGCCATTGCCTGCGGCGCCCACTCAGTGTCTCGTGGTGACGGGGCCGCACCGGTTCGTCCGTAACCCGATGTATCTCGCGGTCGCGACCGTCATCGTCGGCCAGGCACTGGTTCTCGGTCAGACCGTGCTGCTCTGGTACGCAGTGCTTTTCATGTTGATGACGGCCGCGTTCGTGTACTTCTACGAGCAGCCCACGCTGCAGACGCAGTTCGGCGAGGACTACCGCCGCTACTGCGAATCGGTGCCCGCGTGGCTGCCGCGGGTCACGCCGTATCGACCGTAGGCCCGCCACGTTTCGGGGTTGTTGGTGGCGGGTCCGTCGCTGGAACACCGCGGCGGGATCCATTTCGGAGCGTGCGATCCGCCCATACGAGATCGTCAGGCGGACATGAGGTCAACGCTGTGTCACGGCCAAGGCAACCGGAACTGTCACCGATGTCCTGATGCATCGCAAAGTCCGACAGTCCCACCCATTGTCGTTCGAACGTTTGTTCGATAGAATGTGGTATGGGAATCGCGCAAGATCTCGCCACCAGTCTCGGCATCGCTCGAGGTGTACGCCTTCCGGACGACATCACCGGAGACGACGCTCTTGAATCGATGCGGGTGCTGGTGACGCTCCGGAATGTGGTTGATCATCTGGCGGCGATGGTGACCGGGGTGCTGGATCGGTGTGCGGTGGCGGCTTCGCAGGGGCGGACGCTTGCGGGAGTTGTTGATGTCGTTGGGGTGTGCGCCGAGTGTGGCGGAGCGGATGGTCCGGGTTGCCGCGGCGCTGCCGCTGGTGCCGACGCTAGCGCGGCGACGCTGGACCGAATCTGCTGCGACACCACCGTCACCACGGTGATCGTGGACGGCGAACAGGTACCCCTGGACATGGGCCGCGACAAACGGTTGTTCCCGGCGCGGCTACGCAAAGCCTTGTATCTGCGCGATCAATGCTGCATCAAATGCGGCGCCCCGCCCGGACGTACCCATGCGCACCACATCGTGCACTGGACCCACCGCGGGGAGACCAGCCTGAGCAACGGCTGCCTCCTATGCCCGGGCTGTCATGCCAATGTCCATCACGACGGCTGGGATGTCGTCATGGGCCTGGACAAACACCCCTGGCTCATCCCGCCCGCAGCGGTGGACCCCCACCGGAAGCCGATCCCGGCCTACAACCGCCGCACCATGCGACTGGACGTGGCCGCATAGCCGCCTCGCGCGCTATCTGAAACTTGTTGCGCACCTTGATAACTCAACAGTGACACGCGGATTGCGGACCTGCTGCTTCGGCAGTAGAGCTGAACCAGCAGGCCCGCACACCGGCACACCGCAATGAACTGTCGTTGTCCTGATGCTCGGCCCAGTTGGGACCAGCCACGCGACCGTCAGGCCTGCGTCATTGCCCAGTAGGCCCCGCGGCGCTGGAGCAGCTCATCGTGGGATCCGCGCTCGACGATCCGGCCGGCCTGGACCACCAGGATCAGATCCGCGTCGCGGATGGTGGAAAGCCGGTGCGCGATAATGAAACTCGTCCGGTTGCGGCGCAGTTCTGCGGTGGCCTGGGCGATCAGCAGCTCGGTGCGGCTGTCGACGGAACTGGTGGCTTCGTCGAGGATCAGCAGCTGGGGTTGCCGCAGCAGTGCTCGGGCGATGGTGATCAGCTGCTTCTCGCCGCCGCTGATGTTCACGCCGTTTTCGTTCAGCCGCGTTTGATAGCCGTTCGGCAAGGTGTGCACGAAATGGTCGACGCGGGCGATGCGGGCAGCCTCGATGACTTCCGCCTCGGTGGCGTCCGGGCGTCCATAGGCGATGTTGTCGTAGATGGTGCCGCCGATCAGCCAGGTGTCCTGCAGCACCATGCCGATATGCAACCGCAACTCGGCTCGGCTCATCGTCGCGATGTCGCGACCGCCCAGCAGGATTCGGCCGGATTCGGGTTCGTAGAACCGCATCAGCAGATTGACCAGCGTGGTCTTGCCGGCCCCGGTCGGCCCCACGATGGCCACGGTGCTGCCTGGTTCGGCGACGAACGACAGGTCCTCGATCACCGGCTTGCCGGGTACGTAGGAGAAGTTGACTCGCTCGAACTCCACCCGATCCGTTGCGTCCGCCAAGCGAACGGGAGCCGGCGGCGCTTCAGCGATTTCCTCGTCCGCATCCAGGAACTCGAAAACCCGCTCCGCACTGGCCATCCCCGACTGCATGGTGTTGTACATGGACGCGATCTGGGTCAGTGGCTGATTGAACTGGCGTACGTATTGGATGAACGCCTGGATGCTGCCGAGGCTGATCTGCCCGGTCGCGACCTGGATGCCACCGACCACCGCGACGCCGACGTAGCTGATGTTGCCGATGAACGTCGTGATGGGGGAGACCAGGCCGGACAGCGACTGCGCGCCGAAACTCGCCTGGTACACATCGTCATTCAGCTCGCGGAACTTCGCTTCGGCCAGCGCCCGGTGCCCGAAGGTCTTGACCACGGTGAAGCCGCTGTAGGTCTCTTCGATGTGGGCGTTGAGCCGGCCGGTGTTGCGCCACTGCGCCATGAACTGCTGTCGTGAACGCTTGGTGATAACCCGCGTCGCCAGCAACGTGAACGGCACAGTCAGCACTGTGATCAACGCCAGCAGCGGCGAGATCCAGATCATCGCCACCAGCACCGCCACCACTGTCAATGCTGAAGTCAACAGCTGGCTGACGGTGATCGTCAGCGAGGTCTGGACGTTGTCGATGTCGTTGGTGACCCGGCTGAGAATCTCGCCCCGGGGCCGGGAATCGAAGTAGGACAACGGCAGCCGGTGCACCTTGTCCTCTACGCGGGCGCGCAGAGTGAACATGGTGCGCTGGACAATGGTGTTGAGCAACCGCGCCTCGGCCCACACCATCATCGCCGAACCGAGATAGAGCAGCAGGGCGATGGTCAGCACATGACCGATCGCATCGAAGTCGACACCTTGTCCCGGGACCACGTGGGATCCTGCGAGCAGGTCGGCAAAGGTGTTGTCGCCGCGGGCCCGAGCCGCGGCCACTGCCTGCTCGCGGGTGATCCCCGCCGGCAAGCCGCGGCCCAGTACGCCGTTGAACAACAGATCGGTGGCATGGCCCAGGATGCGTGGCCCGATCACGCCGACGGCGATCCCCACGATGCCCAACAGCATCACCAGGATGACCCGGGTGCGTTGCGGCGCCAGCTGTTTGACCAGCCGCAGCGCCGTGCCCAGGAAGTTTTCGGACCGCTGGCCCGAAGCCAGCATCGCGGCCGACGGCGGCCGGGTCACGCCACGCCTCCGGCCACAACCGCCTGCGATTCCGCGAATTCGCGGTACACCGGGCAAGACTCGATCAGCTCGGAATGCGTTCCGGTGCCCACCACCTGACCGTTGTCCAGTACGACGATCTGATCGGCGCCGGCGACCGTCGAAAGACGCTGGGCAACAATGACCACCGTGGCATCGGCAGCCACCGCCGACAACGCGGCCCGCACCCGGGCATCGGTGTGGACGTCCAGCGCCGAGAACGCGTCGTCGAACAGATACACCGCCGGCCGGCGGATCACCGCGCGGGCGATGGCCAGACGTTGGCGCTGGCCACCGGAGAAATTCGTGCCGCCCTGAGCGACCGGCATACCGAGTCCCTCGGGATGGGCCGCCACGAAATCAGCCGACGCGACACCGAGCGCGGCCCACATCTCGTCCTCGGTGGCGTCGGCCTTGCCGAACCGCAGGTTGTCGGCGACGGTGCCGGAGAACATGTGCCCGCGCTGCGGCACCACGCCGATCATCGACCACAGCTGTTCGGGGTCGTAGTCCCGCACGTCGACGCCGTCGACCAGTACCGCGCCGGAGGTGACGTCATACATCCGGCACAGCAGCGCCATCAGCGTCGACTTCCCTGACCCTGTCGATCCGACGATGGCCGTCACCGTCCCGGGCCGCGCGGTCAGCGAAACCCCGTGCAGCACAGGGTCGTCGGCCCCGGGATACCCGAAGGTGGCTGCCGCCACCTGTATTTCCCCGCGCCGAATGTCCGGCACCACCGGCGCAGCGGGCGCCACGATCGTCGGCTCGGTCGCGAGCACATCGGTGATCCGCTCGGCGCACACCGATGCCCGCGGCAGGATCACCAACACGATGGTCACCATCAACACGGCCATCAGAATCTGCATGAAGTAGGACAGGAAGGCGATCAGCGAGCCGACTTCCATCTGGCCGTGGTCGATGCGGATGCCGCCGAACCAGATCACCGCAACGCTGGAGAGGTTCACCGCGAGCGTCGTCGCCGGCAGCATCAGCGCTTGCCACCGACCGACCGTCAGGGTCGTGTCGGTCAGCGCGCGGTTGGCCTCGGCGAACCGTTCGCGTTCGTCGTCTTCCCGAGAGAACGCGCGGACGACGCGGATGCCGGTGAGCTGTTCGCGCAGCACCCGGTTGATGTTGTCGATCAGCCGCTGCATGCTGCGGAACAACGGCAAGAGCCGCGAGATGATCAGGTAGTTGCAGATCGCCATCACCGGCACGCTGACCAGCAACAGCCAGGACAGCCCCGCGTTCTGGTGCACGGCCATCGCGATGCCGCCGACGCTCATGATGGGCGCGGTGATCAGCATGGTGCACGTCATCTGCACCAGTACCTGAATCTGCTGGACGTCGTTGGTGGTGCGCGTCATCAGTGTGGGCGCCCCGAAGCGCACGGCCTCGGCATTGGACCAGCCGAGCACCCGGCGGAATACCGACCACCGCAGGTCGCGGCCGAAACCCATACCGGCGCGGGAACCGAAATAGACCGCGCCGACCGCGCACAGCACCTGCAGCGCGCTGACACCCAGCATGACGCCGCCGAGTCGCCCGATGACGGCGGTGTCGCCGCGGGCGACGCCGTGGTCGATGATCCGGGCATTGAGTGTGGGCAGATACAGCGAGGCCAGAGTGCTGATCAGTTGCAGTGTCGCCACCACCGTCAGCTGCCGCCGATACGGCCTCGTGTACTGCCGCAGCAGTGCCCAGAGCATGCGGTTACTGTGGCACACCCGGGAAAGCTTGTAGAAAGACCAGGTCAGTCGGCCTGTCGGTGGTTGACCTCCGAACCTGCCGCTACAGTGCATGGCGTGACCCGCAGACAGGTGAAGACCGCCGCCGCGACCGTGCTTGCCGCGGCGATGATTCCGGCGATGTCCGCCTGCTCGGACCAGGGCAACAGCGGCGGCGCTCCCGCGGGCGGCCCGTCGGGCCCGTCGGCAGCGGGCCCGGCCAAGCACGGCCCGATGTTCCCGGTGTGCGGCGGCGTCAGTGATCAGACGGTCAGCCAGCTGACCCAGGTCGCCGGCCTCGTCAACACCGCGAAGAACTCCGTCGGCTGCCAGTGGCTGGTCAATGGCGGCATCCTCGGTCCGCACTTCTCGTTCACCTGGTATCGGGGCAGCCCAATCGGCCGCGAACGCAAGACCGAGGAACGCACGCGCGCCGACGTCAACGACGTCAACATTCAGGGCCACTCCGGGTTCGTCGCACTCGGTGAGGACCCGATGATCGGCAAGAGCCTGTGTGAGGTCGGCATCCAGTTCGATGACGACTTCATCGAATGGTCCATCAGCTTCTCCCAGAAGCCCTTCCCCGACCCGTGTGACATCGCGAAGGAACTCTCCCGGCAATCGATTGCGAACGCGAAATGACACAGCGAAAACTGGCTGGAGCCGTCGTCGTGATGTCTGCGCTGGCGCTCGTGGGATGCGCGCGGTCGGTCGAGGGCACCGCGATGAAGGAAGGTGCGGGCGGCGGCAGTGAGCATTCGGCCGACTCGTACCCCAATCTGCTCAAAGAGTGCGACGTGCTGACAAACGACGTGCTGGCCAAGACGGTCGGTGCGGACCCGCTGGACATCCAGAGCACCTTCGTGGGGGCGGTCTGCCGCTGGCAGGCGCTGAACCAGTCCGCGGGCCTCATCGACATCACCCGGTTCTGGTACGAGCAGGGCAGCCTCGACGAGGAGACCAAGGTCGCCCAGCACCTCAACTACAAGTACGAGAACAGGGCGATCGCCGGCGTGAAGTCGATCATCATGCACCCGAACGACCCCAACGGTTCGTGCGGTGTGGCCAGCGACGCCGCCGGTGTCGTGGGCTGGTGGGTGAACCCCCAGGGACCGGGTGCGGACACCTGCGGCATGGCCACCAAGCTGATGGAGCTGACGCTCGCCACCAACTCCTAACGGGGGATGTGGAACTCCACCAACCTGGCGCTGCCCAGTTCCAGCTCTGCCCACGGCCGGTCGGTGTGCAGGACCGCGATCGATGATGTCGGGTACTTCATCGCAATTTGTTCGGTCACCTCGCGGTCACTGGTGTCGGGCGACGCCAAGCCCAGGGCGACTGATGAGATGACCGGTTCGTGGCCGATCACCAGCAGCGTGCTCGCCGCCTCCGGTGCGCCGTTGATGACGCCGATGGTGCTGCCCGGCGTCGAATCATAGAGGCGTTCGACGTACGTCACGGGTGCGTCGATCCCGGTGTGGGCGAGCGTCTGCCGGGTTCGGGTGGCGGTCGAGCACAGGACGGCGCCAACGGGCGGTAGATGCTGCCGAATCCACTCCCCGGCCAATGCCGCCTCCCGGATGCCGCGCTTGGCCAGCGGCCGGTCATGGTCGGCGACACCTTCGGGATAGTCGGATTTCGCGTGCCGCAGCAGGATCAATGTTCGGGTTCCCGTCACCCGCCCACCGTAGATCCCCGGAGTTGTCGGTGCCCGGATTTACACTCGCCCCATGCGTTTCGTCCACACCGCCGACTGGCAGCTCGGTATGACCCGGCATTTCCTGGGCGGTGAGGCGCAGCCGCGCTACTCGGCCGCACGTCGTGATGCGGTGGCTCGCCTCGGTGCCCTGTGCGCTGAGGTCGGTGCCGAGTTCGTCGTCGTGGCGGGCGATGTCTTCGAGCACAACCAGCTTGACCCGCGTGAGGTCAGCCTGTCGCTCGAGGCCATGCGGGCCATCAAGGTCCCGGTCTTCCTGTTGCCCGGCAATCACGATCCGCTGGATCCGTCGTCGGTCTACACCAGCACCTTGTTCCTGGCCGAATGCCCGCCCAACGTCACGGTGCTCGACGGTGTGCATGAGCTGCGGCCCGGGGTGCAGATCGTCGGTGCGCCGTGGCGCTCCAAGGCGCCCACCACGGACCTGACAGGTGATGTGGTTGGTGACCTTCCGGCCGACGGCGTCACCCGAATTGTTGTGGGCCACGGCGGGGTTGACGTCCTCGACCCTGATCCCACCAAACCGGCGCTGATCCGGCTGGATGCCGTCGAGGCCGCCGTACGCCGTGGCGCTGTGCACTATGTGGCGTTGGGGGACAAGCACTCTCGCACCGAGGTGGGCAGCACCGGACGGGTGTGGTACTCCGGTGCGCCGGAAGTCACGAATTACGATGACATCGAAGCAGATTCGGGCCACGTGCTGGTGG
This sequence comes from Mycobacterium sp. FW102-FHT13B02, assembly GCF_058790275.1. Lineage (NCBI taxonomy): Bacteria > Bacillati > Actinomycetota > Actinomycetes > Mycobacteriales > Mycobacteriaceae > Mycobacterium > Mycobacterium sp. FW102-FHT13B02. Next base: position 20,789 of record NZ_JBYTCM010000025.1, read on the forward strand.
TGGACCTGGATGTGGCAGCTGAGGCCAAAAACGTGACGGTCGAGGCCCGGCGGGTGGGGCAGTGGCGGTTCGTCACGCTGCGGCGCATCGTCGACACGGATCGTGATATCGCCGACCTGGACCTGAATCTCGACGGACTGCCGGACAAGGAGCGCACCGTGGTCCGGCTGGCACTGACGGGGTCGCTGACCATTTCCGACAAGGCTGTGCTCGACGCCTGCCTGGATCGTTACGCGCGTTTGTTCGCGGCACTCACCACCTGGGAGCGGCACACCGACCTCGTTGTTGTCCCGGCTGACGGCGAATTCTCGGACCTGGGCATCGGCGGGTTCGCCGCGGCAGCGGTCGACGAACTGGTCGGCACCGCAAGCGCATCGGGTGACGATGCCGAGGACGCCCGTGCGGCTCTCGCACTGTTGTTGCGTCTGGTGGATCGAGGCACCGCGGCATGAAGCTGCACCGCCTGATTCTGACCAATTACCGCGGAATCACTCACCGCGAGATCGATTTTCCCGACCGCGGCGTGGTGGTGGTCGCCGGCGCCAACGAGATCGGTAAGTCCTCCATGATCGAGGCGCTCGATCTGCTGTTGGAGTCCAAGGACCGCTCGACCAAGAAAGAGGTCAAGCAGGTCAAGCCGACGCATGCCGATGTGGGCGCCGAGGTGACCGCCGAAATCTCCACCGGCCCCTACCGGTTCGAGTACTACAAGCGGTTTCACAAGAAGGCCGAGACACGGCTGACCGTCCTGGCGCCGCGGCGCGAGCAGCTCACCGGCGACGAGGCGCACGACCGGGTGCGGGCCATGCTCGACGAGACAGTCGACACCGAACTCTGGCGGGCCCAGCGTGTCCTGCAGTCCGCGGCCACGGTGCCGGTCGATCTGGCCGGCTGCGATGCGCTGGCGCGGGCACTCGATGTCGCGGCCGGCCAGGCCGGTGCGCTCGAGGGTGCCCTGTCGGGCAACGAGCCGCTGCTGGTCGACCGGATCGATGTCGAATTCTTGAAGTACTTCACCCAAACGGGCCGTCCCACCGGTGTGTGGGCCGAGGCCATCAAGGGTCTCAAGGCCGCACAGGCCGAGGTTGCCGCGCGCACCGCAGCGGTGGCCGAGGTCGACGACGCGGTTCGGCGACACGGTGAGCTGACCGCTGAATTAGCCACGGCCGCGGAGCAATTGACGGCCGCTGACGTGCGGCTGGCCGCGGCCCGCGAGGCGGCCGGCGCCGTGGCGCGAATCCGCGACGAGCTCGCTCAGGCGCGGGTGCAGGCGCAAGCTGCGGTGGCCACGGCGACGGCAGCGCGGAGTGCGCTGGACGAGCGGTGGCGGCTGCAGGCCGACGTCGAGCAGCGGACCGGCAGTATCGGTGACCTGACCGCCGCGGCCGAGCATGCCGGGCAGCAGCACGTGGCCGCGGTGCAGCTCCAGCGGACCGCGGATACCGCCGTGGCAGTGGCGCGGTCCGTGGTGGACGCCGGTCGGGCGCGCCTGGACGCGGCGCGGCGGGTGGTGGACCAGCTTTCGCAGCGCGCCGAAGCCGATCGGCTGGCCGGCCAACTGCAGCGGGTGCGGACCGCCGCCGAGGAACTCGCGGTGGTGGCCGAGCAGCTGGCCAAGATCACGCTGACCGCGGCGGGCATGCGCGCGGTCGAAACGGCCGCCGCGGCTGTGGATCGCGCTGGCGCAGCTGCTGAACTCGCCTCGGCGCGAATCGAATTGGTTGCTCAAGGTGACGTGCAGCTGCGGGTCGCAGACCAGGACGTCACATTGTCCGCCGGGACGGAATGGGCCACCAGCGTGGGCGGCCGGACCGACGTGGAGCTCCCGGGTCTGCTGACCGTACGGGTGCTGCCCGGCACCCCAGCCGCGGATACCAGCGCTGTCCTCGACGCCGCGCGCAGGGCCCTGGCGGCTGCACTACAGCCGCACGGTGTGGCCGATGTCGAGGCCGCGCGTGCGCTGGACACCCGCCGGCGCGAACTGGAGGCCGAGCGTGATCGGCTGACCGTCACCCGGCAGACGCTGCTGGGCGCCGACACGGTCGAGGTGCTCGCGGCTCGGCTCGCGGCGCTGCAGGAGCAGTTCGGCGACACCGGTCCCATCGATGTCGGGGCTGCGCGGGCGGAGCTGGAGGCCGCCGACGCCGAACAGCGGCGTACGGCAACCGATTACGAGCAGTGCCGGGATGCAGCGACCGCTGCGGCGGCGGCCGTGGCCGCCGCGCTGACTGCGGCGACAGTCGCCCGCGAGAAGGTGGCTGCGGCGACGGCCGCGCTCGCCGAGGCCACCGAGCGACTGGCTCGGCAGCGCGAAGTCGAAGACGACGCCACGTTGAGCCAGCGCGTGGCGACGCTGGGAGAGCAGGCTGCCGCCGCTACGGCGCGCGAACAGCAACTGGCCACCGCGCTGGCGGCCACCACACCCGACGTCGTCGATGCCGAATTGGCAACGGCCATTGCGGATTCGGTGCGGATCGGTGCCCGGCGCCGCGAACTCGATGACCAATTGCGCGACGTCGCAGCGCAATTGAAGGCGTATGGAACTCAGGGGCGGCAGAGTCAACTCGATGTCGCCGAGGTGGCGTTGCGGCACGCGGAGTCTGAGCATGCCGCGGTGGGCCGTCGCGCCCGGGCGGCTGAGCTGCTGCGCACGGTGATGGGCCGGCACCGCGACCAGGCCCGGCAACGGTACGTGGCGCCGTTCCGCACCGAGGTGGAACGGCTGGGGCGCATCGTGTTCGGCGACAGCTTCACCGTCGAGGTCGACAGTGATCTGCGGATTTGCAGTCGCACCGTCGGCGGCACCACGGTGCCGTACGAAAGCCTGTCCGGTGGGGCCAAGGAACAGCTCGGGATCGTGGCCCGGCTCGCCGGGGCGGCGCTGGTGGCCAAAGAGGACACCGTCCCGGTGATCATCGACGATGCACTGGGGTTCACCGATGCCGGCCGGTTGGCCCGGATGGGTGAGGTGTTCGACGCGGTCGGCGGCGACGGCCAGGTGATCGTGTTGACCTGCAGCCCAGAGCGTTACGCCAATGTCGAGGACGCCACGCGAATCGAGCTCACCGCTTAGGCCCGTGACGGGGGCCTTTTCGTGACAGACTGCGGCCGTGATCGCTGATTTCGTCGTCGTAGGGACCGGCTCGGCCGGCGCGGTGCTGGCTGATCGTCTGAGTGCCGACGGCGCCTCGCAGGTGGTGGTACTCGAGGCGGGGGCCGCCGACAAGAATCAGTTCATCCGCATCCCGGCGGCTTTCGCGAAGCTGTTCCGCGGTGAATTCGACTGGAACTACTCGACCGAGCCGCAGCCCGAGCTCGCCGACCGGAAGATCTTCTGGCCGCGCGGCAAGACCCTCGGCGGCTCGTCGTCGATGAACGCCATGATGTGGGTCCGCGGACTGCCCGCCGATTACGACGAGTGGGGTGAGCTCGCCGGAGAAGAGTGGTCGTACGCGGCCGTGGAGAAGTATTTCGACCGGATCGAAGCCGGGCCGCTGGTGCTCAGCCCACAGCGCAGCCCGCGCGGCATCACCGCCGCGTGGCTGGAAGCCGCCGAGCAGTGCGGCCATGAGGGGTTCGTCGAGACCAGGGTCTGCCAGCGCCGCGGCGCCCGGTGGAGCACCGCTGACGCCTATCTGCGTCCGGCCCTGCGGCGGTCCAACCTGCACCTGCGTACCGGCGCCACCGCGACGCGGGTACTGATCGAGGACGGCCGGGCGGTCGGCGTCGAGTACGAGGCGGACGGCCGTCGCCAGACCGTCCGGGCACGCCGCGAGGTGATCCTCTCCGGCGGTGCGATCAACAGCCCGCAGCTGCTGATGCTGTCCGGCATCGGTCCACGCGAGCACCTGGCCGAGCACGGCATCGACGTCGTCCACGATGCGCCCGGCGTCGGCTCGAACCTGCTGGACCACCTGGTGGTGCTGCTCGGGTTCGACGCCAACTGCGAGACCCTGGTCAGCGCCGAAAAGCCGGTGCAACTGCTCAACTACCTCAGCCGTCGCCGCGGCATGCTGACGTCGAACGTCGGTGAGGCGTACGGGTTCGTGCGCAGCAATCCCGCCCTCGCTCAGCCCGACGTCGAGCTGATCTTCGCGCCTGCGCCGTTCTTCGACGAAGGCATCGGCGAGGCGTACCCGCGCGATGCGGTGGCGATGGGACCCATTCTGGTCAAGCCGAAGAGCACCGGCACCATCCGCCTGGCGTCGGCGGATCCGCTGGCCAAGCCGGTCATCGACCCGCGCTACCTGTCCGACCCTGAGGGCGCCGACCGCACGGCGTTGCTGGCGGGCTTGCGGATGCTGGCGGACATCACCCAGGCGCCGGCGCTGAAGGGCCTGCTCGGCGACATCGCCCGGCCGGTCGGCGCACGTGAGCTCGACGACAGGACGCTGGAGCTCGCCCTGGCCTCCACGTCGCACACGCTCTATCACCCGACCACGACGTGCCGGATGGGCACCGACGAGGCCAGCGTGGTCGACCCGCAGCTGCGGGTACGCGGCGTCGACGGGCTACGGGTGGCCGACGCTTCGGTGATGCCGACGATCATCCGCGGCCACACGCACGCCCCGAGCGTGCTGATCGGGGAGAAAGCCGCCGACCTCATCACTGCTTGAGGAGTCACCTCCGGACTCTCAGTGATGCCGAAGCTGCGCGCGGCACAATGAGTCGCGATGACCATGAACGCCAAACGCCGCCGGGCGCACGACAAGCTCGCGGCACTGCCCGGGGTGACGTCGGTGCGCCGACCGGTCCGGCCAAACGGCGCAGAGGAATTCGATCTGTTCTACGTGCGGACCGGCCCGCCCAGCGACCATCCGCTGGTGATCATCCCCGGCGGGCCGGGCGCGGCCTCGATCGGGCACTACCGCAATCTGCGCCGCCGGGCGACGGCTGCGGGCCTGGACGTCATCATGGTCGAGCACCGCGGCATCGGGATGTCCCGGCACGACGACGCCGGCGCCGACCTGCCCACTGAGGCGCTGACCATCGAGGCCGCCGTCGACGATATCGCGGCGGTGGTGGAGGACGCCGGCGTGGAGTCGGCGGTGGTCTACGGTACGTCCTACGGCAGCTACCTGGCGGCGGGTGTCGGGGTGCGCCATCCGGATCGGGTGCACGCGATGGTGCTGGACTCACCGCTGCTCTGCGCTGATGACATCGAGGCGGTGCGGGAGGCCACCCGGGCGGCGTTATGGGAGGGCACCGCGCCGTCGACCGAGGGTCTGGCGAGGCGGGTCCGGGACCTGGCCGCGGACGGAAAACTGACGCCCTGGGTGGTGCAGTTGGCGACCGGGCTGTACGGCCTGGTCGGTCCGGAGGTGCTCGAGCAGCAGCTCGAGTTGCTGCTCACCGGACGGGGATTGTTGTGGCACGCCATCGGGCACAGCACCAAGCTGCTGTTCGAGAGCAAGATGCCGTATCGGCACGAACCCGATCTCGTCGAGCACATCGGTTACCAGGAGCTCAACTACGCCCCCGAACCCGACGGTCTGCCGATCGACCCGGCGCTGGCATATCGCGAATCCGCCACCGGCGACGCCGATTTCGTCGCCGAACCGTTCGATCTGGTGTCGGCGATGCCGGGATTCGACTGGCCCACCGTGGTGATCTCCGGCGGCCGTGACCTGATCACGCCGCCGGCGGTCGCGCGGCGGGTCGCGGCGCTGATTCCGGACGCGGTACTGCTGGAACTGCCGTCCGCGGGGCACAGTGTGCTCGACATGCGGGAGGGGTCGGCGCTGACCATCGCTGCTGCGGTGGTCGCCGGTGAGCACGCGGGATTGCCGGACCGGGCAACAGAATTGGACAACGAACCGCTGGATTTCGCGATCCGCCTGATGGTACGGGGCATCACGACCGCCGCGGCCGCGGAGGCGTTGGTGCCGGCCGCGCTGCCGCGGGCCATCCGCCAGCTCAGGACTTGGTGAACCCGATCGTCATGTAGTTGAGGTCGCCCAGTCCTGCTGGGCCATAGTTGGCCAAAGTGCTTCGGACCGCAGCGTTTCCCGGAGACTGCGCGAGCGGCAGGCTGAACGTTTCCGCCCAGAGCATGCGATCCAGCTGATTGGCCAGCGCCCGTGCTTTGACCGGATCGAGTTCGTCGAGGGTCTGCTCGATCTTGGCGTCGATTTCGGGCGTGCCGACTTTGCCGAAGTTGCTCTCGCCGTCGGCGGCATAGATCTGGGTCAGACCGCCGAACGGGAAGGCGTCGCCCTGCCAGGCGAACGCGGCGATGTCGAAGTTGCCGGGAATGATGTACTGGCTGAACAGGTCTGCGCCCGAGGACACCACCAGCTCGAGCCGGACGCCGATCTCGGCGAGGGTCTTCTGGACGATCTGCCCGATCTGCCGGCCTCCGGAGGCGTCATAGAAGACGAGCCGGACGCTCAACGGCCGGCCGTCCTTCTCCCGCACCGAGCGGCCGGCAGGCAGCGTCCAGCCCAGTGCATTGAGCTCTCGCCGCGCGGCGTCCGGGTCGAAAGGCACTCCGCCGCTGTTGTCTTGATAGCCCTGCTGGCCGGCGACGTAGATGTGGCTGTTCAACGGCACCGGGTGGTCCACCAGGCCGTGCTGCAGGACTGTGACGATGGTCTGCCGGTCGATGCCCATCGCAATGGCGTGGCGCAGTGCCGGGTCGGCGAGAATCGAGCCGGGCGCGCCGTTGAAGGTCAGGTGCGACCAAAGGGGCCCTGGCGCGGTGCGGATGTCGACACCTTTGGTGCGTCGGGCACGCACCATGTCATCGATCGACCCCAGCCCGGTGGCATCGATGGCGTTGTTCTGCAGCGCCGGGATCCGGGCGGCGTCGTCGAGTACGAGGAACGTGATGCTGTCCAGCAGCGGCCGGGCTCCCCACCAGCGGGGGTTGCGGGTCAACGTGATGCGCTGCGCAGCGCGGTCGACATTCGAGATGACGAACGGTCCCGCCGACGGGCCGGGCGCGGTCAGTTGGCCTTTGTTGAACACCTCGGGGTTGGCCGTGGAAACCTTCGGCAGCAGCATGCCGTTGCCGGCGAACATGCCGCGCCAGTCGGCGTAGTGGCTGGTGAAGGTCATGACCGCCTGCCGGTCATCGACGCCGCGGGTCACCGATGCGACGCGTTCACTGCCATTGGGGCTGGCGATCTGATAAGCCGGGTCCTTGCCCCGCGTCGCGGTGATCTGTGAAGCGATGTCCTGCCAGGTGATCGGGGTTCCGTCGCTCCACACCGCCTTGGGGTTGATCGTGTAGGTGACCACCTGAGGGTCGGTGCTGGTGAGCTGGATGTCCGTGAAGTAGTCGTGGTTGACGGTCGTCGAACCGTCGGGGCCGACGATGAAGGCTCGTGGCAGGGTCGGCCTGAGGATGGCGGCGGTGTCTGCGGTACCGCCATCGATGTTCAGTGTGTTGAAGTTGTCCGGAAACGCGGTGAGCGCCAGCCGCAGATTGCCGCCCTGCTTGAGGGTCGACGGATCTCGCGGGTTGAGGTCGTTGGCCGCTCCGAGTTTCGGTGCGCCGGCGCTGGATCCGCGGTACTGACTCGAGCAGCCGCCGATGGTGATGACCAGCGCGACAGTAGCCATCACGGCCACCAGGACCGTCAGCAGTCGGCTACGACGAGAATCCATCATTCCCCTCCGGGCTGGGGCACGGCACCCAGCAACCGCTGGGTGTAGGGGTCCTGTGGATCACTGAAAACCTGTGCGGCGTCGCCCTGTTCGACGACAGCGCCCTTGTACATCACCACCACGGTGTGGGCCATATGCCGGACCACGGAAAGATCGTGCGAGACAAACAGATACGACAGGTCGAAGCGCTGCTGCAGGTCAAGTAGGAGGTTGATGATGCCGGCCTGGATCGAGACGTCCAGTGCCGACACCGGTTCGTCGAGCGCCAGAATCTTGGGCTGACGCGCCAGCGCGCGGGCGATGCCGATGCGCTGTTTCTGCCCACCGGAGAACTCGGCGGGGTAGCGCGCGGCGTCCTCGTTCCGCAGGCCGACGATGCCGAGCAGCTCGCTGACGCGGTCCTCGATGCGGTTCTTGTCGAACCCGCCGACCCGCAACGGTTCGGCCAGGACATCGAACACCGGCAGCCGGGGGTCGAGAGCGGCCACCGGGTCCTGGAACACCACCTGAAGGTCGCCGCGCAGCTCCCGCCGCGTCTCGCGGTTCAGGCCGGCCACGTCGTGACCGAGCACCGTGATCGAACCCGATTGCGGTGCCGTCAGATTCAGAATCTGATCCAGCGTGGTGGTCTTGCCGGAGCCGGACTCGCCGACGATGCCAAGGGTCCGGCCCTGCTGCAGCTGCAGGCTGACCCCGTCGACCGCCCGCAGCTCACCGACCTTGCGCCGCAACATTCCGCCACTGAGCTTGAAGGTCTTGACCAGGTCGCTGACCGTGAGCACCACGGGCCGGTCGGCGTCGTCATCCGCCACCACCTCGGGTTCGGTTGCCACCCCGTAGATTTCGGCAGCGCTACGGCCCGTCACCTGGTCGGTGTGGATGCAGGCGGCGGCGTGCCCGGGCCCGACCTCGAGCAGCGCCGGCTCGGCCGCCCGGCAGTCGTCGTCCGCCAGCGGGCAGCGCGGCGCGAACGGGCAGCCCGGCGCGAGGCCGGCCATCGACGGCGGTGAACCGGGAATCGGCACCAACCGCGAGCCCTGCGGGGCATCGAGCCGCGGCACCGATCCCAGTAGGCCGACGGTGTACGGCATCACCCGGTCGCGGTACAGGTTCGCCACCGGCGCGGTCTCCACCGCCCGGCCGGCGTACATCACCATGGCGCGGTCGGCGAATTCGGCGACCACCCCCAGGTCGTGGGTGATCATCAGCACCCCGGCGCCCGTCACGTCGCGGGCGGTGCGCAGCACGTCGAGGATCTGCGCCTGCACGGTGACGTCGAGTGCCGTGGTGGGTTCATCGCAGATGATGAGGTCGGGGTCGTTGGCGATCGCGGTGGCGATGACGACGCGCTGCCGCTCGCCGCCGGACAACTCGTGCGGGAATGCCTTGGCGCGGGCCTCGGGCTGTTTGATGCCGACCAGCTCCAGCAGTTCGACCGCCCGCTTGCGCGCAGCATGCCGCCCCACTGAACGGTCGTGCACGCGAAGGGCTTCGGCTATCTGGTCGCCGACGGTGTACACCGGGGTGAGTGCCGACATCGGGTCCTGGAATACCGTGCCGATCACGCGGCCGCGCACTTCGGACATCGCGGCGTCGTCGAGCCCGACGAGCTGCTTGCCTTGCAGCGTCACCGAACCGGTCACCTGGGCATGCTCGGGTAGCAGGCCCACCACCGCCATGGCGGTGGCCGATTTACCCGCACCGGACTCGCCGACCAACGCCAGCACCTCGCCGGGCGCGATGTGAAAGTTCATGCCCCGCACCGCCGAGACGTCCTCGTCCGAGGTCTGGAAGCTGACAGTGAGGTCGCGGACCTCGAGCAGTGGCACGCTCATCGCTTGACCGCCCGCCGCCGGGGCCGCGCCGAGGGATCGAGCGCGTCGCGCAGGCCGTCACCGACCAGGTTGGCGCACAGGACGATCACTACCAGGACCCCGGCCGGGAACAGGAAGACCCAGGGAAATGTGGTGACCGACGGGGTGCCGTCGGCGATCAACGTGCCCAGGGATACGTCGGGTGGCTGGATCCCGAAACCCAGGAAACTCAAACCGGTTTCGGCGAGGATCGCCATGCCCACGTTGAGGGTCGTGTCGATGATGAGGATCGAGGCCACATTCGGCACGATATGGCGCGCGATGATTCTGGCGTGGCTGACACCCATATACCGTGCGGCCGTGACGAACTCGCGTTCGCGCAGGCTCATGGTCAGGCCACGCACCATGCGTGAGCTGATCATCCAGCCGAATATCGAGAACAGCACGATCAACCAGAAGACCCGGTTGGACTGACCGAGTCGCGGGGTGATGATCATGATGATGATGAGGCTCGGGATCACCAACAGCAGGTCCACGATCCACATCAGGGCCCGGTCCCGCCAGCCACCGAAGTAACCCGCGACCGAGCCGACCGTCGCGGCGATGACCGTCGAGATCACCGCCACGCAGACACCGATCAGCATCGACTTCTGCATGCCGCGCAGCGTCTGCGCGAAGACGTCCTGCCCGAGGGCATTGGTGCCGAACAGGTGCCGGCCGTCCGGTGGTTGCAGCAGCGCGCCGAAGTCCATGTCGGTGTACGAGTAGGGGAGCAGCGGCGGCAGCGCATAGCAGCCGATGAACAACGTCACGAGCAGCACGAGGGACACCACCGCGGGACGATTGCGGACGAACCGCCGCGTCACCAGCGTGCGGCGCGATGCGAACCGGGCGCGGGGCAGCCCGAACTGGACGCTCATGAGACCCGCACCCGGGGATCGAGGGCGGCGTAGACGATGTCGGACAGCAGGCCACCGATGAGGATCGTGGTCCCGGAGAACAAGGTGAACGCGGCGACGATGTTGGCGTCCTGACCTTGGATGCCCTGCACCATCCATTCACCCATGCCGTGCCAGCCGAAGATCTTCTCGACGAACACCGCGCCGGTGACCAGCCCGGCGACCCCGTAGGCGAATAGCGTCGCCATCGGGATCAGCGCGGTGCGCAGGCCGTGTTTGAAGAGCGCCTGGCGGCGCGTCAGGCCCTTGGCGCGTGCGGTACGGATGAAGTCCTGGCCGAGTACGTCGAGCATGGCGTTGCGTTGGTACCGGCTGTATCCGGCGATGGCGGCCAGCGCGAGGGTGGTGGTCGGCAGCACCAGATGCTGCAGCCGGTCGATGAAGCCGGGCCAGCCACCTGCCGCGTACGGCGAGGTCTCGCCCGTGTACTGGAACAGTTGGAATCCCAGTACCTCGTTCACGCCGAGCGCGCCGAGGATCAGCAGGTTGGCGATGACGAATGTCGGAGCACTGAGAATCAGCAGGGCCAGCACGGTGATGGTCCGGTCGGAGAGCCGGTACTGCCGGACCGCGCCCCAAGCCCCGATGATTACGCCGATGATGCTGCCCAGGATCGATCCGATGGCCACCAGTCGCAGGCTGGTCCACACCCGCCGCCCCAGCTCTTCTGAAACAGGCTGCCCGGTAACGCTTTTCCCGAAGTCGCCATGTGTGGCACCGGATGCCCAGTGGGCGTAGCGCGGCAGCAGCGGCTTGTCGAGGCCGAGGTCGTGTGCCTTGGCGTCGATCACGGACTGAGGCGGGCGGGGGTTGCGCTGCAACAGGTTGTCCAGCGGGTGGAAGGTCACCGACGTGAGCGCGAAAGTGAGAAATGTCGCCAGCGTCAACAGGATCGCGTAGTTGAACAATCGGCGGATCAGGAACCGCGTCATGGGCCGCTCACCGAAAACCGCATGCGCACAGGTTAAGAGATGACGGCGGCCCGGGGCGGAATTACCGGCGTGGTGGCGGCGTTGACAACTGACATATGCAGTCCAGCGACCTCTCAGATGGCGAATAGACCGTGTTGGCGAACTGGCAGAACCAGTCCAGCAGCCTGTCAGATTGGCGCGCTTGACTTGAAATATATGACCGGCCGCGCCCCGACGGCGTGGCGCAGCGCAGTGGTCCCAAGTACACGGGAGGCAAGCCATGAGTCGAGCAGCGACTTCCGGCATCACCATGAAATGGGCGATCGGCATCATCGGCGGAAGTGCCGCGATGGGTGCGGTAGCCATATGTGCGGGTGTGTTGGCCGCCCCGTCGGAGACGACGACGGCCGACACCACGCTGATCACGTCGACAAGCACGACCGTGCCCGTCACGTTCGCGGCACCGTCGATCACCGGCAAGGCGCCGCTGTTCGCGGGTCAGTCCCCGAACACCAACCCGCAGGGCTAGCCGGGCCGGCCCCGATTCACAGCTCGTACATAGATTTGCCACAGTCGAGGCCCACACCGGTGCGAATAATGGAGCTGTGACAGGTCCCAGTAGTCCCGCCCGTGACAGTGAAACCCCGCGCGTCGTGATGCACCGGGCCGACGGGAAGCCCATTAACGTCCTGGTCGTCGACGACGAGCCGGTCCTGGCCGAGCTCGTCTCCATGGCGTTGCGCTACGAGGGCTGGGATATCGCCACCGCCGGCGATGGTGCGACCGCGATCGCGCTGGCCAAGGACAACCCGCCCGACGTAGTTGTGCTGGACGTGATGCTGCCCGACATGAGCGGGCTCGACGTGCTGCGCAAGCTCCGCGAGCAGATTCCGGGGCTGCCGCTGCTGCTGCTGACCGCGAAGGATTCGGTCGAGGACCGCATTGCCGGCTTGACCGCGGGCGGCGACGACTACGTCACCAAGCCGTTCAGCATCGAGGAAGTGGTGCTGCGACTCCGAGCGCTGCTGCGACGCACAGGGGTGGCCAACGAGGCCGGCGGCGCCCAGATCGTCGTCGGCGACCTGGTGCTCGACGAGGACAGTCACGAGGTGACGCGCGGCGGCGAGCAGGTCACGTTGACCGCCACCGAGTTCGAACTGCTGCGCTACATGATGCGCAACTCCAAGCGGGTGCTGAGCAAGGCCCAGATTCTCGACCGGGTGTGGAGCTACGACTTCGGCGGCCGCTCCAACATCGTTGAGCTGTATGTGTCCTACCTGCGCAAGAAGATCGACAGTGGACGCGAGCCCATGATCCACACCCTGCGTGGCGCCGGATATGTCCTCCGACCTGCCCGCTGAGGTGTCCGGCACGCGGATCTGGCAACCGCGATCCTGGTCGCTGCGCGTCCGCTTGCTGGTCACTCAGGTACTGCTGCTGGCACTGGTCATCATCGGCGTCGGCGCGGCGACCGAGTTTGCGCTGCAACGCTTTCTGCTCCACCAGTTGAACGACCAGGTATTGGAGGCGGGCCGGCGCTCGGCTGCCATCTTCGAGCTGCCGCCACCGCCCATGGCACCGCCCCTGACCGGTGGGGTGCCGCGGCCGTCCCTCGATCCGCATTTCCGCATGCGCTTCGATCCCGAGGCCGGCCCCGGCCCCGGCTTCCTCAACGCGCCCGGGCAGGCCGTCGGCACCCTCGGGGCGGTGGTGTTCCGCGGCCAGGTCGACACCGGCGTCATCACCTCCGAGGGTAGTCGCGCGTCGTTGAGTACCACGGCCACAGCACAATTGGCGCAGGTGCCGCCGGACCGCAAGATCCGGACCATGGAGATCGACGGGCTGGGCCGCTATCGCGTCATCGGCATGCATCCCCGGCACGGCGGGCCGCAGACCATCGTGACCGGGCTGCCCACCAGACACGTCGACAACACGCTGCTGTGGGTGCTCGGCATGTTCTGTGTGGTGGGGGCGCTGGCACTGATCGGTGCGACGACGGTCGGCTTCTGGATCATCCGGCGCCAACTTGCCCCGCTGTCAAGGGTTTCCGCCGCCGCGCGCGACGTGGCAGACCGGGAACTGGACCGGGGAGAGGTGCAGCTGCCGACGGAGATCGTGCACGTCGACCCGGTTGCCGCGCACACCGAAGTGGGCCAACTGGGTTCGGCGCTGAACCGCATGCTGGACCGGATCGCCGCCGCCCTTGCGGCCCGTCATGCCAGTGAGACGCGGGTGCGCCGATTCGTGGCCGACGCCAGTCACGAACTCCGCACGCCGCTCGCCGCGATCCGCGGCTATACCGAACTGGCGCAACGCAAGAGCGACGAGCTGCCCGCCGACGTCGCCCACGCGATGAACCGCGTCGAATCCGAGACGGCGCGCATGACCCGGCTTGTCGAGGACATGCTCCTGCTGGCGCGACTGGATGCGGGCCGGCCGCTGGAGATGGAGAGCGTCGACCTGTCGCAAGTGGTCGTCGATGCCGTCAGCGATGCCCACGTCGCCGGTCCCGATCACGACTGGTCGCTGGACCTGCCCGACGAACCCGTCATCATCGAGGGTGATCCGGCCCGGCTGCATCAGGTGCTGGCGAACCTGTTGGCGAATGCCCGTACGCACACGCCGGCGGGAACATCGGTGACCATCGCGCTGTCCGCGGAACCGGACGCGACGGTGATCAGCGTCGCGGACGACGGCCCGGGCATTCCAAAAGCGTTGCAGCCCGAGGTGTTCGAGCGGTTCGCCCGCGGTGACTCGTCGCGGTCCCGGCAGGCCGGTAGCACCGGGCTGGGGCTGGCTATCGTCGCCGCCGTGGTGAAGGCGCACGGCGGCACCATCAGCGTCGGCAGCCGACCCGGCGCGACGGTATTCATGGTGCGGTTGCCTGCGGTTCCGGCGGGTTCGGTCTCACAGCCACCGCATAGCGTCGCCTCCACGTCCGCCTAACCCGCACGCGCACAATCAGACCGGTGACCCCCGTATTGCGCCGCCCCGTCCGGGAGTGGCTCCAGCTCGGCGCCCTGCTGGCGGCGACGGCTGTGTTGTACCTGTGGAACCTGTCGGTCAGTGGTTGGGCCAACAGCTTCTATTCAGCGGCGGCACAGGCCGGTGCCAGCGACTGGACCGCGATGTTGTTCGGCGCCAGCGACTCCGGCAATGCCATCACCGTCGACAAGACCCCTGGCGCGCTGTGGGTGATGGACCTCTCGGTGCGGTTTTTCGGGCTCAGCTCATGGAGCATCCTGGTGCCGCAGGCCTTGATGGGAGTGGCCGCGGTGGCGGTGCTCTACGCCGCGGTCCGTCGCGCTGCCGGGCCGGCCGCGGCGCTGCTGGCCGGGGCGGTGTTCGCCCTGACACCGGTTGCCACCTTGATGTTCCGGTTCAACAATCCCGATGCGCTGCTGGTCCTGCTGCTGGTGATGAGCGCCTACTGCGTGCAACGCGCCTGTGAAGAAGACGCGGGCCGTGGCTGGTTGATCGCCGCGGGGGTGGCCGCCGGGTTCGCGTTCCTGGCCAAGATGCTGCAGGCGTTCCTGGTGCTGCCGGCGTTCGCCGCGGCGTACCTGGTGGCCGGGCCGTCGCGGCTGCGTACGCGGTGGTGGCGGCTGCTCGGCGCCGCGGCGGCAATGGTCATCTCGGGCGGTTGGTACCTGTTGCTTGTCGAGCTGTGGCCATCTTCGGCGCGGCCGTATGTCGGTGGATCGCAACATGATTCGATCATCGAACTGGCTCTGGGCTACAACGGCGTGGGTCGATTGAACGGCAACGAGCCCGGGGGCCTCGGCAATCCGAATTTCGACGCCGGCTGGAACCGGCTCTTGGGCGCCAGCATGGGAACCTATGCGGGATGGCTGGTGCCTGCGGCCCTGATCTGCCTGGTTGCGGGGCTGTGGCTGACCCGCCGGGCACCGCGCACCGACACGACGCGGGCGGCCCTGATCATCTGGGGCGGGTGGCTGGTTTTCACCGCTGCCGTGTTCAGCTTCGCCAACGGCATCGTGCACCCGTACTACACCGTTGCGCTGGCGCCGGCCATCGGCGCGTGCCTCGGCATCGGCTCGGTCCTGATGTGGCGCAACCGCACGGCGATACCGGCACGGCTCGCCATGGCGGGCGCAGTGGTCGCCACCGTGGCAGTGGTCGAGATACTGCTGAGCCGCGGCGGCAGCCTGAACTGGCTGCGAGTGGTGGTACCGACCATCGGTGCCGTCGCTGTGGCGCTGTTACTGGTGCCGCCGCGATTCCGCCCGGCGCGGTTTGCCGCCGTGGTGGCGGTGGCGGCCTGCCTGGCCGCGCCGGCGGTGTATTCGGTAGCCACTGCCGGGGCTTCGCACACCGGGGCGATGCCGTCGGTGGGACCGGCGGGCGGCCACGGAAACTGGGGGCCGCCTCCCGGACACGGCATGGCCCGGGGACCGGCCGGTGGGCCTGGACACGCGATGGGTGCGCCGCCACAAGGATTCAAGCCGGGCGGCGGGCTCCTCGATTCGCCGGTGCCCGGGGCAGCCCTGACCACACTGCTGGGCACCGATGCCGCGAAGTATCGGTGGGCGGCCGCCGTCGTCGGCTCCAACAACGCCGCGGGCTACCAACTGGCCGCGCGGGCCCCGGTGATGGCCGTCGGCGGCTTCAACGGCACCGATCCGGCGCCGACCCTCGCGCAGTTCCAGCAGTACGTCGCCGCAGGCCAGATTCATTACTTCATCGATGGCGACGTCAAGATGGGCTGGGGCCGCCCGAGACAGGGCAACAGCGGCCAGGAATCCCAGCAGATCGCCACCTGGGTCGGCGAGCATTTCACGGCCACCACGGTCGAGGGCACCGTCGTCTACGACCTGACCCACCCGCCTCAACTCGTCGCGCAAAACACATAGCTTGTCCATAGCTTCACCCCATGGCGGGCTAAAGCTGTGGCCCAAATATTGGTGACATGACAAACGTGCTCGAGAGCGACATGGAGCGCCGCTTCACCACCCGCCAGAACGCGGCGGTTGCTGCTCAGGCGGCCGGTGTTCCGGTCCTGGACGTGGTGGTCCCCGTCTACAACGAGCAGGTTGCCCTGCCCGGCTCGATCCGCCGGCTGCACCGACACCTGGAAGAGCACTTCCCGTACCCGGTGCAGATCACCATCGCCGACAACGCCAGCATCGACGACACCCCGCAGGTCGCGGCCGAACTGGCCGCCGAATTCGACAACGTCCGGGTCGTGCGCCTCGAGCTCAAGGGCCGGGGCCGGGCGCTGCACGAGGTGTGGTCGCACTCTCCGTCGCCGGTGCTGGTCTACATGGACGTCGACCTGTCCACCGACCTGGCCGCTCTCGGCCCGCTGGTGGCGCCGTTGATCTCCGGCCACTCGGACCTGGCGATCGGCACCCGGCTGTCCCGGAGCTCCCGGGTCGTGCGCGGACCGAAGCGAGAGTTCATCTCGCGCTGCTACAACCTGATCCTGCGCGGCGCGCTCGCCGCCAAGTTCTCCGACGCCCAGTGCGGCTTCAAGGCCATCCGGGCCGACGTCGCCCAGGCCCTGCTCCCGCTCGTCGAGGACACCGGCTGGTTCTTCGACACCGAACTGCTGGTGCTGGCCGAGCGCACCGGGCTGCGCATCCACGAGGTCCCGGTGGACTGGGTCGACGACCCCGACAGCCGGGTAGACATCATCGCCACCGCCACGGCCGACCTCAAAGGCGTCGGTCGCCTGCTGCGCGGCTTCGCCAACGGTTCCATCCCGGTGAACACCATTGCCGCCCAATTGGGTTCGTCCCCCCGATCCGGGGCGCCCCGCTCGCTGCTGCGTCAGGTCGTCCGGTTCGGCACCATCGGCGTCGCATCCACCCTGGCCTACCTGTTGCTGTTCATGATGATGCACGCGCCGCTCGGTGCGCAGACGGCCAATCTTGTCGCGCTCCTGCTCACCGCGGTGGTCAACACCGCGGCCAACCGGCGCTTCACCTTCGGCGTCAGCGGCGGCGGTGCCGTCAGTGCGACACGGCACCAGTTCGAAGGTCTGATCGTCTTCGGCATCGCGTTGGCGATCACCAGTGGCGCGCTCGCCGGACTACACGTGTTCGTGCCCCATGCCCATCACCTGGTCGAGCTGAGCGTGCTGGTGGCCGCCAACCTGCTCGCGACCGCGGTCCGATTCGTGTTGCTGCGTGGCTGGGTGTTCCACCCCAAGCGCGCGAATTGACCTGCACCACAACTGCTTCCGAGGAGACCCGCTCGTGATCGCCACTGCGCCACCTGTCGCTCATTTGCCGAAACCCCGCCGCGGCACGGCAATCTGGACTCGCCCGGTATGGGAACGATCCGCGCTGTTGACGCTGCTGGCCGGGACTGCGGTGCTGTACCTGTGGGCGCTCGGCTCGTCGGGTTGGGCCAACTCCTACTACGCCGCCGCGGCGCAGGCCGGAACCCAGAACTGGGAAGCGCTGCTGTTCGGGTCTTTTGACGCGGGCAACGCCATCACGGTCGACAAGCCTCCGGCCGCGCTGTGGCTGATGGGCCTGTCGGGCCGGGTGTTCGGATTCAGTGCATTCAGCATGCTGCTGCCGCAGGCCCTCATGGGTGTGGCCGCGGTCGGCATGCTCTACGCGACGGTCCGGCGCACCAGCGGCGCGGCCGCCGGACTGCTGGCCGGCCTGGTGCTGGCCGTGACTCCCGTTGCGGCCCTGATGTTCCGGTTCAACAACCCCGACGCACTGCTCGTGCTGCTGCTGATCACGGCGGCCTATTGCACGGTGCGGGCCATCCAGTCCACAGCGTTCGCCACGTCGGCCCGGTGGATGGCGCTGACGGGAGCCATCGTCGGCTTCGCCTTCCTGACCAAGATGCTGCAAGCGTTCCTGCCGGTACCGGGACTGGCCCTGGCGTTCCTGATCGCCGCGCCGTTCGGGCTCTGGCGCCGGGTCACGGCGCTGCTGATGGCGGGTGCGGCCCTGGTGGTTTCGGCGGGCTGGTACCTGGCGCTGGTCAGCCTCTGGCCCGCCGACTCCCGTCCATACATTGCCGGGTCCACCGACAACAGCCTGCTGCAGCTGGCCTTGGGCTACAACGGCGTCGAGCGGATCACCGGCGGTGACCGTCCCAGCGGCGGCCCCGGTCCCGGCGGTGGAATGCGGGACAACTTGTTCTTCGGCGGGCACGCCGGCATCACCCGGCTGTTCGGCCCGTCGATGGGCGTCGAGGTGTCGTGGTTGCTGCCCGTGGCGTTGATCGGCCTGGTGCTGCTGCTGTGGGCGAGTGTCAGCGCTCCGCGCGCAGGCGGGCCTGGTGCGCCGCGTCCTAACCTAATTCGCGCTGGTGTGCTGCTTTGGGGCGGTTGGCTTTTGGTGACGGGCGCGGTGTTCAGCTTCATGGACGGCACGGTGCACCCGTACTACAACGTCGCCTTGGCGCCGGCGGTGGCCGCACTGGCGGGCATGACGGTCGCGCACCTGTGGCAGCGCCGGGACAAGCTGCCGGCCCGTCTGCTGCTCGCGGTGCTGCTCGTCGTCTCGGCCGGCTGGGCATTTGCGCTGCTGTCCCGTACCCCGCACTGGATGCCCGCGCTGCGCTGGTGCATCGCGGTGGTGGCGGTCCTGTCGGCGGTGGCCATCGTGGTGGCGGGGCAGCGTTCCGGACGGCTGGTGGCCGTCATCGCCGGCGTCGCGATCGTCGCCGGCCTGGCCGGTTCGGCCTCATTCGCCGTGTACAACGTGGCGCAAGGCCACAGCAGTGGTCCCGGGTCGATGTCCGGCCCGCCGCGCCCTGGCGGTGACTCGTGGCCGGGCGGCGGGCCCGGCGGGCCGGGCCGTAGTGGGCCGAACGCCGAACTCGAGAACCTGATCCGCGGCACCAACAACCGGTGGGCCGCCGCGACGGTCGGCTCCTTCCAGGCCGGAGATCTGGAATTGAGCACCGGCAAGTCGTTGATGGCGATCGGTGGCTTCTCCGGTGGTGACAACTCACCGACCTTGGCGCAGTTCCGCCAGTATGTCGAGGACGGCCAGATTCACTACTTCATCGCCGGCGATCACAAGCGCGGCCCGGGGCCGGGTGGCCGCGAACGGGGGAGTGCCGCAGAGATCACCGCATGGGTGACGGGGCACTTCGCCAAGCTCGATGTCGGCGGCGCCACGGTGTATGACCTGGAAGCACCCCACTGAGTTCTGCACGCGTCTACGCCTCGGATTGCAGCCACATGCTGACTGCGATCCGAGGCATAACGTTGCGTCCGCCTGAATCCGGCGTCTGCGCTCACCCGATCTTGTAGGTACCGACGGCCTTGGCCACCGGGTCGCCGCCCGGAGTCGTGATCTCGACTTCGCAGTGCACCAACGACTTTCCGCGGTG
Source organism: Mycobacterium sp. FW102-FHT13B02 (assembly GCF_058790275.1). NCBI lineage: Bacteria > Bacillati > Actinomycetota > Actinomycetes > Mycobacteriales > Mycobacteriaceae > Mycobacterium > Mycobacterium sp. FW102-FHT13B02. The sequence continues at coordinate 40,415 of NZ_JBYTCM010000025.1, forward strand.
CAGGACGCGTCCGACAGCGATCAGGTCGGTCGACCGGGCCGGTGCCAGGTACTGAACCGACATCGAGATCGTCACACCGCGAAGCGATTCCGGTGCCAGTTCGGTCGACCACGCCGCAGCCATCACGGTGACGTCCGCCAGCGCCGCGATCGCGCCGCCGTGCACCATGTCGCCGAGCGTGGTGTTGGACGGGTCCCACGGCATCCGCAACCGCACCTCGGGGGCGTCGAGCGCTTCGACGACGATGCCGAGTTTGGCGACCAGCGGTGACTGCGGAATGAACTGCGCCATGACCTCGGCGCCGGTGTGCGGACTCATGACACCGAAGTGTGCGCGCGGCGCGTAGTCGATTCAATTACCTGGCAGGTAGTGATGCCTACCTGGCCCGAAGCGAGGGGTGGTCAGGTTGTCTCGTTCGCCGCGTATCAATCGACCGCCGGCCGAGGCACCAGTGCATCCGGAAAAGCTGTCAGGTTGGTCGCGGGCGCGCGCGTCAGCGGAGCCGGGAAATCGTTGGCCGCGGCGGAGTGTTGCTCCAGCTGATCTGGGAGATCGCAAACGTTGACACTGCACCACTGGCCACGTAAATTCTGACCATGGTTCTTATCTTGACCAGTTCTACCAACTTTACGGGGAAACGATGACCGTCACTCCCGACGCCGCCGAGGCGTCCAAGGTGGACCAGCGGGCCGCCAAATACGAATTGAGCCATCTGCGATCGCTGGAGGCCGAGGCCATCCACATCATCCGCGAGGTCGCCGCGGAGTTCGAGCGGCCGGTGCTGCTGTTCTCCGGTGGCAAGGACTCGATCGTGATGCTGCACCTGGCCATCAAGGCGTTCGCGCCGGGCCGACTGCCCTTCCCCGTCATGCACGTGGACACGGGCCACAACTTCGAAGAGGTCATCGCCACCCGCGACGCCCTGGTCGAGAAGTACAACCTGCGCCTGGTCGTGGCCAGCGTGCAGGAAGACATCGACGCCGGCCGCGTCGTCGACAACGGCCCGTCGCGTAACCCGCTGCAGACCGTGTCGCTGCTGCGCGGCATCCGCGAGAACAAGTTCGATGCCGCCTTCGGTGGCGCCCGCCGCGACGAGGAGAAGGCCCGCGCCAAGGAGCGCGTCTTCAGCTTCCGGGACGAGTTCGGCCAGTGGGACCCCAAGAACCAGCGCCCCGAGCTGTGGAACCTGTACAACGGGCGGCACCGCAAGGGCGAGCACATTCGCGTCTTCCCGCTGTCGAACTGGACCGAGTACGACATCTGGGCCTACATCGGCGCCGAGGAGATCGCGCTGCCGAGCATCTACTACGCGCACGAGCGTCAGGTCTTCGAGCGCGACGGCATGCTGCTGGCGGTGCACGAATACCTGAAGCCCCGCGAGGACGAGCCGGTGATCACCAAGACCGTGCGCTTCCGCACCGTCGGCGACGTCACCTGCACCGGCTGCGTCGAGTCGGAGGCTTCGACTGTCGAAGAAGTCATCGCCGAGACCGCGGTGTCCCGACTGACCGAGCGCGGCGCGACCCGCGCAGACGACCGGATTTCTGAGGCCGGCATGGAAGACCGTAAGCGAGAGGGTTACTTCTGATGGCAACGTTGCTTCGCATCGCCACTGCCGGTTCGGTGGACGACGGTAAGTCCACGCTGATCGGCCGGCTGCTCTATGACAGCAAGGCCGTCATGGAAGACCAGCTGGCTGCCGTCGAGCGCACCTCCAAGGAGCGTGGCCACGGATACACCGACCTCGCACTGGTCACCGACGGCCTGCGCGCCGAGCGGGAACAGGGCATCACCATCGATGTCGCCTACCGCTACTTCGCCACGGCCAAACGGAAATTCATCATCGCCGATACCCCGGGGCACATCCAGTACACCCGGAACATGGTCACCGGTACCTCGACGGCGCAGCTGGCCATCGTGCTGGTCGACGCCCGTCACGGCCTGCTCGAGCAGTCGCGCCGGCACGCGTTCCTGGCCTCGCTGCTCGGTATCCAGCACATTGTGCTGGCAGTCAACAAGATGGACCTGATCGATTGGGACCAAAAGCAATTCGAGACTATCCGCGATGATTTTCATGAGTTCGCGGCACGCCTGGACATCCAGGACGTCACCACCATCCCGCTGTCGGCGCTGACCGGCGACAACGTGGTGACCAAGTCGGACAAGACCCCGTGGTACGAAGGTCCGTCGCTGCTGAGCCACCTCGAAGAGGTGTACATCGCCGGTGACCGCAACCTCAAGGATGCCCGCTTCCCGGTGCAGTACGTCATCCGGCCGCAGACCCACGAGCACGCCGACCACCGCAGCTACGCGGGCACCATCGCCAGTGGCGTCATGCGTCCCGGCGACGAAATCGTCGTTCTCCCAGCGGGAAAGACCAGCACCATCACCGCGATCGATGGCCCCACCGGTCCGCTCGACGAGGCGTTCGCGCCCATGGCGGTGTCGGTCCACCTGGCCGATGACATCGACATCTCGCGTGGCGACATGATCGCCCGGGTGCACAACCAGCCGTACACGACGCAGGAATTCGACGCCACGGTCTGCTGGATGTCCGACGACGCGGCGCTCGAGCCGGGCCGGGACTACCTCATCAAGCACACCACCCGGACCACGCGGGCCCGGGTCGTGGACCTGGACTACCGACTGGACGTCAACACCTTGCACCGCGACAAGAGTGCAACGGCGTTGAAGCTCAACGAACTCGGCCGCGTCACGTTGCGCACGCAGCAGCCGCTGCTGCTCGACGAGTACTCGCGCAATGCGGTGACCGGATCGTTCATCCTGATCGACCCGGACACCAACGGCACGGTCGCCGCAGGCATGGTGCGCGACACCACCCCGGCCGCGAGCCGGTCCGCGAGCCCGAATGCGGTGCGGCACGCCAACCTCGTCACGGCGCAGGACCGGCTGTCCAAGGGCAGCACGGTGTGGTTCACCGGTCTGTCCGGCTCGGGCAAGTCGTCGGTGGCCATGCTGGTCGAGCGCAAACTGCTCGAATTGGGCCGTCCCGCATACGTTCTCGATGGCGACAACCTGCGCCACGGGCTGAACTCCGACCTGGGCTTCTCCATGGCCGACCGCTCGGAGAACCTGCGCCGGCTGGCCCACATCGCCACGCTGCTGGCCGATTCCGGTCAGATCGTGCTGGTGCCGGCCATCAGCCCGCTGGAAGAACACCGTGAGCTGGCGCGAAAGGTCCACACCGACCAGGGATTCGAGTTCTTCGAGGTGTTCATGGACACCCCGTTGGCCGACTGCGAGGCCCGCGACCCCAAGGGGCTGTACGCCAAGGCGCGGGCCGGTGAGATCACGCACTTCACCGGCATCGACAGCCCCTACCAGCGGCCGAAGAACCCGGACCTGAAGCTGTCGCCGGACGATCTGGACGCCCAGGCGCAGCGTGTGGTCGACATGCTGGTGGCGGCTCGATGATCGATCACGACGTCGCAGAGCGACTGGCCACCCGTGCCGGTGACCTGCTGCTGGACGTGCGGGCCGAGTACGCCGACGCCGACGCCGCGGAGCGGAAAGCGGCAGGGGACAAGCGTTCTCACGAGTTCCTGATGACGGAGCTGGCGCGGCTGCGCCCCGGCGACGCGGTGCTCTCCGAGGAAGCGACGGAGGAAGAGCGGGCCGACAACGCCCGGTTGACGTCCGACCGGGTGTGGATCATCGATCCGCTCGACGGCACGCGCGAGTTCTCTGAGCTGGACCGGGACGACTGGGCCGTGCACGTGGCGCTGTGGGAGTCCGGCGAGTTGGTCGCCGGCGCCGTGGCGCTGCCCGCACAGAACACCACGCTGCACACGCCCGAGGTGGCCGCCCCCAGCGCGGTCGACGGTCCGCCGCGGATCGTGGTGTCGCGCACCCGTCCGCCGGCCATCGCCCTCACGGTGCGGGACGCGCTCGGCGGGGTTCTGGTCGAGATGGGTTCGGCCGGAGCCAAAGTCGCGGCCGTGATCCAGGGCCGGGCCGACGTGTACGTCCACGCCGGTGGGCAGTACGAGTGGGACTCCGCCGCGCCCGTCGCGGTGGCCCGGGCGGCCGGACTGCACACCTCGCGCATCGACGGCTCGCCGCTGGTCTACAACCGCGAAGACCCGAAGTTGCCCGACCTGATCGTGTGCCGGCCGGAACTGGCCGAGCGGGTACTGGCGGTCACTGCCGCGCAGTAGCCGCCGCAACATCGACGAAATGGCTGTGGAAACGTCTGGTTTCCACAGCCATTTCGGCTATTTCGGACGGCTTCGCGTTGAGCGCTGGAAGAGGTGGAAAAGACCTGAGTGCAATCGAAGTGGCGACTGCCCATGGTTTTTGCACTCAGGGACTTCGGGCGGCCCGGAAAAGTACCTGGCTTCAACGACGATGGTCGAAATGCGTCGTGGTTGAAGCCATGGATTGGTCTCGTGGGAGGGCCTGATCTGGGCGCCTACGACTACGCCGACGCGGTAACCGGCAGCGGCGCATTCGATTTGGCGGGCGCGGCCGTGCGTGCCGCGGCGATGCACATGACCGCGATCGCGAAGCACACGGCGGTGTACCACAGGCTGCCGATCGGATCGCCATGTGCGGTAACGCCGTTGACCGCGCCGAAGTAGGCGGGCAGCGCGCTGAGCCACAGGATCGCCATGACGACCAGGTAGGCGACGGCGTATCCGACCAACCACGGCGGGCTCGCATAGCGTGGCTCAGTCGGGCTGGCCACGGTGCTGCGCAGCCGGCGCCACTGCGAGACCAGCGCCCAGACCGCCACGGCGCAGACAGCCGCCAGTTCGGCCGCATAGGCAATGCCGCCCGCGGTGCTGCTGCCGGTCACACCGCCGATCACGGTTGCGGGCAGCGGCAGGATTGCGGTGCCCAACGAAGCCAACACCCCGGCGACCACAGTGCGCCAAACGATTTGGACACCGGTGAAGCGGCGGCCTCGATCAGCGTGCCGGCCCACGAAGAACTGCACGCACAGCGCCAGCGACATCGGCCACAGCGCGGCGAAGACCACCACACTGGGCAGTGGCACGGAGTCGAACATCGGCTGGTTCATCGGGTTGTGCACCGACCATTCCCACCACCGCAGCTGCGGGCCCAGATGGTCGAAGATCTCGTAGAACGCATGGTGGACGAAGCCCACGCACACGGCACCGATCAGGGTGCCGTAGCGCCGGAAAACCCCTAGGCTGCGGACGATTTCGAACGCGACGGTCGCCATCATCGGATAGATCGCCACGATGTACAGCGGCAGCCGGCCCCAGAGGAAGTCCACCGTGAACACGTTGTGCGCGAACATGGTGTCGACCCGGTCGGCGATGCCGAAGGCCGCCGGGAAGTACAGCGGCGGTTCGATGATCAGCAGATAGGCCACCGCGCCGAACCACAGGGCGATATTCGTGGCGTCACCGTGGCGCCGGAGGCGGATGATCGCGTAGACGAGGGTCAGTACCGCACCGGTGATCACCGTCAGCTCGAGGACCGGCAGGGTCCAGTTCTCCAGCTGCAGGGGATTGCGGACCTCGACCAGGTTGCCGGCCGTCTTACAGGAAAACCCAAGCCGCCCAGCTAGATCAGCGAATGTCGGCGAACAAAGATCAGACATTGGCGGCCTGCTTTCCGGCGGTGTACCAGTGCGTGACGTCGTAGCCGGCGTCGTAGCGCTCGAACCATTCGGCCGCCAGCGCGGGCAGCTTCTCGTGCTCCGGGTTGTGGCCCGGGATCTGGCTGCGGACGATGCCGGACAGCGCCGCCAATTGCTCGCGGACCGGGAGGTCGTGGAACGCGCTGGTGAACGGTCCGAAGTCAGGGATCCGGCCCAGCCGCTTCAGGATCGTGTTCTTCCGGCGTTCGAGCGCGAACGCCGACAGTGCGTCGACCTTGCGGACTTCCAGCGGCAGATGCTTGTTGAACCCGTCGCACGCCATCCGTACGCAGTCCATCACGTGCTTGAAGATCGACGGTGCCACCCGCATGCGGTACCACGGATCGTCGACCAGGCCGTTGTAGATGATCAGCGCCGAGCTGCGGTGTTCGACCTCTTCGACGAAGTGCCACAGGAACAGTGACGCGACGCGGTCGTCGCCCGGGGCGAACAACGTGTCGTCATGGTCGAGCATCAACTTGAAGACGGGCGTGAACGTCGCCTCCAGATCGGCGGTGTAGGCCAGCCGGTACTTGAGGGGCTTGTTGGCGACGAGGTCGTCGAACGCGGCGATCACGTCGTCGAGCGTCTCTTTGAGCGCCGGGTGGGCTTTGATGAGCCCTCGGGCATGTGCCCGGTGGGCCATCGAATGCTGGCCCTCCTGCCGGACGAAAGCATCGGCTTCTTCGGCGATCACAGGGTCGGTCAGTAGCGGCTTGGCCTCGGCCATGGTGCTGACGATCATCTTCTCGAACGCAATTGCCAAGAAGGACACCGCATTTGCCATCGCCGAGAAGGCGGGGTTGGTCTCGTTCCAGAGGAACGGCACGGGGTGGTCCGCGAAAGCGAACCGCATCTTGCGGACCTGGAGGTCAGTCATCGGGCACCTCGATCAGTAATCATACAAACAATGTCTTCGGTGTATGGTTACAGTGCGTGAGCGCATCCGTCAATGCCCGCGGCGGCCTCCGGCGTGTACCGTCCGGCGAATGGCACGCAAACGTCGCGGTTGGGGTGGGGAGCCGCCCGCCGATGACGACGAGGCGACCCGGCGCATCGTCGCCGCTGCCGTCGAACTGCTGTCCAGTACGGGGACCGCGATCACCATCGCCGACGTCGCCGAATCGCTCGGCGTCATCCGGCAGACGGTGTACCGCTACTTCCCGACCGCCGACGACCTGATGCGGGCAGCCGCCATCGCCTCGGTCGACGGATTTCTGGACCAGCTCAGCGAGCACGTGCGCGGGATCCACAATCCGGCCGACGCGATGACGGAAGGTGTGCTCTACACGCTCGATGCGGTGACCCGGACGCCACACCTCGGCATCCTGATGTCGGCGCCGTACGTCAGCGCGCACAGCAGTGACATGGCCTCGGCCGAGGCGCAGGACTTCGGCATGCAGATGATCACCCGGTTCGACGTCGACTGGGCGAGTTATGGATACGACGACACGGCGCTGCGCGAGCTTGTCGAATTCACGCTGCGCATCATGCTGTCCTACTTCCTTGCGCCGGCCGGCGACGGACGCACCCCCGCTGAGTTGAGGGCCTTCGTCAGGCGCTGGCTGGGCGCGGCGATCCTCGGCCAGCGGTCCGCCGGGGCCGGCTGAGCCAGCGGTGGCGATAACGCCCGGTCAGGGCTACTTTGGGATCGCATGAGCACATTTCTGTCCACTCGGAGGTTGATGGTCGCGGCCGGCGGTGCCGCTCTCGTTGCGATGGGCGTGCTCACCGCGGGCTGCAGCAACAACGGCGGGCAGTCGCCGTCCACGACGACAACGACGACCACAACGGCCACGACGACATCGCCGTCTTCGTCGGTGGTGCCGACCGAGAAGAGCATCAGCCCCACCGGAGGCAATCTGTTCAGCCCGGGCGTCACCGCACCGGGGGCGCAGAACGTGGCACCCGGTCTGCATCCGGGCCTCAACGGCAACAACTGAGCGCAGACGAAAATCGGCTCCTGGAAACATCTTTGAGCAACTAGGCTAACCGGATGACTCGCCCCACCCTGCGTGAATTGTCCAGCCTGCCTGTCGAACCCGTCCGTCTCGCGGACTCGGCCCTGGTGCTGATCGACTGCCAGAACACCTACACACAAGGGGTGATGGAACTCGAGGGCGTGCGGGCCGCACTCGATGAGACCGCCGTGTTGCTCGACCGCGCCCGCACCGCCGGTATTCCCGTCATCCACATTCAACACGACGACGGGCCGGGCTCGCTCTACGACATCGGCGCGGACATCGGCGCGATCGTCGACCGGGTGGCTCCGCGCGGCGACGAACCGGTGATCGTCAAGCAGTTCCCGAACTCGTTCGTGCAGACCGACCTCGACGCGCGGCTCAAGGCGCTGGGTGCCTCGAACCTGGTGCTCGCCGGCTTCATGACGCACATGTGCGTGAACTCCACCGCTCGTGGCGCGTTCAGTCTCGGGTACGCCCCGACCGTCGTGGCCGCGGCGACCGCGACCCGGACCCTGGCCGGCCCAGACGGGCAGGCGGTGCCGGCTGCGGCGCTGCAGGCGGCGAGCCTGGCCGGCCTCGCCGATCTGGTGGCGGTGGTGGCTGCCGACGCCGCGACTATTCCGGACTAATCCGACCCGGAATGGCATGATTGGCTGATGCGGATGTCAGCCAAGGCGGAGTACGCCGTCCGCGCCATGGTCGAACTGGCCGCCGCCGAGGCTGGTGTGCTGGTCAAAACCGAGGACCTGGCCAAGGCGCAGGGCATCCCCGCGCAGTTTCTGGTCGATATCCTGACCAACCTGCGCACCGATCGGCTGGTGCGCAGCCATCGCGGCCGTGACGGTGGATACGAACTGGCCCGTGCGGCGGAGGACATCAGCATTGCCGACGTCCTGCGCTGCATCGACGGTCCGCTGGCCAGCGTCCGGGACATGGGGTTGGGCGACCTGCCGTACTCCGGACCGACGGCCGCGCTCACCGATGTGTGGCGGGCCCTGCGCGCCAGCATGCGCTCGGTGCTCGAGCAGACCAGCCTGGCCGACGTCGCCTCCGGCAAGCTGCCCGACCACGTCAGCGCCTTGGCGGGGGACTACCGGACACAGGAAGCGCGCCGCGGCCACGGTTAGCTGACTTCCGTCGATCTACGCGCGACGGCCTGGTAGCCTCGGACGCAACGCCGGCCCGGGCCGGCCTTCGTCCCGTAGATCAGCCGCGTAGGCCGTTGCCTGAATCGCCGGCCACCAGATTTGTTTGTGCGGCTCCGCACGTCCAACGCACCTCGCCGCAAGTGTCCTCGCCTGCCACCTTCAGGGCTGAAGGTCGTCGACCAACGCGAAGCGGAATGGTCCGGAACCTGAAATCGCAAGCACAACAGAATATTTCGATATCCACGTCAACAGAATCGAGCCGACAATGACGACATGGTCGATACCGCAAATCACCACCGGGTCTGAACGCCGGTTGCTGGAGAGCACGCTCGACCGCAACCGCGCCGAACTGGTCAACACCGTGCGCGGCCTGCCGGATATCGATGCCCGCCGCCGTCTCGTTGCGTCGATGACCACCCCGATCGGGCTGCTCAAGCACGCGGCGGTCGCTGAGCGAATCTGGTTCCAGCACATCCTCGGCGGAGTGCCCGAGAGCGAATGCGGCGGAGGCACGACGGCGGGTGACGCCAGCTTCATTGTCGACCGCGATGAGACCTTGGCCGACGTGATCGCCGAATTCGAAAGTGCCAGTGCACGTTCCCGCGCAATCGCTGCCCGGTTCGATCTCGACGAAATCAGAACCCACCCCCGCCTCGGCGATGTCAACCTCCGATTCATCTACTTGCTCGCGATCGAGGACTTCGCGCGCCACGCGGGGCACGGCGACATCCTGCGTGAGCAGATCGAACGTTCTCGCGTCGCCGAGTAGTGACGCTGTCGCCGACACCACTGTCATCGTCCTCGACCGACACGGTGGTGACGACCTTCGCTGGCGCCGAGACGCTGGCAGACCGGGTGCTCAGCCGCCCGAGCCGTACGGCTTCGTGATGATCTCCAGGTAATGCCCACTGGGGTCTCGGAAGTAGACGCCTCGGCCGCCGTCGTTGTGGTTGATCTCGCCGGGATGCTGTGCCCGTGGATCGGCCCAATGTTGCAGTCCGCGTCCGACAATGCGGCCGTAGATCGCGGTGAACTCGTCCTCGGAGACCAGGAACGCGTAATGCTGCGGGACGACTGCCATGCCCTCCGGCATCTGGGCGAAATCGAGGCTGACGCCGTGGTTCAGTTCGACGGCCAGGAAGTGCCCGAATTCTTTTGCGGGCGGTAGGCCGAAGAGCTCGGTGAAGAAGGCGGCCGCGGCCGAGCGGTCGGTCGAATGGACGATGGTGTGGTTGAAGGTGATGGCCATGTCTTTCCGTTCTACCCGTTCGGGCGCGCCGCGTCACTGCCGGTGCGCGCGGCATCGGCCTGTCATGATCTAGGCATGGCCTTCGATCTTCGTGAGCTGGCAGTTCCGGTCATCGTCGCGCCCATGGCAGGCGGGCCGACGACGCCTGAGCTGGCTGCGGCCGGCTCCTCGGCCGGTGGTCTGGGATTCGTGGCTGCCGGATACCTGACGGCTCGGGCGCTCGCCGATCGCATCACCGCTGCGCGCGCGCTGACCACCGGTCCGCTCGGCGTGAATCTCTTTGCGTCCCAGCCCAGTACCGCCCAGCCTCGCGAGATCGAGCGCTACGCCGACGACCTCGCCGGGGAGGTTGCGCGGTACGGGGCCGCGCTCGGCGAGCCCACGTTCAACGACGACGATTGGGCCGCCAAGCTCGACGTCGTCGTCGACCTGCGGCCCGAAGTCGTGTCGTTCACCTTCGGCGGCCCCACCGCCGACGAGTGCACGCGATTGCGGCAGGCCGGCATCACGACCGTCGCGACGGTCACCACTGCCGACGAAGCCCGGGTGGCCGTCGCGTCCGGCGTCGATGCCCTCGCCGTCCAGGGACCCGGGGCCGGGGGCCATCGCGGCACCTATGACCCGCTGGCCGCGCCCGCGACTCAGCCGCTCACCGAACTGCTGGCCGACGTGCTTGCCGCCACGGACCTGCCGGTTGTTGCGGCCGGCGGCCTGATGACGGCCGACGATGTGGCCGCGGTGATCGCGGCCGGTGCGGTGGCCGCGCAGCTCGGCACCGCGTTCCTGCTCGCCGACGAGTCGGGCTCCAGCCCGGTGCACCGCGCTGCGCTCGTCGACCCGCGGTTCACCGAAACTGTTGTCACCAAAGCTTTCTCGGGTCGCTACGCGCGAGGGCTGCGGAACAGGTTCATCGAGGAACACGACGAGCAGGCACCGCTGGGGTATCCGGAGGTGCACTACCTGACCAGTCCGGTGCGAAAGGCTGCCGTTGCCGCTGGTGATCCGGACGGAACAAACGTATGGGCGGGCACCGGATTCCGGAAAATCCGGTCGGGGTCGGTAGCCGACATCATGGCCGGGCTCGGATGAGCGTCGTGAAGGGAGCCGGTGTGCGAACCATTGTCGCTGTCCCGTTGGCGGTCGCGTGTGCCTGGCCGATCGCTGTCGCTCATGCCGACCCCGTTCAAGTACCACGTTGCGCCAGTGCACAATTGACACCCAGCCTCGGCCCGCCCGATGGTGCCGCCGGCACCACGTTCTATCCGGTGATCCTGAAGAACTCCGGTGACGCACCATGCAGCATGTCGGGCTATCCGGCGGTGTCGTTCATCGCGGGCTCTGACAACCATCCCGTCGGGGTGGCCGCGAGCCAGGACCCCGACACCATCGGCGTGGTGGTGATCGAACCCGGCCAGTCCACGTCGGCGAACCTGGGTGTCGTCAACGCGGGCAACTTCCCGGCAGACTGTGATGCCGTGCCGGTCAGTGGCTTGCAGGTCAACCTGCCGGGCGAAGCCGAGGCGATCATCATCGGCCATGCCGATACCGCTTGTGCCAGCACGGCGTACCCGACGTTGCGGGTGGGCCCGTTCACCGGCGCGTAGCGATCACCACGCTGCCCTCGTCCGCCCGCGCGGTGACCTGCGCGACGGCGCGAGACGCATCGTCGGTCTGGGGAACGCGCACCTTCGCCTGTTCGCCGGCCTGGGCCCGGACCAGGTAGGGCCCGCCGGGCGGCAGGGTGATGTCGACGTCGGAGTTCTGGCTGGTGACGTTCACGGTGCGCGGGGCCGCCTCCTTGAAGTCCACCCCGATGTGGCCGTCGGTGGAGTCGGCGATGAAGGCGTCGGTGACCACGATCGGGTCGCGGGTCTGGACGTCGCCGCTCTGCGTGTGGATTTCGATGCGGCGGGCGTTGCCGCCGAGCACCACGGCGCCGTCCGTGTTGTGCACGGTCAGCTGGTCCAGGTCGGTCTGGCTCAGCAGGATGCCGACCTGCTGCTTGGTGGTGACCGAAAGCCGGTGTGCGACATCGGGTGGCAGGGTCACGGTGATTTCCCCGGGCGGACCGAAGTCGGACAGCGGGGACGGGGTGCCGGCGACGGTCAGCCCGACGGTGCCGCCGATCCGGGTCACCTTCAGCGCCTGCTGGTCGTCGTGCGAGGTATTCAGCAGGCGCATCCGCACGCGCGGCTCACGGACGTTGCGATCGCTGGTGATCCGGACAGCAGTGGGCATGTCGCCGGTGTCGATGGTGAGGGTGCTCATGTCGGCCGGCAGTGTTTCGGTTTCGGCGGCCACGCGTACCGAGCTGATGCCCCACGCCAAACCGCCGAGCCCGGCCGCGGCAGACACCGTTCCCAGCAGAGCGACCAGGACCAGCAGCGTCCGGATCGCCGAGCGCCCGCCCGGCGACAGTGCGGGCGCGGCTGCCGGGACCGGCTCGGTCACTGGTGCGAAGTCCACGTTCGAAGTCATGGAAAATCCTTTTCTCTCTTCAGGATTCGAGATAGCGCAAGACGGCGAGGACCCGCCGGTTCTCGCTGTCGTCGGGGGCCAGGTCGAGCTTGGTGAAGATGGACGCGATGTGTTTCTCCGCGGAGCCGATCGAGATGTGCAGCAGGGTCGCGATGGCCGAGTTGGTCTTGCCCTCCGCCATCAGCTGCATCACCTCCTGCTCACGTGGGGTGAGCACGGCCAGGGTCGAGCGGCGGTGCGTGCGCACCAGGATTTGTGACACCACTTCGGGATCCAGGACGGTCCCGCCCGTGCCGACCGTGTTGACCGCGTCCAGGAATGCGGGGACGTCGGCCACCCGGTCCTTCAGCAGGTACCCGAAGCCCCTTGTGTCCGAGGCGATCAGGTCCGCCGCATAGCGTTCTTCAACGTAGTGTGAGAGCACCAGCACCGGTGACTCGGGATTCTGGCTGCGGAGCAGGGCGGCGGCGCGGATGCCTTCATCGGTGAACGTCGGTGGCATCCGGACATCGACGATGACGAGGTCGGGCTTGTGCTCGTTGACGGCATGCAACAGCTCCGTGGCATCGGGCACCCCGGCGAGCACTTCGTGGCCGGCGTCGGTCAGGATGCGCTCGATACCCGCGCGCAGCAGGGCCGAATCTTCGGCGATCACAATGCGCATGGCAGTACCGCCGTCACGGTCGTCGTTCCGGTTTCCGGACTGGAGACGGTGAAGGTGCCGCGCGCCGCGCGCACTCGTTCGCCGAGCCCGCGCAGGCCCGTGGTGTCGTCGCCATCGGATTGGGCGCCGCCGATACCGTCATCGAATACCGAGATGTGCAGCTGGTCGGTGGGCTCGTGGTAGCGCACCGAGACCACGGCGTGAGTGGCTTTGGCGTGCTTGGCGATGTTTGTCAATGACTCGGCGACCACGAAGTATGCGCACGATTCGACTTCGTCGGAAAAGCGTTTCGGCAGTTGTAGTTCCAGCGTCACCGGGACACCGGCAGTTTCGGTGCGCTGCACCACCGCCGACAGTGCGGCATCCAGTCCGCGGTCGGCCAGGATCGTCGGCGCGATACCGCGCACCACGTTTCGTAGTTCGAGGAGTGCGGCTTTGGCGTCATCGTGGGCCTCGGCAATCAGTTTGCGAGCCTCGGGCAGGTCGGAGTCCAGCTTGGTCTGGGCCAGCCCGATGGTCATGGCCAACGACACCAGCCGGGGCTGCACGCTGTCATGCAGGTCGCGTTCGATGCGGTGCCGTTCGGTGGATGCCGACGACACCGCGCCGCGGCGGGCCTGGTGCAGGGCGCTGACCTCGTGCTGCAGCGCTTCGGTCGGTGACGACGGCAGCAGCCACCGGTCGATCACCGCGTCTACCCGGGGACCGAACACCAGGATGGCTCCGGCGGCAGCCAGCGCAATGGCGGCCAGCAGCCAAGACAGCGGCGGTGAGATGAAGCTCAGACCGGCGGCAGCGTCGCTGTTGTCGATCGCGGTCGCCGCGGCGGGCCCGATCAGTGCGAAGGCGAGAAGCGTGAACGCCAATCCGACAGCGAAAATGTCGAAAACCATGCGGAGGTAGCTGTGGGCCAACACCTTCCAGAACCGGCCGCTGCTGACGTCCAGCCAGAGCTGGTGGGCCCATCCCTGAAAACCGATGTAGGGCGTCATCTTTCGGTACGGGGTGGCGATGCCGAAGGAGAACACCGCTTCGCTGCGTAGCCGTTCCACCCGGTCGGTGGCGCGGACGGCGTAGACGAACAGGACTCCACCCAGCACGGTCCCGATCACCGAGGGAATGGAGGTGACGGCCAGGATCAGCAGAGACAGCGGTATCCAGAACCAGAACATGGCGGCCATGGCGCCGACGATCATCGACGCGGTGGGGACGACACCGAGGTCTCGCTGCACGGGCGGCGCCGTTGTCGGATTTGTCGGCTCGGCCCAGGCGGGGCCGGTAGCTGTTGCAACCATGCCTCCAACTTAGGCACCGGCCGAGTGCGGAGACACGGCGTTTTCCCGCGACTCTTATGGGGGTTTACCCCCACCGGTTGGCCCTGCACCAGGGGTTGCCGGCACGTCCACTCACCGTGCCGGGTCGGGCAACGTGGCCCCTGGCGCTGGATGCGCGTGCCAGAATCGGCTGTGTGCAGATCGGGATGACGATGCCAGTGATGGAGCCCAACCTCGATGCGGCGACGCTGACGGCGTGGGCGAGAGTGATCGACGGCGGGCCCTTCTCGTCCTTGTGTTGGGGCGAGCGCATCGCCTTCGACAACCCCGATTCCCTGACCCTGCTCGGTGCGCTGGCCGCCTGGACCGACCGGGTGCGCCTGGTCACCACCGTCATCGTCCCGCAACTGCACGATCCGGTGATGCTCGCGAAAGCACTCGCCACCGGCGACATGCTCAGTGGCGGACGGCTCACCGTCGGCATCGGCGTCGGGGGCCGCCATGAGGACTACCACGCCGTGGGCGCCGATCCCGACACCCAGACCATGCGCGGCATGGCTGAGCGGGTGGCACTGATGAAGCGCGTCTGGGCGGGGGAGAAGCTCACCGAATCCGTGCTGCCCGTCGGCCCCGCAGCCGTTCAGCCGGGCGGGCCGCGGCTCCTGGTCGGCACCATCGGGCCGAAAACCGTACGTAGCGCAGCGAATTGGGCCGACGGCATGGCCGGCACCACGCTGGATCTCAACGTGGAACGCGAGAGTGAACTGTTCGACGTCGCCCGCGCGGCCTGGGCCGAGGCCGGAAAACCCAAGCCGCACTTGGCCACCTCGTTCTGGTTCGCCCTCGGCGACAAGGACGAGGCACGCAACCAGGTGCATCGTCACCTACGCCGGTATATGAACTGGATTCCTGAGGAATATGTCGATGCGATGGCGCCGACCACGGGGTGGGCCGGCACCGAAGACGAATTGCTCGATGTACTGCAGAAATTCGATGACATCGGCACCGACGAGGTACATCTGATTCCGACCAGTTCGGACATCGACCAGCTGCGCCGGGTGGCCGACGTGGTCAAGGACTTCACCGGAGAGGCAGCACTATGAGTCGTGCGACCGACGTGCTGGCCGGCCTGCCCGAGGTGCGGGTGTGGCAGGAGGACCTGTACCGGGACCTGCATGAGCATCCGGAGTTGTCACATCAGGAACATCGCACCGCAAAACTGGTGTCGGACAAGCTGAATGAGCTCGGCTACCAGGTGACCGGCGGCGTCGGCGGCACCGGAGTCGTCGGCATTCTGCGCAACGGTGACGGTGCGTCGGTGCTGATGCGCGCCGACATGGACGCCCTGCCGGTCGCCGAGGCCACCGGGCTGCCCTACGCCAGCACGGTCCGGGCTACGGACGCGGCCGGCAAGGACGTGCCCGTCATGCACGCATGCGGCCACGACACTCACGTCACCTGCCTGCTCGGCGCGGCCGCGCTGCTGGCCGGCGGGCAAGAGCACTGGCAGGGCACGGCGATTGCGCTGTTCCAGCCCGCAGAAGAGGTCGGTGGCGGTGCTGCCGGCATGGTCGCCGACGGGCTGGCGAGCATCGTCGGCAAGGTCGACGTGGCGCTGGGTCAGCATGTCGCTCCGGCGCCGGCCGGATACGTCGGCACCCGCAGTGGGCCGGTCATGGCAGCAGCAGACAGCATTCGGGTGACGGTGTACGGGCGCGGCGGTCACGGGTCCATGCCGCACGCCACCATCGATCCCGTCGTGCTGGCCGCCATGATCGTGATCCGGCTGCAGACCATCGTGTCGCGCGAAGTCGAGCCCAGCCAGACGGTCGTGCTCACCGTCGGCAGCATCAATTCGGGCACCAAGAGCAACATCATCGGTGACCACGCGGTGCTGGAACTGAACCTGCGCACCTACGACGACGCCGTGCGCACTGCGGTGATCGCGGCCATCAAGCGCATCGTCGTCGCCGAATGCCAGGCGTCGGATTCCCCGAAAGACCCGGAATTCGACTTCTACGACCAGTTTCCGGTGACCGACAACGACGAGGCTGCCACCACCCGCGCACATGACGCGTTCGTCGAGCACTTCGGCGACCGGGCCCTGACGATCCCACCGGTGGCCGCTAGTGAGGATTTCAGCGACATCCCGCGGGCGCTCGGGGTGCCGTACACGTACTGGATGTTCGGTGGCATCGATGCCGCCGAGTTCACGCGCGCGGCCGAAGCCGGCCGCATCAGCCAGGACATCCCGGTGAACCACTCGCCGACCTTCGGCCCGGTGGTTCAGCCGACGCTGGACACGGGTACCGAGGCGCTTGTGGTCGCTGCGCTCGCCTGGTTGTAGCCGTTCGCCTATGCGCGGTAAATGTTTTCGACGAGACACGCCGCCAACACGCAGAGGTCAGCTCGATAGCGGGTAGGGCTCTGACGTGTCGAGACTGGGGTCGACGGCGTCCAGGGCCGGGAAGCGTCTATTGAGTGCATCGATGAGGTGGTGCGCTTCGTAGAGTTCGGTACGCAACCGGCGGCTCGTGCGGTGGCGCCAGTCGGACAGGCGGCGCTCCCGGCGCTCAGCTTGTTCGAGCTCGAGCGATATCTCCTCGACCTGGCGCCACAGTTCTGCTCGGAGGCGAGCCGCTTGGGCGATGTCGTGGGAGTCGGTCACGGCTCGAATCGTCGCATTGCCGCGCTGCGCGTGCAGTGCAGTTGCCGAAAATTAACGGCCTGGATGCTTTATTTGCCGCGGCTTGGCTGTCGACCACACGAAATGTTTGCTGGCTGGTGCCGGTGGCGCAGAGCTTCTCGACATATCCGGATTCGATCCTGACCCGGCGGCGCGTCCCTGACGCTCGGTGGTGACGGATATCGAGTTCGACGCACCCGCCAAGGCAACATTGCCATGAGCGTTACTGCTCGCGATGGCTGATCGGCGAGGTAACCTCCGCGTTGGACACTGCCTGGCGGGACGAAGGGGAGTAACGGTGAAGATCAAATTTGTGGCGCCCGTGAGCATCGCCGCGATCGCGTTCGGCATGGTCGCGGCGGCGGGATCCGCCTCGGCGGCCAACAACATCAAGCCGTTCGGTCAGCAGGAGGCGCTGAACGAAATCGGCTACACGGTCAAGGGTCTGCACCCGAGTTCGGACCCGGTACCGCACAACGGCCAGCTTTACTCGGCGACCGTAAAGGTCGAGGGGCTCGGCGGCTGGGCCAACCCCATCACCGCGTTCTTCAACGCCCGCGCCGAGAGCGGAGAGAACTACCGGGTCATCGGCGGGAACGTGCCCGCGGCACCACCTGGCGGAACGGCGACCGGAAAGCTCTACTTCGACGTCGTCGGTGATGTCCCGAACAGCGTCGTCTACAACGACGGCATGCAGGACCTCATGGTTTGGGTCCCGGGTGCGCCGATCGGTGGCACACCCAGTGAGGCTGTGGACATGGACGAGGGCCCGGTCGGGACCAGCGAGATCATCAGCACGCCACCGGCCGAGAGTGCCGCCCCTGCCGAGGCGGGCTCCCCGACAGGGGGCAATTTCTTTGCTCCTGACGTCATCGCGCCGGCACCGTTCGAGCTCACCCCTGCGGACGTGGCCGCACCGGGGTACAACTCCGGTGGCGGCGGCCGTCGCTGATTTCTACGAACAGAAGTCGCACGAATCCTGACGAACGTCGGGCGGATTGTCGCCGTCCCAGACGCCACTGGGTAGGTGGCCCTGATACGGCACGTTGCCCAGGTTGCCCTTGACGAAGTACCAGGTGTGGCAGACGTTCATGTCCCACTGGTACGCGACTCCCGGTCCCGACGACATGTCGTAACGGGAGTAGGTCATGCTGTCGCCCGGGCACCACGTGTGCGGTGGCAGGGGACCGGCCTGGGCGGGAGCTGACAGCGCCATGCCGCAGGTCGCCAACGTGGCGGCTGCCAGTGCTGCGATGCGTCGGTTCATGAGTTTGGTCCGTCCTCGTCTGGGTCGTGGTGACCACAGAATGCGCCGGACGGCTTGGGGAATTCTTGGGACGGCAAGGTGGGCGGAATCGCACCTGCGTGAGTTGGAGAGTGCCCCCGGCAGGATTCGAACCTGCGGCCTTCTGCTCCGGAGGCAGACGCTCTATCCCCTGAGCTACGGGGGCGCTTGATGCTGGCGAGCCAGCGGCGCCGTTGGGCGATCACAGACTAGCGCATCGGTGGCCTGCCTCCCGAATCGGTGTCAACCGCCAGCGGACAATCAGTCAACCAGCAGGCGAGGACAAGCGTGAGCAGCTCAGCCCATAGGATGGACCCCCGTGACCCCCGCCGATCTGGCTGAACTGCTCAAGAACACCGCCGCCGTGGTCCTGGTCGAACACGACCTGGACATCGCCGCGCTGCCCGAAACAGTCGCCATCGAGCGTCCGCGTAACCCCGAGCACGGCGACTACGCCACCAACCTGGCGCTGCAGCTGGGCAAGAAGGTCGGCGTCAACCCACGTGACCTGGCTGAATGGCTCGCAGAGCGGCTGAACGACGCCGACGGTATCGCTGACGCCACCGTTGCCGGTCCGGGCTTTGTGAACCTGCGCATCGAGGCGTCCGCGCAGAGCGTCGTCGTTCTCAACGTGTTGGGCGCCGGGGACCGCTACGGCACGTCCGAGGAGCTCAAGGGCCGCCACATCAACCTGGAGTTCGTCTCGGCCAACCCGACCGGGCCCATCCACATCGGCGGCACCCGCTGGGCGGCCGTCGGTGACGCGCTGGGGCGGCTGCTGGCCACGCAGGACGCCACCGTCATCCGTGAGTACTACTTCAACGACCACGGTGGGCAGATCGACCGTTTCGCTCGCTCCCTGGTCGCGGCCGCCAAGGGCGAGCCGGCGCCGGAGGACGGCTACGGCGGCGACTACATCAAGGACATCGCAGCCGACGTCCTGGCCACGCGGCCCGATGCACTGACCCTGCCCGCCGACGAGTGCCAGGAAGTGTTCCGCGAACTCGGCGTGGAGCTGATGTTCACGTCGATCAAACAGTCACTGCACGACTTCGGCACCGACTTCGACGTCTACACCCACGAAGACTCGATGCACACCTCGGGCCGCGTGGAGCAGGCCATCGAGAAGCTGCGCGACAACGGCTCCATCTACCAGCAGGACGGCGCAATCTGGTTGCGCACCACCGACTTCGGTGACGACAAGGACCGCGTGGTCATCAAGAGCGACGGCAACCCGGCATACGTCGCCGGCGACATCGCGTACTACCTGGACAAGCGCAAGCGCGGGTTCGACCTGTGTATCTACATGCTCGGTGCCGACCACCACGGCTACATCGGCCGGTTGAAGGCCGTCGCGGCCGCGCTCGGCGAGGACCCCGACACCGTCGAGGTGCTGATCGGCCAGATGGTCAACCTGGTCAGGGATGGCCAGCCGATGCGCATGAGCAAGCGCGCCGGCACCGTGATCACCCTCGAGGACCTCGTCGACGCCATCGGCGTGGACGCGGCCCGCTACGTACTGATCAGGTCGTCGGTGAACAGCCCCATCGACATCGACCTGGGGCTGTGGGCCAGCGCGTCCAACGAAAACCCGGTCTACTACGTGCAATACGCGCACGCCCGGCTGTCGGCTCTGGCACGTAACGCCGCCGACCTCGGCCTGCAGGTCGACCTCGGACACCTGGACCTGCTCGACCACGACCGTGAAGCCACCCTGATGCGCACCATCGGCGAGTTCCCGCGGGTACTCAAAACCGCTGCGGCCCTTCGTGAACCGCACCGCGTGTGCCGGTATCTCGAAGACCTGGCCGGTGACTACCACCGGTTCTACGACTCCTGCCGCGTGCTGCCGATGGGCGACGAAGAGCACAGTGACCTGCACCGGGCGCGGCTCGCGCTGTGCGCGGCCACCCGCCAGGTCATCGCCAACGGTCTGCACATCCTCGGCGTCAGCGCTCCGGAGCGGATGTGAGCGGACAGCCCACCGGCAACGTGGTGCCGGAGAAGCCGGGGACGGCCGACGAGATCAACCTGTTGGCGCCGAATGTCTGGCCGCGCAACCTCGTTCGCGGCGCCGACGGCCAGGTCAGCATCGCCGGCGTCACGGTCGGCGCACTGGCCGAGCAGTTCGGTACCCCGCTGTTCGTCATCGACGAGGACGACTTCCGCTCCCGCTGCCGCGAGATCGCCGACGCCTTCGGGGGCGGCGAGCACGTGCACTACGCCGGAAAAGCGTTCCTGTGTGCCGAGATCGCGCGCTGGGTCGCGCAGGAAGGCCTGTGCCTCGACGTCGCCACCGGCGGCGAGCTGGCCGTGGCCCTGCACGCCGAGTTCCCGGCCGAGCGAATCACGGTGCACGGCAACAACAAATCAGTTCCGGAACTGACGGCCGCGGTCGAGGCCGGCGTCGGGCACATCGTGCTGGACTCCGAAATCGAGATCGAGCGCCTGGAGGCCATCGCCGGTGCCGCGGGCGTGGTGCAGGACGTGCTCGTCCGCGTGACCCCCGGCGTCGAGGCGCACACCCACGAGTTCATCTCCACCGCCCACGAGGACCAGAAGTTCGGTCTTTCGCTGGCCAGCGGCGCGGCCATGGATGCGGTGCGCAAGGTCTTCGCCACTGACAATCTTCGTCTGGTCGGCTTGCATTGCCACGTCGGCTCGCAGATCTTCGACGTGGCCGGCTTCGAGATCGCCGCACACCGCGTCATCGGTCTGCTGCGCGACGTGGTCGCCGAATTCGGTGTCGAGAAGACCGCGCAGATGTCCGTCATGGATCTCGGTGGGGGGCTGGGTATCTCATACCTGCCCAGCGACGACCCGCCGCCCATGAAGGAATTGGCCGACAAGCTCAAAGCCATCGTGAAGGCCGAGTCCGAGGCCGTCGGCCTGCCCACGCCCAAGCTGGTCGTGGAGCCGGGCCGGGCCATCGCGGGTCCGGGCACCATCACGCTCTACGAGGTCGGCACCGTGAAAGACGTTGCCGTGTCGGCCGACAAGTACCGGCGCTACGTCAGCGTCGACGGCGGCATGAGCGACAACATCCGGCCGTCCCTGTACGACGCGCAGTACGACGCCCGGCTGGTGTCGCGCGCCGGCGGCGCGCAGGCGACGCTGGCCCGGATTGTCGGAAAACACTGCGAGACCGGCGACATCATCGTCCGCGACACCTGGGTGTCCGACGATCTCGCGCCCGGCGACCTGATCGCAGTCGCGGCCACCGGCGCCTACTGCTACTCGATGTCCAGCCGGTACAACCTGCTGACCCGTCCCGCCGTCGTCGCGGTGCGCGGCGGCAACGCCCGGCTGATCTTGCGTCGGGAGACCATCGAAGACCTATTGAGCCTGGAGGTGAGTGGTCAATGAGTGAAAAGCCAATCGGCGTAGCAGTTCTCGGACTCGGGAACGTCGGGACCGAGGTGGTCCGGATCATCAAGGACAGCGCCGACGACCTGGCCGCTCGCATCGGTGCGCCCCTGGAGCTGCGCGGCGTCGGCGTCCGCAAGGTCGCCAAGGGCCGCGGCGTGCCGGTCGACATGCTCACCGATGACATCGGAGCGCTGGTTTCCCGCGACGACGTCGACATCGTCATCGAGCTCATGGGTCCCGTCGAGCCCGCCCGCAAGGCCATCATGACCGCGCTGGAGCAGGGCAAGTCGGTGGTCACCGCCAACAAGGCGCTGATGGCACAGTCGACCGGCGAACTCGCCCAGGCGGCCGAAAAGGCGCGCGTGGACTTGTATTTCGAAGCCGCCGTGGCCGGCGCGATCCCGGTGATCCGCCCGTTGACCCAGTCCCTTGCGGGTGACGTCGTGCTCCGGGTGGCCGGCATCGTCAACGGCACCACCAACTACATCCTGTCGGCCATGAGCGAGACCGGCGCCGACTACGCCGACGCACTCGCCGAAGCCGGCGTGCTGGGCTACGCCGAAGCCGACCCCACCGCCGACGTCGAGGGCTACGACGCCGCCGCCAAGGCCGCCATCCTGGCGTCCATCGCGTTCCACACCCGGGTCACCGCCGACGACGTCTACCGCGAGGGCATGACCAAGGTCAGCGCCGCGGACTTCGAATCCGCGAAGGCGCTGGGCTGCACCATCAAGCTGCTCGCCATCTGTGAGCGCCTGACCACCGGTAAAGGCAAGCAACGGGTTTCGGCTCGCGTCTACCCGGCGCTGGTGCCGCTGGAGCACCCGCTGGCCTCGGTCAGCGGCGCGTTCAACGCCGTCTTCGTCGAGGCGGAAGCGGCCGGTGAGCTGATGTTCTACGGCCGCGGTGCCGGTGGTGCTCCGACGGCGTCGGCCGTGATGGGGGATGTGGTCATGGCTGCGCGCAACCGGGTACAGGGTGGCCGGGGTCCGCGCGAGTCCAAGTACGCCAAGCTGCCCATCGCGCCCATCGGTGCGATCGAGACCCGCTACTACGTCAGCATGAATGTCGCGGACATCCCGGGTGTGCTGTCTTCTGTCGCCGCCGAATTCGCCAAACGCAAGGTGAGCATCGCCGAGGTCCGCCAGGAGGGCATGGAGGACGAGGTCGGTCAGCGCAGCGGCGCCCGCATCGTCGTGGTCACCCACCGGGCCACCGACGAAGCCTTGTCGGAAACCGTTGCGGCCCTCGCCGATCACGAAGCAGTGCAGAGCATCAACAGCGTGCTGCGCATGGAAGGAACCAGTAAGTAATGAGCGTGCACAAGCCGTGGCCCGGCCTCATCGAGGCCTACCGGGACCGTCTGCCCGGCACCGAGAACTGGACGCCTGTCACCCTGCTCGAGGGCGGCACGCCGCTGATCTACGCCAAGCGGCTGAGTGAACTGACCGGCTGCACCGTGCATTTGAAGGTCGAGGGGCTCAACCCGACCGGTTCGTTCAAGGACCGTGGCATGACCATGGCCGTCAGTGACGCCGTGGCGCGCGGCCAGAAGGCCGTGCTGTGCGCGTCCACCGGCAACACCTCGGCCTCGGCGGCCGCGTACGCCGCGCGCGCGGGTATCACCTGCGCGGTGTTGATCCCGCAGGGCAAGATCGCGATGGGCAAGCTGGCGCAGGCAGTCATGCACGGCGCCAAGATCATTCAGGTCGACGGTAACTTCGACGACTGTCTGGAGCTGGCCCGCAAGCTGACCGCCGAGTACCCGACCATCGCACTGGTGAACTCCGTCAACCCGGTCCGCATCGAGGGGCAGAAGACGGCGGCGTTCGAGATCGTCGACGCGCTCGGCACCGCGCCTGACGTGCACTCGCTGCCCGTCGGCAACGCCGGCAACATCACCGCCTACTGGCGCGGTTACAGCGAATACCACCGCGACGGCGTCTCCGACCGGCTGCCCCGCATGCTCGGCACGCAGGCCGCCGGCGCGGCGCCGCTGGTGCTCGGTGAGCCCGTCAAGAACCCCGAGACCATCGCGACCGCGATCCGAATCGGTTCGCCGGCTTCGTGGGACGGCGCCGTCGCCGCCAAGGAGCAGTCGGATGGCCGCTTCCTCGCCGCCACCGACGAAGAGATCCTCGCCGCGTACCACCTGGTCGCCAAGGCCGAAGGCGTGTTCGTGGAGCCGGCCTCGGCCGCCAGCATCGCCGGCCTGCTCAAGTCCATCGAGGACGGCTGGGTCAAGCCCGGCTCGACCGTGGTGTGCACCGTCACCGGCAATGGCCTGAAGGACCCCGACACCGCGCTCAAGGGCATGCCCGAGGTCAAGGCCATCCCGGTCGATCCGACCGCTGTGGTCGAACAGCTCGGACTGGTCTGACACCAGTGACCGAGAACCTGCCCGCCGGCCTGCTCGCCACCGCCGTCGTCCCCGCCTCGAGTGCCAATCTGGGCCCCGGCTTCGACAGTCTGGGCCTGGCGTTGAGCCTGTACGACGAAATTCAGGCAGAGACAACCGATTCCGGCCTCGTCATCGAGGTGACGGGGGAGGGGGCCGGGCAGGTTCCCGACGATGAGTCCCATCTGGTCGTGCGGGCGATTCGGCGTGGACTGGCAGTCGGTGGTGTCTCGGTTCCCGGTCTGAACATCAAGTGCCGCAACGTCATTCCGCATTCGCGCGGTCTTGGTTCGTCGGCGGCCGCGGTGGTCGGCGGCTTGGCCGTCGCCAATGGTCTTATCGCGCAATCAGGTTCGAAGCCGCTGACGCTCGAGCAGCTGGTTCAACTGGCGTCGGAGTTCGAAGGCCATCCCGACAACGCTTCCGCCGCCGTGCTGGGCGGTGCCGTCGTGTCCTGGACCGCACCCGGTCCCACCTACGCAGCCGCACCGCTGACGCTGCATCCCGACATCCACCTGTTCCCGGCCATCCCGCAGGTGCGCTCCTCGACCGCGGAGACCCGGGCAGTGCTCCCGGAGCTCATCGCGCATTCGGACGCCACCTTCAACGTCAGCCGCGCCGCGCTGTTGGTGGTGGCGCTGACGCAGCGCCCGGATTTGCTGATGGCAGCCACCGAAGACGTGATGCATCAGCCGCAGCGCGCCGCGGCCATGCCGGCCTCCGCGGAATATCTGGCGATGCTCCGGCGTTCTGGTGTGGCAGCGGTGCTTTCCGGTGCTGGACCTGCGGTTATCGCATTCAGCACTGAACCCGAATTGCCCGCCGAAGTCCTCGAGTTCGGCGCTGCCAACGGGTTCGCAGTCGAAAAGATGGCAGTGGGCCAAGGGGTTCGCTGGATCGTCGGTGCCGGCGTCTAACGGAAAAGCACACGCCGGAGTGGCCTTTCTTGCTTCATTGTCGGATCAGAGATATTCTCGCAACGTCCAGCAATCGCAGGCTCTAGTACCTGCGCCTACGGTAGGACGACCACTCTTCTCTTTGATGTTCAACTCGTGGACTGATGGTTCGCCGCACGGCGGCAAATCCCGGTGCGTGGCTGTTGCATTGCCTCAGCTGACCAGGGCATTTGACGAATGCGGTTCGGGGAAGCCGTCCGACTGCGAACCCAACCCTCGCCTGATCAGACGCGCGAGGGCACAGAAAGGAAATCCGTGACTGATACGGACCTCTTCACCGCCGACGGCAATACCGATGCCCCGGTAACTGAAGCCCCGGCGGCCGGACGCTCTGGATCGCTGACCAGTCTTCTGCTCCCCGACCTGCGTGCGCTCGCCGCCGAAGCCGGCGTCAAGGGCACCTCCGGCATGCGCAAGAGCGAACTGATCGCCGCCATCCGCGAACACCGCGGCGAGGCCAACGGCGCCAAGGCCGAGGTCAAGGCCGCCAAGGCCGCCGAGCCCAAGGCCGAGCCCAAGGCCGAGCCCAAGGCCGAAGCCAAGAACGAAACCAAGGCCACCGAGGCCGTGAACGGCAGCGACGCCGCCACCGAGGTCAAGGAAGCTCAGGCTCCGGCCGCGAACAACGCCGGTGAAGCCGCTGCTGACGCGCCCGCTGCCGAGCAGCCGCCGCGTCGCGAGCGCCGTGGCGCATCGCGCCGTGCCGGCGGGCCCGGCGAGGGCGAATCCGGCGATGCCGGCGACAAGACCGCTGGCAAGGCCGAGAACGCGGACACCGCCGAGGCACCTCGCGAGGAGCGCAACCGCGACCGGAACGCGGACAACAGCAACCAGGGCGGCAACAAGTCCGAAGGTAACCAGGGTGGCAATCGCGACCAGGGTGGCAATCGCGACCAGGGCGGCAACCGTGACCAGGGTGGCAACCGCGACCGCAACCGCGGTGGCGACAACCAGGGTGGCAACCGCGCCCAGGGTGGCAACGCCAACAACAACTCCAACAACGACGATGACGATGACGACAGCCGTCAGGGCCGTCGTGGCCGTCGGTTCCGGGACCGCGACCGTCGTCGTCGTGGCGAACGTGGCGACAACCAGGGCGGGAACGCCGAGACCGAACTGCGCGAGGACGACGTCCTGCAGCCGGTCGCCGGCATCCTGGATGTGCTGGACAACTACGCGTTCGTCCGCACCTCGGGCTATCTGGCGGGACCGAACGACGTCTACGTCTCGATGAACATGGTCCGCAAGAACGGCCTGCGCCGCGGTGACGCGGTGACCGGCGCCGTGCGGGTGGCGCGCGAGGGCGAGAACACCGGCGGTGGGAACAACCCGCGTCAGAAGTTCAATCCGCTGGTCCGCCTCGACAGTGTCAACGGCGGCCCCGTGGAGAACGCCAAGAACCGGCCGGACTTCCAGAAGCTCACCCCGCTGTACCCGAACCAGCGTCTACGCCTGGAGACCACGCCCGACCGGCTGACCACGCGTGTGATCGACCTGATCATGCCGATCGGTAAGGGCCAGCGCGCGCTGATCGTGTCCCCGCCGAAGGCCGGTAAGACGACGATCATGCAGGACATCGCCAACGCGATCACCCAGAACAATCCGGAATGCCACCTGATGGTGGTGCTCGTCGACGAGCGTCCGGAAGAGGTCACCGACATGCAGCGCTCGGTGAAGGGTGAGGTCATCGCCTCGACCTTCGACCGTCCGCCGTCAGACCACACCCAGGCCGCAGAGCTGGCCATCGAGCGGGCCAAGCGCCTGGTCGAGCAGGGCAAGGACGTCGTGGTGCTGCTGGACTCGATCACCCGGCTGGGCCGCGCGTACAACAACGCGTCGCCGGCGTCGGGCCGCATCCTGTCCGGTGGTGTGGACTCCACCGCCCTGTACCCGCCGAAGCGGTTCCTCGGCGCGGCCCGCAACATCGAGCACGGTGGCTCGCTGACCATAATCGCCACCGCGATGGTCGAGACCGGCTCGACCGGTGACACCGTCATCTTCGAGGAGTTCAAGGGCACGGGTAACGCCGAGCTCAAGCTGGACCGCAAGATCGCCGAGCGCCGGGTGTTCCCGGCCGTCGACGTCAACCCGTCCGGTACCCGTAAGGACGAACTGCTGCTGTCCACCGACGAGTTCGCGGTGGTGCACAAGCTGCGCCGCGTGCTGTCTGGTCTGGACCCGCATCAGGCCATCGACCTGTTGATGAGCCAGTTGCGTAAGACCAAGACCAACTACGAATTCCTGGTTCAGGTCTCCAAGACCGCGCCGGGCAACATGGACAACGACTAACCGTCGCCGTTCTTGAAACTGAAGGCCGCAACTCTGCCCGAGTTGCGGCCTTCAGTGCATTCTGACGAGGGAGCGACCGTTACGGCTGGGCCTTCAACCCCGGCATCACGTAGCGGCGCACGTGTGCAAGCAGCTCGTCGGCGTTGTTGGCGTCCAGCCGCTGCCCGGGCATCGTCGCCAGCGACAGGATGACGCGCGCGACCCACTCGGCGGCGTCATCGATATCGGTGTCGGGGTGGATTTCGCCGTTGTCGCGGGCGGCGACCAGATAGCGGGACCAGAAATCGGCGAGGTCCGGCACCAGGCCCTGCACGCCGGCGCCGGCGCAGGCGGCGAACTCGTCGGGCTCCTCGACGCGCAGCTTCATCAGCAGGGCGCCGGGATCGTCATATGCGGTGCGCCCGTGCTGGATTCCGGCGACCATCTGGTTGTCCAGGCCTTCGATCGACGCCAGCATGGCGTGCGCGTCAGACCAGTAGGCGTTGTTCAGGCGGACGATCGCCGCGCCCAGCAGCGTCACCTTGTCCGGAAAGTGCCGGTAGAGCCAACCGCGGGAGACGCCGGCGGCCTCGGCGACCTCGGATACCGTCGTGGCGCGAATTCCCTTGGCGCGCATGCACTCTTCAGCGGCGTCGATCAGTCGATCGCGCACGCTCCTCGGGGACTCTGGGCTTGCCACCGGGTATCTCCTCACATGTCAACCTGGCGAACGACGATTCTGCCAGGGCACAGATGCTATTGCGCTACCCCTCAACCATGGTAGACACTTTCAAGAATCTGTTCACTACGGGTGGTTGTCGTGACCCCCGCCGCACCGGGAGCCTAAATGGCGGACACCCTTCAGCAGTTGCTTCGCGAGCGCGCCGGCCAGGACACCGTCGCCGTCAAGTACGGCGAGACGGCCTGGACCTGGCGAGAGTACGTGGCCGGAGCGCAGGCACAGGCCGCCGCCCTGATCAGCCAGGCCGACCCGCTGCGGCCCCTGCACGTGGGCACCCTGCTGGGTAACACCCCTGAGATGCTGACGGCGCTGGCCGCCGCGGCGCTCGGCGGCTACGTGCTGTGTGGCATCAACACCACCCGCCGCGGTGCGGCGCTGGGTCGGGACATCGCGCGCGTCGAATGTCAGATTGTGCTCGTGGATCGGGCAGGTCGAGAGCTCCTCCAGGACGTCAACCTGCCGGGCGTCACCGTCATCGACGTCACCGCGACCGAGTGGCCGCAGCGGGACCTGACCCCGCATCGTGAAGTCGGACCCGACGACACCTTCATGATGATCTTCACCTCGGGCACCAGCGGTGAGCCCAAGGCCGTCGAGGTGGCCCATTCCATCGTGCTGTTCTCCGCCGCGGCACTCGTTCAGCGCTACGGCCTCACCGAGGCCGACACCTGCTACCTGGCGATGCCGCTGTTCCACTCCAACGGCGTCTACGCAGGCTGGGGCGTCGCACTCGGATCCGGAGCGGCGATGGCGCCCGCGCAGTTCTCCGCCTCGAGCTTCCTCCCGGACATCCGCCGCTACGGCGCGACCTACATGAACTACGTCGGCAAGCCGCTGGCTTACATCCTGGCGACCGCCGAGCAGCCCGACGACCACGACAACCCGCTGCGAGTGGCGTTCGGTAATGAGGCCGCCGACCGCGACATCGACGAATTCAGCCGCCGCTTCGACTGCGACGTGTGGGACGGCTTCGGCTCGACCGAGCTCGCAATCATCATCACGCGGTCCGACGGCACCCCGGCGGGCAGTATCGGACAGGGTTTTCCGGGCGTGGCCATCTATGACCCGGAGACCGTCACGGAATGCGAGGTGGCCCGATTCGATGAGGCCGGTGCGCTCGTCAACGCCGAGGCAGCCACCGGCGAGCTGGTGAACACCAACGGCAGCGGCATGTTCCGCGGTTACCACAACGACCAGGGCGCCACCGATGAGCGGCTGCGGCACGGCATGTACTGGTCGGGCGACCTGGCCTACCGCGACGCGGACGGCTGGATCTACCTGGCCGGCCGAACCGCCGACTGGATGCGGGTGGACGGGGAGAACATCACCGCGGCGCCCATCGAGCGAATCCTGTTGCGGCACCCGGTGATCAGTCGGGTCGCCGTGTACCCGGTGCCTGACGAGTTCGTCGGCGACCAGGTCATGGCGGCCATGGTGCTGCGCGATGGTCAGACCCTTGACCCGAAGCCGTTCGCGGAGTTCCTGGCCGCGCAGCCGGACCTGTCACCGAAGGCCTGGCCGCGGCACGTCTGGCTGGCCGACGACCTGCCCAGCACCGCGACCAACAAGATTCTCAAGCGGGAACTGGTCGCCCTGGGCGCGGATCCGGCCGGCCGGGTGCTGTGGAAGCGCGACGGTACGGAGTACGGCCGGCTGCCCGAAAGCTGATTTCTGCCGTCGTGTCCCCCCGATGGGTTCCCGTTCGTCTCCTTGCTGTTGGACGATCAACTCTGAAGGAGACCACGATGAAATACGCAACGCTGATCTACACCCGGCCCGGCAGTCACGACGCGGAGCTGACCGAAGCCGAGCAGGCCGCGCTGAGCGCGGAGTACATGGCTCTGCGGGTCGAGCCGCAGTGTGTCGGCGGCGGCCATCTGCAACCCGTCGAGACGGCCACCACGGTGCGTGCCGACGGCCTGATCACCGACGGCCCGTACGCCGACACCAAAGAGGTCTTCGCCGGCTACTTCGTCATCGACGCCGACAACCTCGACCAAGCCTTGGAATGGGCACAACGGATTCCGGCGGTGCGCCTCGGCGGCGCCGTCGAGGTGCGTCCGCTCTTCGAGGTGCCGGGGGAGGTCTAGGGCGAGCGAAGCGACGGGAAGGGTCCAGGCACTGATCAACGATGTTTTCTCGCGGGAGTGGGGCCGGGTCCTGGCCGCGCTCATCGGCATCCTCGGCGACTTCGAGCTCGCCGAGGATGCCGCGCAGGAGGCGTTCGTCCGCTCTTCGAGGTGCCGGGGGAGGTCTAGGGCGAGCGAAGCGACGGGAAGGGTCCAGGCACTGATCAACGATG
>NZ_JBYTCM010000025.1:70929-87247 GCF_058790275.1 Mycobacterium sp. FW102-FHT13B02
GGGTCCTGGCCGCGCTCATCGGCATCCTCGGCGACTTCGAGCTCGCCGAGGATGCCGCGCAGGAGGCGTTCGTCCGCGCTGCCGAGCGGTGGCCCCGCGACGGCGTGCCAGACGCGCCGGTGGCCTGGCTGGTGCGGACCGGACGCAATGCGGCGGTCGACCGGCTGCGCCGCGAGCAGACGCTGCGCGCCAAAACCCGGCTGCTGCAAGCGGATCGACAGGCGACGACCATGGACGAGATCGACCTCGACGACAGCACCATCGGCGACGAACGCCTGCAGCTCATCTTCATGTGCTGCCATCCGGCGCTGGCCCGCGAGGCCCAGGTGGCCCTCACCCTGCGGGCCCTCGGCGGGCTGACGACGGCCGAGATCGGGCGCGCGTTCCTGGTCTCCGAGGACACGATGAAGCGCCGGCTCTCCCGCGCCAAGACCAAGATCAGGGCGACGAACATCCCGTTCGCCCTGCCGGCGGACCGGCTGCTGCCCGACCGGGTGGCGGCGGTGCTCGCGGTGATCTACCTGATCTTCAACCAGGGCTTCACCGAGCGCGGTGACCTGGCTGCCGATGCGATCAGGCTGGGCCGGCTCCTCGCGGAATTGTTGGCCGACGAGCCCGAGGCCTACGGGCTGCTGGCGCTGATGCTGCTGCACGATTCGCGACGAGCGGCCCGGGTGGTCGACGGCCGCGTGGTGCCGCTCGCCGAGCAGGACCGCACGGTGCACGACCAGGCCAAGGTCGATGCCGGACGGGCAGCTCTCGATCGCGCGCTGGCTTTGCGGCTGGCCGGCGGGCCCTATGTGCTGCAGGCCGCCATCGCCTCGTTGCAGGCCGAGGAGCAGATCGACTGGGACGAGGTGGTGGTCTTGTACGAGCGGCTCGAACAGCTGACCGGGTCGCCCGTCGTGGCCCTCAATCGCGCGGTGGCCATCGCCGAGGCCGGCGACCCCGGGCGGGCGCTGAACCTCATCGACGCGCTTGACTTGGGCGATTACCGCTACCTGCCGTCGACTCGGGCGGAATTGCTGCGGCGCCTGGGCCGGACCGACGAGGCGCGAACCGCGTTCGAACGCGCCCTGACATTGGCCGCGACCGACCCCGAACGACGATTCCTGGAGCATCGTCTGGCCGACCTGGGCCGGCGCGGCGCCCAGGAATAGTCGGCGGCCCGGACGCGTTTAGGACCTTGGCGGCTGACCTGGCATAATGGACCGCCGAACCCCCTCGGCTCCGGTTCACGTCCGAATAATCGGGCGACCCGGCGCCATCGATCACAGAGGACCATGAAATGAAATCGGGTATTCACCCCGCATACGTCGAGACCACCGTGGTCTGCGGTTGCGGCAACAGCTTCCAGACTCGTAGCACCAAGGAAAGCGGCCACATCGTGGTCGAGGTGTGCTCGCAGTGCCACCCGTTCTACACGGGCAAGCAGAAGCTTCTCGACACCGGCGGCCGCGTGGCCCGCTTCGAGAAGCGGTACGGCAAGCGCAACACCGGCTCGAAGGCCGCGTCCGAGAGCTAGCTTCGTTCACGGCGCCCGATCTGTCGCATTCGCGTCAGGTCCGGGCGCCGTTTTCGTATCCGGCACCCGGCACAGACAACCGCAGGAGTCCTCAAGTGGCAGAGACAGACACAGCGCCCCGCATCGAGGCACTGCTGGCCGAGCACGCCGATCTCGAACGGCAGCTGGGCGACCCGAACCTGCACGCTGATGCCGGCGCGGCCCGCAAGGTCGGTCGCCGGTTCGCGCAGGTGTCGCCCATCGTCGTCACCTATCGCAAGCTCGAGGCTGCCCGGGGTGACCTCGAAGCGGCCCGCGAGCTGGCCGCCGAGGACGCCGCGTTCGCCGCGGAGGTGCCCGAGCTGGAGGCCCGCGTCGCCGAACTCGACGCCAAGCTGACCGACCTGCTGGCCCCGCGTGATCCGCACGACGCCGACGACGTCGTCCTCGAGGTGAAGTCCGGTGAGGGCGGCGAGGAATCGGCCCTTTTCGCAGCCGACCTTGCGCGCATGTACATCCGCTACGCCGAGCGCCACGGTTGGACCGTGACGGTGCTCGACGAGACCTGGTCGGACCTCGGCGGCTACAAGGACGCCACCATCACCATCGCCAGCAAGGGCGACTCGGCCGACGGCGTGTGGTCGCGCATGAAATTCGAGGGCGGTGTCCATCGCGTGCAGCGCGTGCCCGTCACCGAATCCCAGGGTCGCGTGCACACCTCGGCAGCCGGCGTCCTGGTCTACCCGGAGCCCGAGGACGTCGAGCAGGTCCAGATCGACGAATCCGACCTGCGTATCGACGTCTACCGGTCGTCGGGCAAGGGCGGTCAGGGCGTCAACACCACCGACTCGGCGGTCCGCATCACGCACCTGCCCACCGGCATCGTCGTCACCTGCCAGAACGAGCGCTCGCAGCTGCAGAACAAGGCCCGCGCCATGGTGGTGCTCGCCGCCCGGCTGCAGGCGCTGGCCGAAGAGCAGGCCTCGGCGGACGCGTCCGCCGACCGCGCCAGCCAGATCC
Organism: Mycobacterium sp. FW102-FHT13B02; assembly: GCF_058790275.1. Classification (NCBI taxonomy): domain Bacteria; kingdom Bacillati; phylum Actinomycetota; class Actinomycetes; order Mycobacteriales; family Mycobacteriaceae; genus Mycobacterium; species Mycobacterium sp. FW102-FHT13B02. Next base: position 73,454 of record NZ_JBYTCM010000025.1, read on the forward strand.
GCACCGTCGACCGCAGCGAGCGCATCCGGACCTACAACTTCCCCGAGAACCGGATCGCCGATCACCGCATCAACTTCAAGGCCCACAACCTCGACCAGGTGCTCGACGGCGACATGGACGCGCTGCTCGACGCCCTGGCGGCCGCCGACAAGCAGGCCCGGCTCGCGCAGGAGTGACCCGCAAGAGTGAGCTCCGTCCGACAAGCGATCGCTGACGCGGCGGCCGTGCTGGCCGCCGCGGGCGTCGACTCCGCCCGGGTCGACGCCGAATACCTTGCCGCGCACGCTGCCGGGGTTGACCGCGCCCGGGTGATGTTCGCCGAGCCCGACGCCGCGTTCTACGCGCATTTCCGTGACCTGGTGGAACGTCGCGCGCAGCGAATTCCCTTGCAGCACTTGGTCGGAACGGCCGCATTCGGTCCGGTGGAGGTGCAAGTCGGCCCGGGAGTGTTCATTCCCCGCCCGGAGACCGAGGCACTGCTGGAGTGGGCCATGAAGCAGCCGGTGCCGCCGAACTCGGTGATCGTGGACCTGTGCACCGGATCGGGCGCGCTGGCGTTGGCGTTGGCGCACACCTGGCCGCAGGCGAAGATCGTGGCCGTCGAGAAATCCCCGGAGGCCCTGGTCTACGCCCGGCGCAACTGTGCCGGCACCGCCGTCGAGGTGCTGGAGGCCGACGTCACTGTTCCCAGCCTGCTGGCAGACAGGGACGGCACAGTGGACCTGCTGGTATCCAACCCGCCGTACATCCCGGACGGTGCCGAGCTCGATCCCGAAGTCATCGACCACGACCCGGCCGCGGCCCTGTTCGGCGGGCCCGACGGCATGTCGGTCATCGTGCCGATCATCGCGCTGGCGGCGCGCTTGCTACGGCCCGGCGGCGCGTTGGGCATCGAGCACGACGACACCACGGCCGATCAGGTGGTGGCCGCGTTGGAGCGCGACGGTACGTTCGGAGGCATCACCGCGCGGAGCGATCTGACCGGGCGGCCCCGGTTCGTCACCGCGACTCGACGGTAAACGGGTCATGGCAACCGACGAATGCTTGCGTGAGGAGTCATAGATGGAGACGTTCGACTGCGGCGATGCGGCCAAGCGCGGCACTGGGATTGCCTCGGCGATCAGTGCGCTCAAGGGCGGTCGCCTGGTCGTGCTGCCCACCGACACCGTCTACGGGCTCGGCGCCGACGCCTTCAACGGCGAGGCGGTGGCGGCGCTGCTGGCCGCAAAGGGGAGGGGTCGCAACATGCCGGTCCCGGTCCTGGTCGGCTCCTGGCGCACCATCGACGGCCTGGTCTACTCCGTGCCGCCGTCTGCGCGCGACCTGATCGAGGCGTTCTGGCCGGGCGCGTTGAGCCTGGTGGTGCGCCAGGCCCCGTCGTTGTCGTGGGACCTCGGTGACACCAACGGCAGCGTCATGCTGCGCATGCCACTGCACCCCGTGGCCATCGAGCTGTTGCGCGAGGTCGGCCCCATGGCTGTGTCCAGCGCCAACATCTCCGGCCAGCCGCCCGCCGTCAACGCAGAGGAGGCGCGGGCGCAGCTGGGCGACAAGGTCGAGGTGTACCTGGACGCCGGACCGGCGACCAAGCAGGCCGCGTCCACGATCGTCGACCTCACCAGCGCGACCCCGCGGGTGCTGCGCGAAGGACCGATCTCCGTCGCGCAGATCGCCGACGTGCTCGGCGTCGAACTGGAGTCCCTGACCGGCGAGATGTCGTGACCGTAGTTGCCGACGCAGGCCGGCTGCTCGCGCAGATCGACCGGGGCACCGGGGTCCCGCTCCGGGAGCTGGTGCTGGTCGGTCTCACCGCGGCGATCATCACCTACTTCGCCACCGGCTGGGTGCGGGCGCTGGCCTTCCGGTTCGGTGCGGTCGCCTACCCGCGCGAACGTGACGTCCACGTCCAGCCGGTCCCGCGCATGGGCGGGCTGGCCATGTACATCGGGGTGGTCGCCGCCGTTCTGCTGGCCTCCCAATTGCCCGCCCTGACGCGAGGTTTCGTCTATTCGTCGGGTATGCCGGCGGTCGTGGTGGCGGGCGGCCTGATCATGCTCATCGGCCTGATCGACGACCGCTGGGGCCTGGACGCGCTGACCAAGTTCGCGGGCCAGATCACCGCGGCCAGCGTCCTGGTCACCATGGGTGTCGCGTGGAGTGTGCTGTACATCCCGATCGGCGGCGTCGGCACCATCGTGCTGGACCAGGCGTCGTCCATCCTGCTGACCCTGGCGCTGACGGTGTCGATCGTCAACGCGATGAACTTCGTCGACGGGCTCGACGGCCTGGCTGCCGGGCTCGGTCTCATCACCGCGTCGGCCATCTGCATCTTCTCGGTGGGGCTGCTGCGTGACCACGGCGGTGACGTGCTGTTCTACCCGCCGGCCGTCATCTCGGTGGTGCTTGCCGGCGCGTGTCTGGGTTTCCTGCCGCACAACTTCCATCCGGCCCGCATCTTCATGGGGGATTCCGGGTCCATGCTGATCGGCCTGATGCTGGCTGCCGCGTCGACCACCGCAGCCGGTCCGATTTCCCAGAACGCCTACGGCGCGCGCGACGTGTTTGCTTTGCTGTCGCCGTTCCTGTTGGTGGTTGCGGTGATGTTCGTGCCCGCCCTCGACATGCTGCTGGCGATCGTCCGTCGTACCCGGGCCGGCCTGAGCCCGTTCAGTCCCGACAAGATGCATCTGCACCATCGGCTGCTGCAGATCGGCCACTCGCACCGCCGCGTCGTCCTGCTCATCTACCTATGGGTGGGCATCGTGGCGCTGGGGGCGGCCAGCACCATTTTCTTCGACCCCCGATACACGGGTGCGGTGATGCTCGGGGCCATCCTGCTGGCCGCTGTTTTCACCCTGATTCCGCTCCTGCGGCGGCGCGATGACCTGCCAGAAGGCGAGTACGACAAAAAGTAGTAGGTGCCCGTTTTTGGGTGCCCACCATGTGGTACGGTTCTGGCAGAACCCGAAAAACCTCGCGGGTTGCCGGCCCGGCCCATCGGTTCGCACAAGCCGATCGGCGCCGAATGACGACCGACAAAGGGAGCTTCCCCTTGGGTGATTCCAGTGTGCCCGACGCGCTCGATGTGACCTTCGATACGCTCTGTGGGCACGCACACAGGATTGCCAGGTATATGGGGACGGCACTCGTGACCGCGGGATTGAGGTGAACACCATGACGACACCAGCGCAGGACGCGCCTTTGGTGTTGCCGGCAGTGGCTTTTCGGCCCGTGCGTTTGTTTGCTGTCTCGCTCCTCGTGACGGCCATCGCGCTCGGCGGCGGCTACGCAGTGAGCGGCAATCTCAAGTTCGGCGCCTTCTTCGGTCTGGGAATGGCGCTCGGTCTGACCAACGCCCTGATGGTCCGTCGCGCGGTCGCCAAGGTCACCGCCAAGGATCACCCCCTGAAGATGCAGATGGCAGCCAACTCCGCGATGCGGCTGGTGGTCATCTCGGTGATCGCCCTGCTGATCACCTGGTTCTTCAAGCCGGCCGGTATCGGTGTCCTCTTCGGGGTGGCGCTGTTCCAGGCGATTCTTGTCATGAGCACCGCATTGCCGGTGATGAAGAAGGTCCGCGCCGGCCAGCGTGACGGTGGTGCCGGTGCCGACCAACCAGAAGCACACGACGGATCAGAAGCAAAGGACTGACGACCCAAGTGATTCAACAATTCGCCGCCGAGGCCGCCATCGAGGTCGGCCACCACGAGCAGCACGAGCTGTGGGGCTACACCTTCAACGTCGACACGATCATCGCCACCAGCGTGGCCGCGGTCATCGTCATCGCGTTGGCCTTCTTCGTGAAGGCGAAGGTGACCTCCACCGGAGTGCCCGGCGGTGTTCAGCTGTTCTTCGAGGCCATCACCATCCAGATGCGCCAGCAGATCGAGACTGCGATCGGTATGAAGGTCGCTCCGTTCGTGCTGCCGCTGGCCGTCACGATCTTCACCTTCATCCTGATCTCCAACTGGCTCTCGGTCCTGCCGGTGCAGTTCGGTGGGGAAGACGGTGGCGCTAAGGAGCTGCTGGCCCCGCCGGCGTCGGACATCAACTACGTGTTGGCGCTCGCGCTGTTCGTGTTCCTCTGCTACCACGCTGCGGGCATCTGGCGCCGGGGTGTGTTCGGCCACTTCAAGAAGCTGCTGAAGGGTCACGTCGCGGTCCTGGCTCCGATCAACATCGTCGAGGAGATCGCCAAGCCGGTCTCGCTGTCTCTGCGACTCTTCGGAAACATGTTCGCCGGCGGCATCCTGGTCGCCCTGATCGCGATGTTCCCCTGGTACGTGCAGTGGGCGCCGAACGCCATCTGGAAGACCTTCGACCTGTTCGTCGGTCTGATCCAGGCGTTCATCTTCGCGCTGCTGACCATCTTGTACTTCAGCCAGTCGATGGAACTCGACGAGCACCACTAAGTCCCGCAAGACCTGTAGGAACCACAAATAAGACCCTGGTAGCGCAGCTACCAGTTACCAAGGAGGAAAAAGAGAATGGCCGACGCAGCAACGAACGCCACTATCATCCAGGGCGCCCTCATCGGCGGTGGCTTGATCATGGCCGGTGGCGCCATCGGTGCCGGTATCGGTGACGGTATCGCCGGTAACGCGCTGATCTCGGGCATCGCCCGCCAGCCGGAGGCCCAGGGCCGCCTGTTCACCCCGTTCTTCATCACCGTCGGTCTGGTGGAAGCCGCGTACTTCATCAACCTGGCCTTCATGGCGCTCTTCGTGTTCGCCACCCCGGGCCTGTCGTAATCCGTCGACATGGGTGAATTGAGCGCAACCATCCTGGCCTCGGGCCAGGCAGCAGCAGAAGGTGGCGGGGGTCAGAACTTCCTGATCCCCAACGCGACCTTCTTCGTCGTGCTGATCATCTTCCTGATCGTGCTCGGCGTGATCGGCAAGTGGGTTGTGCCACCGATCAGCAAGGTCTTGGTCGAACGCGAGGAAATGCTGGCCAAGACCGCTGCTGACAACCGGAAGTCGGCTGAGCAGGTGGCCGCCGCAGAGGCGGACTACAACGCGGCGATGGCGGGTGCCCGCACGGAGGCTTCGGCCATCCGTGACGAGGCCCGCAACGAGGGCCGCAAGGTCGTCGACCAGGCGCGTGCAGCGGCAAGTGGTGAGGTGGCCGAAACCCTCAAAGGTGCCGACCAGGCACTGTCCGCGCAGCGGCAGTCCACAGAGGCCGAACTGCAGTCGTCGGTCGACAACCTGTCCCAGACGCTGGCGAGCCGCATCCTCGGTGTGGAGTTGGCATCTGACGTGAAATCAGGCGGGAGCCACTAGATGGAAATCTTCATCGGGCAGCTGATCGGCTTTGCCGTCATCGTGTTCATCATCTGGAAGTACGTCGTGCCTCCGGTGAAGGGCTTGATGGCCAAGCAGCAGGAAGCCGTTCGTGTCGCGCTGGCCGAAAGTGCCGAAGCTGCACAGAAACTCGCCGACGCCGACAAGATGCACGCCAAGGCTCTCGCCGACGCCAATGCAGAGTCGGCCAAGGTGACCGACGAGGCCCGGCACGATTCGCAGCGCATCGTCGAGCAGCTCACCGAGCAGGCCGCTATCGACGCTGAGCGGATCAAGGCGCAGGGCGGCCAGCACGTCGAGTTGATGCGCCAGGGCGTGATCCGCGAGCTCCGTCAGGAGCTGGGCGCGGAGTCGGTGGCCAAGGCCGACGAACTGGTGCGCCGGTACGTCGCCGAGCCCGCCGCTCAGGCCGGCACCGTGGACCGCTTCCTCGCGGATCTGGAACAGATGGCGCCGTCCGCCGCTGAGGTCGGTACCCACGCCGAGGTGAAGCTGCGGGCCGCGAGCCGGGATTCACTGAACGCGCTGGTCACCAAGTTCGACGCCACTGCAGGCAGTCTCGATGCGGCGGCGCTGACCGCGCTGGCCGATGATCTGGCTGCCGTCACCCGGCTGCTGCTGACCGAGGTCAACCTCGCCCGGCACCTGGCCGAACCCGCCGACGACGCGGCCCCCAAGGTCACCCTGCTGGATGCGGTGCTGTCCGGCAAGATCGGCGCCCCCGCTCTGGAGCTGCTGCGCTCCGCGGTGTCGTCGCGGTGGTCGGAGCAGCCCGATCTGGTCGACGCCATCGAGCACGTCGCTCGCCTGGCGCTGATCAAACGGGCCGAGGTCAACGGTGAGGTCGCCGAGGTCGAGGACCAGCTGTTCCGGTTCAGCCGTGTGCTGGACGCGCAGCCGCGCCTGTCGACGCTGCTCGGTGACTACGGCACTCCGGTCGACGGCCGAGTTGCCTTGCTGGACAACGTGCTTACCGGTGCCCACGGCTCGCTCAACAGCACCGTCAAGGCGCTGCTGACGCAGACCGTGAGCCTGCTGCGCGGCGAACGTGCCGACCAGGCGGTCCTCGATCTGGCCGAGCTGGCAGTCGCCCGCCGCGGTGAGGTTGTTGCCCACGTGGAGGCTGCCGCGGCGCTGTCCGATGCCCAGCGGACCCGACTCGCGTCGGTCCTGACCCGCATCTACGGCCACCCGGTGTCCGTCCAGCTGCATGTCGATCCGAGCCTCCTCGGTGGTCTGACCATCACCGTCGGTGACGAGGTGATCGACGGCTCCATCTCGTCACGACTGGCTGCCGCCTCCAATCGGCTGCCCGACTAACTCCGAAACACCCAAGACTAGGAAGACCAAAAACCATGGCAGAGTTGACAATCTCGGCTGCTGATATCGAAGGTGCCATCGAGAACTACGTAACGACGTTCTCGGCCTCGACCGATCGTGAAGAGATCGGCACTGTCGTCGACGCCGGTGACGGCATCGCACACGTCGAGGGTCTGCCCTCGGTTATGACGCAGGAGCTCCTCGAGTTCCCCGGCGGTGTTCTGGGCGTGGCCCTGAACCTCGACGAGCACAGCGTCGGTGCGGTCATCTTGGGTGATTTCGCGAAGATCGAAGAGGGCCAGCAGGTCAAGCGCACCGGAGAGGTGCTCTCGGTGCCGGTCGGCGATGAGTTCCTCGGCCGCGTCATCAACCCGCTGGGTGAGCCCATCGACGGTCAGGGCGAGATCAAGGCCGAGACCCGTCGTGCCCTCGAGCTCCAGGCCCCGTCGGTCGTGCAGCGCCAGAGCGTCAGCGAGCCGCTGCAGACCGGTATCAAGGCCATCGACGCCATGACCCCGATCGGCCGCGGCCAGCGCCAGCTCATCATCGGTGACCGCAAGACCGGCAAGACCGCCGTCTGCGTCGACACCATCCTGAACCAGCGCGAGGCCTGGGAGACCGGCGACCCGAAGCAGCAGGTGCGCTGCGTCTACGTCGCTATCGGCCAGAAGGGCACCACCATCGCCAGCGTGAAGCGTGCGCTGGAAGAGGGTGGCGCCATGGAGTACACGACCATCGTCGCGGCTCCCGCCTCTGACCCCGCCGGCTTCAAGTGGCTGGCCCCGTACACCGGTTCGGCCATCGGCCAGCACTGGATGTACAACGGCAAGCACGTCCTGATCGTGTTCGACGACCTGTCCAAGCAGGCCGACGCCTACCGCGCCATCTCGCTGCTGCTGCGTCGCCCGCCGGGCCGCGAAGCCTTCCCGGGTGACGTCTTCTACTTGCACTCCCGTCTGCTGGAGCGTTGCGCGAAGCTGTCCGACGAGCTCGGTGGTGGTTCGATGACGGGTCTGCCGGTGATCGAGACCAAGGCCAACGACATCTCGGCGTTCATTCCGACCAACGTCATCTCGATCACCGACGGCCAGTGCTTCCTGGAGTCCGACCTGTTCAACCAGGGTGTTCGCCCGGCCGTGAACGTCGGTGTGTCGGTGTCCCGCGTCGGTGGTGCCGCCCAGATCAAGGCCATGAAGGAAGTGGCGGGCTCGCTGCGTCTGGACCTGTCGCAGTACCGCGAGCTGGAGGCCTTCGCGGCGTTCGCCTCGGACCTGGACGCCGCTTCGAAGGCTCAGCTGGACCGCGGTGTTCGCCTGGTCGAGCTGCTCAAGCAGCCGCAGTACAGCCCGCTGGCGGTCGAGGACCAGGTCATCGAGATCTTCCTCGGCACTCAGGGCCACCTGGATTCGGTTCCGGTCGAGGACGTTTCACGTTTCTCTGCGGAGCTGCTGGAGCACGTGAAGGCCAGCCACGCCGACATCCTCGACGGCATCAAGTCGACGAAGAAGCTCTCCGAGGAGAACGAGGAGAAGCTGGTCTCGGTCATCAACGAGTTCAAGAAGGGCTTCGCCGCCACCGACGGCAGCTCGGTCGTCGTCAAGGAAGCCGCTGCCGAGGCACTGGATCCCGCTGACCTCGGCCAGGAGTCGGTGAAGGTCCACAAGCCGGCACCGAAGAAGGCCTAGGTAACCAATGGCAGCCACACTGCGCGAGCTACGCGGACGTATCAAATCCGCCTCGTCGATCAAGAAGATCACGAAGGCGCAGGAGCTGATCGCCACGTCGCGGATCGCCAAGGCGCAGGCCCGGGTTGATGCAGCCCGGCCCTACGCAACTGAGATTACCAACATGCTCACCGAGCTTGCGGGAGCCAGCGCGCTGGATCACCCGCTGCTCGTCGAGCGGGAGAATCCCCGGCGTGCCGGGGTGCTGGTGGTGTCGTCGGACCGCGGCCTGTGCGGCGGCTACAACGCCAACGTGCTGCGCCGGGCCGAGGAACTGTTCTCGCTGTTGCGTGAAGAGGGCAAGGAACCGGTGCTGTATGTGGTCGGCCGAAAGGCCTTGGGCTACTACAGCTTCCGCGGGCGTTCGGTCATCGAGTCCTGGACCGGTTTCTCGGAGCGTCCGGAGTACGTCAACGCCAAGGAGATCGCCGACACGCTGGTATCGGCATTCATGGCGGGTGCCGATGACCAGGGTGACGGACCGGGAGCCGACGGCATCTTGGGTGTCGACGAACTGCACATCGTCTCGACAGAGTTCAAGTCGATGCTGTCGCAGACCGCCGAGGCCGTGCGGATCGCACCGCTGGCCGTCGAGTACACGGGGGAGCCGACCGGCGTCCACACGCTGTACTCGTTCGAGCCGAGTGCGGACACGTTGTTCGATGCGCTGCTGCCGCGGTACATCGCGACGCGTGTCTACGCGGCACTGCTTGAGGCCGCGGCCTCGGAGTCGGCTTCGCGTCGACGCGCCATGAAGTCGGCAACGGACAACGCCGACGACCTGATCAAGGCCCTGACCCTCGCCGCGAACCGCGAGCGCCAGGCCCAGATCACCCAGGAAATCAGCGAAATCGTCGGTGGCGCCAATGCGCTGGCCGACGCGAAATAGGCCCCGTAGGAAGCGAAGAGAGATATGACTTCTGCTGTAGAGACCAAGACCACTGGTCGCGTGGTTCGCATCACCGGCCCGGTGGTGGACATCGAATTCCCGCGTGGCTCGGTGCCCGAACTGTTCAACGCCCTGCACGCCGACATCACCTTCGGTGCGCTGGCCAAGACCCTGACCCTCGAGGTCGCCCAGCACCTCGGTGACCATCTGGTGCGCTGCATCTCGATGCAGCCGACCGACGGCCTGGTGCGTGGCACCGACGTCCGCGACACCGGTGCCTCGATCTCGGTGCCCGTCGGCGACGGCGTCAAGGGCCACGTGTTCAACGCTCTGGGTGACTGCCTCGACGAGCCGGGTTACGGCAAGGAGTTCGAGCACTGGTCCATCCACCGCAAGCCGCCGGCCTTCGCCGACCTGGAGCCCCGCACCGAGATGCTGGAGACCGGTCTGAAGGTCGTCGACCTGCTCACGCCGTACGTGCGTGGTGGCAAGATCGCCCTGTTCGGTGGTGCCGGTGTGGGTAAGACGGTTCTGATCCAGGAGATGATCAACCGTATCGCCCGCAACTTCGGTGGTACCTCGGTGTTCGCCGGCGTCGGTGAGCGCACCCGTGAGGGCAACGACCTGTGGGTCGAGCTCGCGGACGCGAACGTGCTCAAGGACACCGCCCTGGTGTTCGGCCAGATGGACGAGCCGCCAGGCACTCGTATGCGCGTCGCCCTGTCGGCCCTGACCATGGCCGAGTACTTCCGCGACGAGCAGAACCAGGACGTGCTGCTCTTCATCGACAACATCTTCCGGTTCACCCAGGCCGGTTCCGAGGTTTCGACCCTGCTGGGTCGTATGCCTTCGGCCGTGGGTTACCAGCCGACGCTGGCCGACGAGATGGGTGAGCTTCAGGAGCGCATCACCTCGACCCGTGGTCGTTCCATCACCTCGATGCAGGCCGTGTACGTGCCCGCCGACGACTACACCGACCCGGCCCCGGCCACCACGTTCGCCCACCTGGACGCCACCACCGAGCTCTCTCGTGCGGTGTTCTCCAAGGGCATCTTCCCGGCCGTGGACCCGCTGGCGTCGTCCTCGACGATCCTGCACCCCAGCGTCGTCGGCGACGAGCACTACCGGGTTGCTCAGGAAGTCATCCGAATCCTGCAGCGCTACAAGGACCTTCAGGACATCATCGCCATCCTCGGTATCGACGAGCTGTCGGAAGAGGACAAGGTGCTGGTGTACCGCGCGCGTAAGATCGAGCGCTTCCTGAGCCAGAACATGATGGCCGCCGAGCAGTTCACCGGCCAGCCGGGTTCGACGGTGCCGCTGAAGGAGACCATCGAGGCGTTCGACCGTCTCGCCAAGGGCGACTTCGACCACCTGCCGGAGCAGGCGTTCTTCCTCATCGGTGGTCTCGACGACCTGGCGAAGAAGGCCGAAAGCCTCGGCGCCAAGCTGTGATCTCGTTGGTTACCCATGCGCTGAGCGCTTGCGCGAAGAGCAAACAACACAGTCGAAAGGTGGTGTGACATGGCCGAAATGGACGTCGAGATCGTCGCCGTCGAGCGCGCGCTGTGGACGGGCAAGGCCACATTCGTCTTCACTCGCACCACCGCCGGCGAGATCGGCATCCTGCCCCGGCACATCCCGTTGGTCGGCCAGCTGGTCGAGGACGCGATGGTCCGGGTCGAGCGCGAGGGCGAGGATGATCTGCGGATCGCGGTGTCCGGTGGGTTCCTCTCGGTGACCGAGGAGACCGTGCGGATTCTCGTGGAAGATGCGGCGCTGGAGTCGGAGATCGATGCGCATGCGGCCAAGGCCGATGCCGCGTCTGACGACGAGGCGACCGCTGCGTGGGGCCGGGCGCGTCTGCGCGCCGTAGGCCAGCTCGACTGATACCCCGATGAGCGCGTCCATGTTGATGATGGTCGCGCTCGTCGGCGTGTTGGTGCTGGCTGTTGCCGCACTGAGTTATCGCTTGTGGAAGTTGCGTCAGGTTGGCGGCACCGCCGCCATCCTGCGCGACTACCCAGCTGCCGGCGGCCACGGGTGGCGGCATGGAGTCATGCGCTACCGCGGTGGTGAGGCCGGCTTTTATCGTTTGTCGAGCCTGCGCTGGTGGCCCGACCGCAGACTGTCCCGTCGTGGCCTGGAAGTCGTCGGGCGCCGCGCCCCGCGGGGCGACGAATTCGACATCATGACCGATCAGACGGTCATTCTCGAGCTGCGTGACAACAGTCCCGAACGGCGCAGGGGTTACGAAATTGCTTTGGACCGTGGAGCTTTGACGGCTTTCACGTCGTGGCTCGAGGCCCGGCCGTCGCCGCGGTCCCGGCGCCGCGCGGTCTGAATTACGATCCTTCCGCTGTTTCCCCATTACCGCGTCCCGCGGCGGGCTGCCACAGCACATCACCGTCAGGGTTCGCGACCCGCGACAGGATGAACAGTAGATCCGACAGCCGGTTCAGATATTTGGCCGGCAGGACGCTGACGCTGTCGCCGTGTTCATCGATTGCCTGCCAGGCCGCCCGCTCCGCCCGCCGAACCACGGTCCGGGCGACGTGCAGGTACGCCGACAGCGGAGTGCCGCCGGGCAGGATGAACGACGTGAGCTTCGACAGCGGCTCGTTGAACTCGTCGCACCAGGCTTCGAGCCGATCGATGTACGGCTGGGTGATTCGCAGCGGCGGATATTCCGGATTCTCGACCACAGGAGTCGACAGGTCGGCACCCGCATCGAAGAGATCATTCTGAATCTGCAGGAGTACCAAGCGGATTCGTTCATCAGGCGCGCCTGCCGAGACCGCGACGCCAATCGCGGCGTTGGCTTCGTCACAGTCGGCGTAGGCGGCCAGGCGCGAATCGTTCTTCGACACGCGGCTGAAATCGCTGAGCCCGGTCGACCCGTCGTCGCCGGTCCGGGTGTAGATGCGGGTCAGGTGCACAGCCATGGTGAAACCGTACTCGCGGTGACTTCTTTGTGGCCTGACACCGGCCTCCGCCGCTGTCTACACTTAGCCGCGTGAGCGAGCGTTTCGTGGTGACTGGGGGTAGCCGGTTGTCCGGCGAGGTTGCCGTGGGGGGCGCTAAGAACAGCGTGCTGAAGCTGATGGCCGCAGCGTTGTTGGCTGAAGGCACCACCACGATCACCAACTGTCCGGACATCCTGGATGTGCCGTTGATGGCAGAGGTGCTGCGTGGTCTCGGAGCGACTGTTGAGCTCGACGGCGACGTTGCCCGGATCACCTCGCCCGACGAGCCCAAGTACGACGCGGATTTCGCCGCGGTCCGGCAGTTCCGCGCTTCGGTGTGTGTGCTCGGTCCGCTGGTAGGGCGCTGCAAGAAGGCGAAAGTCGCATTACCCGGCGGCGACGCGATCGGATCGCGACCCCTGGACATGCATCAATCCGGCCTGCGCCAGCTCGGTGCCCGGTGCAACATCGAGCACGGTTGCGTGGTTGCAGAAGCTGACCACCTGCGCGGGGCGGAGATTCAGCTCGAGTTCCCGTCGGTGGGGGCGACAGAGAACATCCTGATGGCGGCGGTGCTCGCCGAGGGTGTGACCGTCATCCACAACGCGGCACGTGAGCCGGACATCGTCGACATCTGCGACATGCTGAACCAGATGGGCGCCAAGGTCAGTGGGGGAGGGACCTCGACCCTCACCATCACCGGGGTGGACAAGCTGCATCCGACGGAGCACCGGGTGATCGGTGACCGGATTGTGGCAGCGACCTGGGGAATTGCCGCGGCGATGACGCGAGGCGACGTCGCGGTGACGGGTGTGGATCCGCAGCATCTGCAGCTGGTGCTGCACAAACTCCACGATGCCGGCGCGACCGTGACGCAGCACGACAACGGTTTCCGGGTCGTGCAGTACGAACGGCCGAAGGCGGTCAACGTCGCGACCCTGCCGTATCCGGGATTCCCCACCGACCTGCAGCCCATGGCCATCGGGTTGGCGTGCATCGCCGAGGGCACGTCGATGATCACCGAGAACGTGTTCGAAGCGCGGTTCCGGTTCGTCGAGGAGATGATCCGCCTGGGCGCGGACGCCCGGACCGACGGACATCACGCGGTGGTCCGCGGAATTCCGCAATTGTCGAGTGCACCGGTGTGGGCCTCGGATATTCGTGCCGGCGCCGGTTTGGTGTTGGCGGGATTGGTTGCCGACGGCGATACCGAGGTTCATGACGTTTTCCATATCGATCGCGGATACCCGTTGTTCGTGGAGAACCTCGTAAGTCTGGGCGCGGAGGTCGAACGAGTCAGTTGACGGCCGTTGGCGTGTCGCGCTGAGCCTTCCGGCGGACTGCCGCGTGACGCGTTTTGGGCGAAAAACCGCCCATATGCAGCCGTTTTGTAAAATCAAGATCAGCCCGCTAATGTATTCCAAGTCAGCAGCGAGCGGGGCCGAAAAAGCCCAGAGCAAGAGCTTGACAGCCCGACCAAGAGGTAGTAGGTTGGTGGGGTTGCCCGAAAACGGCGTGTTGTTTGAGAACTCAATAGTGTGTTTGGTGGTTTTTGTTTGTTGTTTTTTGACTGCGCCTCGTGTTTTCCC
>NZ_JBYTCM010000026.1:0-86471 GCF_058790275.1 Mycobacterium sp. FW102-FHT13B02
TGCCCCAGATTCAATGAGAAAGACACGCACTTACCCCAGATTCAATGAGAATGCCCCAGAATCAATGAGAACGGACACTAACGGGGAGGTGGCCAGGTGGTGGCGATCAACGCTACGCGCCCGGCAGGACGAGCCAGGCCGACTGAAGAAGCGTCAAGTGACGATACCGACCGGGCAGCATCGCCCGAGCCCGAGCGAGGCGCTACACGGCCGGCGACCGCCAGCGGTGATGCCGCGCGACTGGCACTGGTCGTGGTGACCCGCCGCGCGGCTGTGGTGATCACGGTGGTCATTGTGGTGGCCAGCTTCGTGCTGTCGTTCTCCTCGCTGTGCGACTTGGCGAGTCGCTCGACTTGGCCCGCGCGCCTGGCATGGCTCTGGCCTGTCATCGTCGACGGCACAATCGTCTTGTGCACCATGGCAATTGTGGCTCTGGGTGGCTATCACAACCAGCGCGGCAACCGGCGATTCTTTTGGTCCTATCTGGTGACGGCCGCGGCAGTAAGCTTGAGCGGCAACGTCGTTCATGCCCTGTTGCCTCACGGGGCCGCTCTGGGCCCGTGGCTCGCGGCGGCCATCGCCTGCGTACCACCATTGGCGTTGTTGGCCTCAACCCATGCGCTGCAAGTGCTTTGGCGATTCAACCCCACCGATCTACTTGCGGCAGAGGAGTACGACCAGAACTCTGTCGCGTGGGCTGTGGCTACGGTCATCGCCGAAGAGGACCGCTCGCTGGCGAGCCGGCCCCGCGAAAAGGTCGCTGAGGTGATCCGCCTGTCCTACGAGGCGTATCCCCGGTTGTCCAACCGCGGGATCGGTGAGCGCGTGGGGCTGCATCACGATGTGGTCGGCAAGATCCGCGATGCCGCCGTGGGCCGTCTGGGTGAACCGGTTGCTGCGGCCGGATGAAAACGATCGCGATTGACCGTCGCCCAGGAGCGACGGCGCCTTTAGCGTTGAAGAGACAGGCCGAGAGCCGGGTGAAGACAGAAAGAGGGACGACGTCGTGACACTTCCCATCCCAGTCGATGTGGTGGAGCACGTGATCGAGGCCGGCGCGGAGGCCGCTCGCCGTGTGATCGGTTTCGCTGCACCGCTTTTCGGTGACCATCCCAAGGACGCACCCGGCAATCGGACACACGATATTTTGTACGGGCCCGGCGGTACGCCACCGCAAGGGCCGCCGCAGCCCTCGCCACCACCGCCTCCTGGCGGGGGCGGGCTGACCGCCGGCGCCCAGGGCGCTGGCGACACCTACAACAAGGCGACGGTGGCCAACGAGTTGACCGACGGCAAGGTCACCGACGCGCTCAAGCAGATTTTTGCCAGTAACGACGCGGCACGTACCAAGATCCAGGCGATCCTCGACGATATCCGTACCAAATCGACTGCGGTCGGCGGCCAGCTGGGCGACCCGGCGTCGGTCACGATGTATCAGCAGTACCTGTCCGGGAAGCTGGCGGACGTTCAAAAGATCCTCGACGACGCGCAGGTTGATGCCCAGACCCAGTCGCAGATTCTGTCCAAGCTCGGCGATGAATACCGCACCAATGGTCCGAACGACCCGAACGGCAACGGTAAAGGTAACGGCTCTGGGAACGGCGGCGGCGGTTCAGACCCGGGCGGTAGCAACGGTGGCGGCGGGTCCGACCCCGGGGGCTCCGATCCGGGCGGTGCGGACCCCGGCGGTGCGAACCCGGGCGGCGCCGATCCGGGAGGCACTGGCCCGGTGACCGATCCATTGGCCGGCTTGGGCCCGATGGGGATGGGCGGGATGGACCCGTTCGGTGGCGCGATGGGCGCGTTGGGCCCGGCGCTGTCCGGGCTGAGCGGCCTCGGTTCGGGCCTGGGGGGCGCGGACCCCGTGGGCGGTGCGCTCGGTGCGTTGGGCCCTGCGCTCGCCGGGCTGGGTCAGGCTGGGGCGCAGCAGCAGCCTCCTGGCGATAACTTCTCCGACAAAGGCTCGTCCGGTGATCACAAGGGCGACAACAGTTTCGGCGATCATGGCGACGGTAAGACCGACGACAAGAACGGCAATTCCAACGCCAACGGCAACGGCTCGAACGGATCGAACAACTCGAGCACCGGACCCGACGGTAACGGCACGGCCCACACCGAGAATGCCGGCAACGCCACGGCAGCACCTGGGGCCAACCCGGGCGCCGCGGCTCCGGCCGCGGCAACGAACCCGGCCGGTGGCCAAACGACGGTCACCATGCCCGACGGAACACCGGTGACCGTCGATGCCAAGACCGGCAAGGTGATGGAGGCCATCATGGCGGGCAAGTCGGTCCCGCAGTCCTTCCACGACGAGGCCGGGGTCGACCTGGCGCCACCCGGAACCCCGGTGACCGATCCGGTCTCACCGAGCGATCTGGCCCCGGGCATGGTCGCCCGGTTCAGCTCGCGCGACCCCGTGCCGTACATGGGCAACAAGCACGTGTGGCTTGACGGGCAACTTCAGCCCCAGAGCGCCTTGAACGGCGTGGGAGGATTTCTGGGCTGGAGTAATCCGATGGCAGCCAAAGCCGCTCCCGCGGCCCCGGCTGCCCCGGCCGGACAACAGGGGGCCTGAGCATGAGCGAGTCGACCGTCGACGAGCGCAGCTACTTCGAGCGGTCTCGCACTGGCGAGCTGCAAATCGAACTCGACTCGAACGGTTTCCTGACCGACTGCCAGCTTGCACCATCGGTGATGACCTGGTCAGCAGACCAACTCGCCGAGCGGTTCATGGTCTTGCATCGGCTCGCACTGATGCGTGCCCTGGCCGACAAACGGCTCGAAAGCATTGAGCGGGGCGCCTTCCAGGACGCCGATGATGTGTGGGTCGTGGAGGCAGACATCACCGCTTATCGCGCAGCACACCTGAACTTCTAAGTACCGTAGATGACACCGCAGATAGGGGGTTTCCGGTGAGCGAGTCCACTCAGATCGACACCGACGCCTGGCACGCACACGCCCAATGGTGGGACGACGAAAGCCAGCAAGCACCGCAACGCATGGCCAACGATCCAGGCCTTGCCACCGAGGCCAAGGCTGCGTTCGGCAAGATCGGCGGCCCGGCCCACACCCAGTACACCGAAGTCCTGGCCCAACGGGACGCGGCCGGCACCCGTCTGGGCGACTACGCCTCCCGGGTCGCCGCACAGATCCGCACCAGCGTGGACCAGTACACGGACGCCGAAGCAGCCAATACCCGGAAGCTGACCACCTAACGACCATGGCTGACCTGCAAGTTGACTCAGATGGCGTGCGCTCGGCGGCCGCGGCCGCTCAGAACGCATCCAGCGCCCCGCCCACGTTGTCGGTGACCGCACCGGCCAACGACGCCAGCTCTGCAGCGGTGGCAGCGTGGATTTCCGGTCAGCTCAGCCAACTGCATGCCGCGATCACACACACCAATGCCCGCGCCCAGGCTGCCGGCATTCACCTGAGCGCCACGGCCAGCACCTACGACGCCGCCGAAACCAGCAACGTCCAGGGCCTGAACCTGTCCAGCTCCGGCATCAGCGCTCCCGTGCAGGCCCCATCGATGGCCGCACCGGTTATGGGGCCGATCGCCCCACCCACCAGCGGTGGCGGAGTGGTGCCGACCAGCGGCAAGCACGCCGCCCAGCTGATACACAACGGCCCAGGCACAGCCAGTATGGAAGCCGCCTCTGACTCGCTGCGATCGCTGTCCAGCGACCTGCAAGACTCCGCAGCGCAGGTCGCGTCCGCGCGCGGCATGGCGCGCGACAGCTGGCAGTCCGCGGCGGCCGACCACGCCGACAGCACCCTCGGCAACATCCAGACCTCGTTCGCCGACCACAGCACCACCGCGCAAGGCCTGTCGACATTCATCGACGCCCGAGTCGCGGACTACCAGCGGGCCAAGGCCACGATCCCACGACCCGACAAATTCACCGCCGTGGAACAGCGCCTCAAAACCGCCCAACAGCTCAACGCCGCCTACGGCGGCGCGTACGCGGTTCCGGTGGCCGGTCTTCAAAGCGAGCTGGCGCAAACCCACACCGAGGCCGCAACCCACTACGGCAGCTACTCGGCCAACAACGCGACCGGCACCGCCGAGGCGGGCCTGAACAATGCCGTCGACCACGAAAAGCATGGCCCCGGGGCACCGGGTCTGCCCGGTGCCGGTGGCCAGGACGTCAACACCTCTGGCCCCGCAGGTGACCCCAACCAGGGCGGTCCGTTGGATCAGTCTGGCCAACAGCTGATGAGCACAGTCGTACCGGCGGTCGTCGGTGGGATCGCCGGCGCGGCCGGAGCCATCCTGGGTGCGATCAGCGGCGCCGGGGAGAAGATCGGGCAGCTCGGCAGTCAGGTTGCCGGCGGACTGGGCCAAGGCGCATCGACCTTGAGTTCAGCCTTGAACCAACCGAAACTTCCTGGCGACCAGAATGATTCGTCAGGCTCTGGGGGCACCGGCGACTTCGGCGGGGACGGGGCAGGCGGCGGTGGCGGGGGTATGCCCGGGGACACCGAACCGGCCTCGGCGCCAAGCGGCCCACTGACCGCGCCGACCGCGGCGGCCTCCACCATCGCCGAACAGGGACCACCGGCATACGCGGCCGCGGCGCCGGCAGCGTCGTCATCCGGGGCACCAGCCGGTGGCGGTGGCATGGGCGGGCCGATGATGCCGCCGATGATGGGCGGCCGCGGGAACGGCTCCGGCGGCGCCGAAGAGGACCGCCTCAGCCCCAAACAGCGGCTCCAGGTGGAGGCCCCGGCCAACGCCGAGCCGGTACGGGGACGGATCGAGAAACGACGCGCGAAAAATGATGCGGGGGAACAGAAGTGACCGACGACGAGGAAGTACAGGCCACCCGTAATCTGATAGCGCATTGGCGCGCCCGCAACGAAGCATTCTTTGATGCGGTGGACAAGATCACAGTCGACGGGGTCAACGGTGCTGTGAAGCCGAAGTTTGATCGCAACGGGCATCTCATTGACCTGGACATCGATCCCGATGCGATGGGCGACTACACGAACAACGAGCTCGAAGAAATCTTGCTCACGGTGATTCGCAAGTCCCGCCAAGAGTATTACGCCAAGCTGATGGAACAGTTCAATCGTTTTCTCTCGCACGGGATACCGGGATTCGAACCGGACGCCGCGGGGGAGGCCTACGTGCCGATGCTCAGCGACGACCCGTATAGCGAGCCGGTCGAAGCGACCCGGCAGGGCGTATGACGACGACCGGTCGATTGCCGCGCACGGTGCGCGTCGTGAGCGCGGGACTGGTATCCGGCGCGTTGATGGGCTTGATTTACGGTGCGGGGCACAGCACCATCCCTGCGTTGGCCGCGCGCATCGGGCCCGGAGTGTGGGGCTACCTCGGTGTGGCGGGTTTGCTTGTCGCGCTCGGCCTGACGCCGTTTTTGATCGTGACCCGGCAGTCGTCTGTGCGGATCATGGTGCTGCTCGGCGTGGCCACATTGGCGGTGG
The DNA here is from genome assembly GCF_058790275.1 of Mycobacterium sp. FW102-FHT13B02. NCBI lineage: Bacteria > Bacillati > Actinomycetota > Actinomycetes > Mycobacteriales > Mycobacteriaceae > Mycobacterium > Mycobacterium sp. FW102-FHT13B02. The sequence goes on from NZ_JBYTCM010000026.1 coordinate 5,452, forward strand.
CGCATCTCGCCGCCACGCGACAATGGCCCGAAAGCGGCGCGCTGTACTGGTGTGCGGCGGTGGCACTCGCGTTTGTGCTCTGGGGTGCGATGGGGCGTCTGCCTGTTCTCCTGACCACGCGGCGCGCCGAGAGGCTTCTGCGGCGGCACCGCTCAACGGGGGAGGCGCGCGTGTGGAGCGCGCGGGACTGGGAGTGGGCCTACACGCATCTGGGTACCCCGATCGCTCTCGACTTCGCCGCGAAATTCCGGCGGCTCCAATCAGTCGGCGGCGATTACCCGGACCAACGAACGTAGCGACCGGGCCTGGCACGTACTAGCCGCAGGCACCGACACAGCCGCCGTAGCGCGAGGTTCGTGTCGGTGCCCTGGTGCAGGATGTCGCTCATGACCGACGACCCCGGATTGTCTGAGCACCGCCCGCCCGCTCGACGCCGCACCGACAAGGTCTCGGACTTCATCGCGACGACGGCACCTCTGGTCGTCGGTGTCGGCGGCGGGCAAGCTCGGCCATCACTTCTTGGGCTGCGGCCCGTCCCGGGCCTGAGAGCGCCGCTATGGCTTCCTGTCGCCGCGCGGCCAGTTCGGCACGCTGCGCCGGGATGGCGGCCTGACGGGAGCGATGGGCGGCCAATTCGGCGGCTTCGCGGGCCTCGTCGGCGGCGGCGGGGCGCTCCTGCACGTTTGGGTGCGATGCCACGATCGCTGCGAGCAGCGCGATGGGCCGGCGGGGATGGTCGGCGATCCAGTGTCCGGCGCCGATCCAGTCACGCACGAGATGGGTCAGATCGCGCGGGGTCCACCCGGCGGCGGCCGGCGCCGCCAGCAGCGCGGCCCAGGCCGCGCTGGAGTGGCGTTGGCACCACGGCGGGGCACCGGGAGACCGCCGCCATGCCTCGAGGAGCTGGCGGCCGCCTTCGTCCGGGCTTGCGCGGCGCTTGGCGCCGCTGCGCTGGGCGCGCTTGTCGCGCCCATGGGTCGTACTCGGACTGACTAAAGGTGAGATTCCTGTAGGTAGTTGGGACCCTTCGGGATGGGGTGACAAGTGGTGGATGGCTCGGATGACCGCTGCGTTGTCGTGCAGCGCCCACACCGATGCCCAGCCCCGGCTGCGATCGCCCATCCGCCAGGACGCCATGCGTTCGGTTCGGGTGCGTTGGCGGCCGCGCAGAACTTCGGTGGCCACACCTAGAAGGCGCAGGACTTCATCGGCGCGCTGCACGGTTCGCACGGACACCCCGGCACAGCGAGCCAGGCGCTCATTGGTGGGCCGGCTGCCGCGGCCGGTGGCGTAGTCAGCGAAGTGTGCCCGCGCGGCGGCGACCAGGATCAGGGTGCGGCGGGCGACGCCTCCGTTACACAGCAGGGGTCGAATGCGTTGGTAGTTCAGGTCATAGGCGATCGCGACGGTCACGTGGGCCCAGTGTGCGGGGCCGCCGCGCCAGCACGGCACACCTTTATGGCTGTCGGGGTCCAGGGTAAGGGTGACGAACGTATGCGGCGGCGGAGGCGCGATGCCGGCGAGGTGGCGGCCGCGGCGGATGGCCACGACATCGCGGGTCGCGGTGGTGTGCACGACGCCGCGCCGTGGCTTCTCGGGGGTGCAGCCACGGTAATTCGGTGGGCGGGTGGATGTTTTCGGCAAATCACGGCGTGTACGCCCTGGACCAGGTCGCAGGCATGCGTTACCGTGGAAGCTGTCCGGCAAGACAGTCCCTTCGGGGCAGGTGTGCGAGTCACCTGTAAGAAGCAGCCCAGCTTCATCTCGCACACTCGCCCTCGGTGTGCCGCACCGGGGGCTTATGTGTATCTGTCAGGTGTTCGCACGCGGTATGTACATGTGGTGTGGCAGCAGGGTTTTCGCCGGGCCGCCCGGGTTATCGGTTGTGGGACAACACCTCCTGAGTTGGCGTGCGGGCGCTGGCGGTGCGGCAGGACTGCCAGCGATGGTCGGTGCGCTGCGCGATGTGGTATCGCGCAGCTACGGCAGCGTGGTCGGGCGCCGCGCAGGGACGCAGGCGCACCTGATGCGCGGCGGGCGCAGGGGGCCTGTCCATACCTCCCGAATATTGCAGGTCGTTGCACGACCGTTCCGAGACACGCCGAGGAATCGACGGGACCCTTTTTCGCTGGTCACGATGGGTATGTGAAAGTAGCGACAGGTATCGAAGGGGTGAGAATTGGCGGTAATTCGCGGGCGTCGTCGGCGGGTGGCGCAGGGTTGGCAGAGTGGTCAGCCTGATCGGACATCACGTGCCCCGGGTGTCGGGATCGTGCTGTGGTCGGGGCAGCCGCCAACGTGCGCCAAAAACTGGGAGCCGTCGACGTAGGTGGCCACGAGGACGGCGGCGTTGCCGCATACGGCACACGGGCCGATGTGCGTGCGGACCGCTGACCTAGACATCGAGGGTTACACGGTCATCTGATCGCTGGTGGCCGGTGTTCCCGTGGATTTCGCACCACTGGCAGGCAGGTTCGTGGCATTCGCATTCGGGCTGGCCGCGTAGCGCCGCGCGCAGGTCGGCGGCGAGGGCGGGGTAGTCGGCTTCGCAGGAATCGGCGTAGGCGCGCAAGGCAACTGCGGCGTGCGGGTCGGTTGTGTACTTGAGCACGAAGAACGGGTCGGTGACCTGGTACTGCTCATAGACCTCGCCGGTCTCGTTTTCTTTGACGCGGTGGAGCTCGTACTTCTTGTAGAGGCCGCGCTGGCGGTCGTCGGTGTCAGGCATTGGTTCGGTCCTCCTGGGTGTCGGGTTGGCTGGTTCAGTCGGTGCGGTGGGCGCCGGTGACGGCTAAGCAGTAGCCGCACCCCGGGACAGAAGGGCCGGCCGCGCGACAGGATTGGTTTGCTCAGTCATCTCCGCTGGTGGAGCGCAACAAAGCGGGTGGGATGGGCGCGGTTAGGGTGGCGGCGAGTGGGCCGTCCCAGGTAACCCATGTCCGCCGCACCTGCTTGGCTGCTTCGAGCTTGGCTGCGTAGGCGCGGCCGTACCCGGGTTCCCCCCACACCGCTACTCGCGGGGTATGCGGGCCCGTGCACGCTTGTACGGCGTGGGGGCGGTGAAGGATCGGGTTATTGTCGTTGTGTGCCATGGGTTTTGGCTTCCCTTCTTGGAGTGTGCGCGGGTCAGGCGGCGAGCGTGGTGAGGGAGCGGTCGAGCGCTTCGCTGACGACGTGGGAGGCTTCGTGCAGGAGCATGTGGCCGCAGCCGGGCACGGCGACGTGGAGGGCCAGGGGCATTGCTGCGGCCAGTTCCTCGGCGTGGCAGGGCGGTGTAAGGACGTCGTTGGCGCCGCTGACGACGACGGTGGGGGTGGCTAGTGTGGCCAGAATGCTGTGCTGGTCATAGGTTTTCAGGGTTGGGAGGAATCCGACAGCGGTGCGCCAGGGGGTGCTGTGGATGGCGCCGGCGGCGGTGGCGGCCAGGGCGTGGCGTTCGCTTCCGCCGTACCCGTGTCGGGTGAGCAGTGCGCACAGTGGCCCGGCCAGTGTGCGCACGATGTGTTCGGCGAACACGTGCGGACAATGGTCAACGAGGCCGACGACGGTTTCCAGGCCGGGCGTGCTCAGCAGGCGGCCTAGTCCGTAGCGGGTGAGGTGTCCGGCAGCGCTGCCGGCGAGAACGAGGGCGCTGATCGGCGCGGGCTGGTCCTGCGGTGCTTGGGACAGGTATTGAAGGGCCGTCATACCTCCCATGCTGTGGCCGCCGACGATCAGTGGCCCGGCGATATCCATGGCGTCGATGACGGTCGCGAGGTCGTCGCCGAGTTGGCCGATTGTGTAGGTCAGTGTTGGGGCGCAGGCGGATTGGCCGTGGCCGCGGTGGTCGTAGGTGATGATCCGGACGCTCGGTGACCATCGGCGGCGTAGGTGCCGGATTTGCAGTGCCCAGGATTGTTGGCTCAGACATAGTCCGTGCAGCAGGATCACGGTGTGGGTGGCCGGTCCGGTGGGTTGGTAGTCGGTGACGGCCAGGTCGATGCCGTCACCGGTGGTGACCGTTGTTCGGCGCGGGCGCGATAGCTGCGCGATGGCCGTGATGGTGGGGATGTCGAGCTCGGTGACAGTCATTGTGCACCTCGTCTTGGAGTGAACGAATCTTGTTGTAAGAGACGGTCGTTGGGGCCTGCGGTCAGGCGGCGACGGGGGCAGCAGTAGTGGCGGCCGGGGTGACGCGGCGCTTCTTGTAGATGCGGCCGGTGGCCGGGGGGAGCTCGGGGGCGGGAGCTGCGCCCAGTTCGACGGCTTTGCGCTCCTCGAATTGGCGCAGTAGGCGGTCGTAGATCTTGGACAGTTTGGCGGGGGAGTCGCCGGGAAATTCGATGCCGCCCCAAACGCCGTGGGTGGCGCGGCTGGCGACGGCGTTGTATCCGCACCGGCCGATGAAGGGGCAGGTTTGGCAGGTTCGGGCGGCCCGCTTGGCGCGGCGGGTCGGGTCGAACCACGGGTCGTTGTCGGGAGTGGGGACGGCGGCCTGGCACGGGGTGGGCTGATCGGGCCGGAAGATGCGCACACCCGGCGCGAAGAGGGTCTCTTCGGCGCCCAAGTCCTCGGCCTCGTCATCGGTGAAGGGCAGTTCCGGTTGGTAGTTGGCCGGGATTCGGATGGTCATGGCGGGCGCTCCTTCGGTATCAATTGGTGTAAACACCGATACTTTGCTGTATTGAAAGCTAATTTATCGCTCTTTATCGCTTCTGGCTAGCCCTCAAAATGCCGTTTCGTGCCACAGGTCACCGCACTCTGGTTGCCAACTGACGCTCGAATTCGGCATTGATACAGGTCAGCGTGGCCACGCCACCGCTGAGGAGCGTTGCAACGCAAGCGATATTTTCTCCTCAGATATCCACTTTTATCGGTGCGTCGGGCATGATGGGAGCATCATGGCGGCATGGGAGAAGCTCGGGATCGCGGTGCGCGAACGCCGGCTAGACCTCGGCCTGACCCAAAAAGACATCGCTGACCGCGGCGGCCCGTCGGCGCCGGCGGTCCGGCTCCTGGAAAACAACCGCTCCCAGACGCTGACACCGCGACTAGCGCGCAAGCTCGAACATGCACTGCAATGGGAGCCCGGCAGCTGCGATGCGGTCCTCGCCGGCGGTGAACCGACACCCCTGGCCCCCCAAGCAGCAGAGCCGCCGATCGGCAAACCGGGGGACAGGTTCGCCATGGCCCGCCAAGTTGTCGGCCTCAAGAAGACCCTGGCCAGTCATCTGTCGGGAATGGATTCCGATGCCCGCGAGGCGCTGACCGCGGACGTGATCAGGGCGGCCCGGGAAGCCGAGGACGTGATTACCACGCTCTACTCGTGGCTCGATGAAGCCGAACGCAACGAGGCCATCGATCTTCTCGTCGAACTGCGCAAGCCGCTCAGCACCTGACTTCTCCGGGCCGCCGCCACGTCAGCCTGGCGTTGAGCCTGACCGTCGATGACCCTCGCGTAGCGCGGCAGCCCGGCCGTAACGTGACAGCGACCCTGGCCCGCGTCGGGATCATCACGCGCATCCTCGGAGAGCCCGGTGGCGCACTGTAGTCCTTGACGCGTACCTCGCCGACCTCAGTTCGGGGAGCGACAACATTCAGACCACGCCGATCAGGCCTCGACGCGCTTAGATCGACGGGCGATGCCGTACCCGACCACGGGGCTGAGGATCAGACCGAGCACGACCGCGGCGGCCAGGGCCCACAGTGCGGGCGTGACGAGCGACGAAAGCAAATCCGGTAGGTACGCGCGGTAGTTGAAGTCGGTGCTCATCGGAATCGGGTCAGCCGAGCCGGTATAGCCCGCGGGCGGATACTCGCCACGGCTAGCCAGAAGGACGACCGGGACGACGAAAACTGTTGCAGCAGGAGCCCATACGAGCATAAACAGCAGGACAACCGCTTCGATGTAGCGGCGTAGCAGGGATGCGATCACGACGCTGGCTCCGCACAGCACGATCATGAACGCGGTCAACCCTGTGGTGTACGCGCTGGTCCGTGCCAGGTCGGTGCCGGTAACGTGCAGCCACGCCGGGACATCCCGGGCGGGTGTGTTGATCAGCTGTATGCCGGCGAGTGCGAACGGTGCGCCAAGAAGGGCTAGTGCGCCCGTGACGCTCCGGCCGACGCGCGGGGTGTGTTCATCCTGGTTGTCCGGGGTGGTCGTCATCGGTGGTAGGTCCTTGTCGGGGTGGGTGTTTGGTGCGTCACTGGAGCGCTGCCGCGGGGTCTTCGGTCGGTGGCTCGTGGTCGTTGTCGTCCCGCTCTGGGGTGATGCGCTGAATCTCGTCGCAGTCGTCGCAGTAGCGGATCTGGGTGCCGTCATTGGGGTTTGTCCAGTGCGGCTGCTCGGGGAAGGTGTGGCCATCGTTTTCCTTGCAGCGGCGCCGAGCTGTGCAGCGGTCGCAGAACATGCCGTTGCCGTCCTGGGACCAGGGCTCATCGTCGTCGGTCATGGCCGCCTCAATGGCCTTGGCCCGTGAGCGGTAGTGCGCGGGTGCCTCTTCCGTTCCGAAGGGCTCGTCGCAGTCGCGGCATTGCAAGGTGATGCACTCGGTGTGAACGAGAGCTGGGTGTGCACCGGTGATGACCGGCACGGTGAAGTAGTGCGGTGTGGTGCGGTCAGGCGATTCGCATGTGCAAATCTGACTGGCGTTGTCGCTGGGGATCAGCGGTGGCCAGCAGAATTCACAGACGTGAACGACGGCGGTCGATGTATTGGGGGTGTTTTCGTCGGGCTGGCAGTCTGGGCAGAATGCGTCGTCGCCGGTGACCGTCCAATCTGCGTCCCGTAGGGCCGAAAGAACTGCGGGTAGGGAGTCGTAGTGGATCGTCCAATCCTCACCGAGCGCTTCGTTGCAGCCGGTGCAATGCACTTCGAGGCAGTGATGCTCCGCGAACTGTGTTGTGTTGATGGCAGTTTCAGCGACGGTGGTCATCACACAACCCCCGTCGCCGATGCCGGCCAGAGGTGCTCAGGTGTTGGCTCGCCGCCGTAGTTGTCCTGCTCTGGTTCGCTGGGGCCGTGGTGGTCGCCTGCTAGTGAGGGCAATTCGGGCATGTCCTCGGTCGTGTGCCAGTTCCATACCGGTAGTCCGGCTATTGAGGTGTCGTCTGTGTCGTCGGCGGGGCGGTCGATGAATGCCGCCACGGCGGGGGTGGCGTCGGTGAAGATCATGGAGGCCATCGGGGTGCTGCTGCCGTTATAGGCCAGGACTTTTCGGAAGGATCGACCTTTGTCGACCGCGGTGTGTAGCAGGGTTCGCTCGGCGTCGCCGGTGAAGGGCAGCCAGTAACGGTCGGTGGTCATCAGGGACAGTTCTTCGATGTTGGCGTAGCCGGCGCGCGAGACGTAGAACGTGGCGATGACAACTAGGCGGACCTCGCCGGCTTCGGCCATCTGCCAGTGCTCAAGTTCGTCAGCGAAGCGTTTGTTGATCTTGCGGCACAGGTCTTCTTCCACAAAGAAGGGGTGCCCTGGTAGGTGCCGGATTTGCATTTTGAATCCGTGGCTGGCCCCCTCGATGGCCTTGACTTCGCCGACCCCGATCATCAATTTGGTGGGCTTGCCCGGCTGGCGTCGCGCCGGCGCCCAGGCCTTGATCCGGCGTTGGTCGAGTTCGGCCTTGTGGTCGGCTGAAAATGGTTCGGGCACAAAGAAATGGGGGGCGATGGGGTTCTTGCGGACAAGTTTGCCGTCGAGGGCGGCCCTCAGCCGCCGGTGCACGACCGCCCAGGGGCGGTGGCCCGTGAAGCCGGGGTGCCAGGTGGTGAGTTCGGCTTCGTCCCACAGGTAGTGCAGCACGGCTCGTAGCGACAATTTGTTCCCGTCGGCCTGGACGGTGTCTGACGGGGTGCCCGAGGGTTCGGGCGCTGCTCGGTTTCCTGCCTTCGACAGCGAGAATCCCAGGCGCAGGGCGGTGGTGCCGTCGGCGGGGTTGTCGATGATGGCACGCTCCGCGACGGCTCCGTAACCGGATAGCTCCTCGGGCGGGAGCCAGGATCGGCACCGGTGGTGGTGGGTGGCGGCGGTGCCGGGCATTCGTTTGACGATGAGTTCGTGCCCGGTAGCGGCGATGTACATCGGCACCCCTGGGTGCTGGCACAGGCACAGGGGCCGGACGCGCAGCGGTTTGGCGCGGCTGAGCAGTTGTTGGGCCGCTGGGGCATGCACGTCGTCGATGACATGGCCGGCGACATCAAATGTGTTGTGGGGCTGGGTATCCAGTCCGATCGGTTCCTGAGTGGTCATGACTGGGCCTCCTTATCTGCTGATTGCGCAATGCCTGCGTGGGTCGGTGATCAGATGGTGTAGAACGGGTCGAGGAGTCTGGCGAGTGCGGCCGAGCCGGGGACGACGCGTTCGGTGTCGGTCAGGTAGTAGCTCTGCCGGGAATCGAGGCGCATGACATCGGCGGCCATCGCGGCGTGCGGGTGCGGTACGCGGATGGCGCCGACGCCCGCAATCGTGGCCACAGCGCCCGGCGGTGTGTTGAGCATGACGCCGATGGAGTCGTCCAGGGACTCGCGGTCGCTGCCGTTGATGGTTTGGCCGTCCATGGTGATTGACCATTCGTCGATCACCCCGCCGGCGGCGCTGACGGTCACGGTTACATCGATCCCGTTACCTTTGAATATCGTGAGCATTGTTGCCCTCCAGAAGAATTCGATTCGCAAGTGCGCACATTCCTGTGTCCTGGCGGTGGCTATCTCACGATGCGGCGCACATCGTCTGCACGGTCCGTCCGGTCATGTCGGCCACGGTGGCCATCGAGGCGATGTCGTCGCCACTGGCGCCATGGTTGATCAGTGACCCTAGGTTGGTGACCGCGTACGCGTGCGCGGTCAGTGCGGCGTTCAGGGCGGGGGCGAGTCCGGGACCGTTGGCGGTTCGTAGCGCGCTGGCGTAGGCGATTACGTTCGCTCCGTTGGGATGTGGGGCCGGGTTGCCCGGGTCTGGTGTCGGGTTGCTCGCATCGTGGGTGAGCTTGTCCAGGACGCCGAAGGCGCCGCATGCACGTTCCAGCGCGACCTGCGGCGGCCGCGGCGGGGCCGCTGGTTGGCTGGTCGGGGACAGGTCTGGGGCCGGTGCGGCGGCGTGCGATAGCGGTTCCGGATCGTCGGTCGAGCAGCCGGTGAGGGCGATGGCCGTCGTGGCCACGGTGAAGATGAGTGCGCGTGCGTGCATCGGGGTCTCGTTTCTAGAGGTCGAAGAGGGTCAGTTGGACGGGTTTGCGGCCCGCTTTGGCCGGTTTGCGGATCGCTTTGGCGGGTTTGGGTGCGGGCGGGCGGGGTGGTCGCTGGGGTCGGGGTGTGCGCGGCGCCGAGCGGGTTTCTTTGTGGGCGACGGCGTCGATGGCCGCGGTGAGGATGGCCGGCGGGCACGCGGCGGGGTCGGCGCTGCTGGCGATCACGTGACGTATCCCTGGGGGCACCATGGCCAGATGTCGGGCGCACATGAGGCCGGCGGTGGGGTCGCCGCATCGTTGGGCGTGGCAGGTGCTTGGGCCGCTTGGTTTTTCGGGGTTCGCCATGGCGTTCCGTCCGTCGTGTGTCCGGTGTCGTTGGTCAACCGGCACCGGTCTGGTCGACACGTCTGTTGGTCACGCTAAGCCCGGGTAATGCCTCACTTCGACGGTCATTCCCGGTCGATCTGGGCCGGGTGACATGACCGCGTTGTGGCGAGGTCGGTAGCCTTCGGCGCGTGTCGGCGTCACTGTTCGAGGTGTGGGAGGTCTCGTCGTGGGAGGTGTTCAGCGATGAGACCGAAGGCCAGGAAGAGAAGTGGTGGCTGATTGACCCGGTGACGTCCAGGCTTTGGCTGTTCAAGCCTCCGGTGGTCAAAAACGGTGTCCAGCAGGGCGAGGACTGGGCCGAGCGGGTGAGCACCGAACTCGCACAAGCTCTCGGAATCCCTTGCGCGCGGGTCGAGTTGGGTGTTCGCGACGGTCGCCGCGGTTCGATGTCGCTGGATGTGCAGCCACCGGGCTGGGATCTGCAGTCCGGAAAACTGCTGATGGCTGCCGCCGACCCCAACTATCAAAGCCAAATCAAGGGCCGTGCCGGTCACTCCCTGGAACGGATCGCCGCCGTCCTGGCCGACTGCGACCCGCCGCCAGGCCCGGCGATTCCGGGCGATTTCGGCGCGTTCGATGTGTTCGCGGGCTACATGGTTCTCGATGCGTGGATCGCCAACCGTGACCGGCACGACGACAACTGGGCGATTCTGCTGCCGCCACCGGACAGCACCGATCGACTCCGCTTGTCCGATTCCTACGACCAGTCCAGCAGTTTGGGCTACAACGTGCGCGAAACCGAATGCACCGCCAGGCTGGGGCGTGCCGGCGGCGTCGAACAATGGGCCCACAAGGGCACAGCGCACCGCTTCGAACACGACCTGACGGTCGGCCCACCAACGCTCGTCGAGCACGCCATAACAGCGCTGCAGATGTGTCGACCGCTGGTCAGACGGTTTTGGCTGGATAGACTAGAAGCGGTAAGCAACGATGACGCGGCCGCAGTGCTCGATCGTGTACCGGAATTGTCGGTGCCGTGTCGTACGTTTGCTTTCGAAGTATTGAGAGTCAATCGAGAAAGGCTGATCGATGCGGGCCGGGACCTCTAGCACCCTGATCGCAGGTGTGCGCGCTGACGCCGTCGTGCGTGAGCTGGTGGTGACCTGGCAGCACCCGGTTGAACGGTCGATTTCTCCGGTTGGGCTGCTCACCTTCGACGGACAGACCTACACGTTCCGCTATATCCGCAACGCCCTGACAGTGCCCGGTTTTCGGCCATTCCTGGGTTTTCCTGATCTGGAGTGGTGCTACACCTCGACCAGGCTCTTTCCGCTATTCGCTCAACGGGCAATGGCGCCGCGCCGCCCCGACTTCACCCGCTGGGTCCACCGGCTCGGCCTGCCGGAGGACGCCTCCCCGTGGGAGCAGATCGCCCGGTCCGGCGGCCGCCGACAAGGCGACACCATCCAACTGTTCCCAGTGCCACGCATCAGCGAGGGCCACCTGGAATGCGACTTCCTCGTCCACGGCATGAGGCACGTCCTGGAACGTCCGATCGAGGTCGGGGACGCCGTGGTGACAGTGACCAGAGATGAGCTCGAAGCCACACTCGCAGGTTTACGTCCCGGCGATGAGCTGGGTTTGTGTGCTGAGCCGTCCAACCGCAGCAACCCGCAGGCGATCCTGACGACAACCGTCGGCCATCTACCGTTGGGGTGGATGCCGAACCTCCTAGTCGACGAAGTGCACCGGGCCACCGAGCATGGGCCCGCGCGGGTGACCGTGCGCGCCGTCAATGGCCCAGAAGCGGGCTGGCATCTGCGGCTGCTGGCCACACTGGCGGCCGATGTCCCCAGCGGGTTCGAGGTGTTCACGGGGCCTTCGTGGCAGCCGTTGTCCTGAGGCGAACATGATCGTGACACTGGATGATTGGCTCGCCAAGCGTTCCGTCAATCGGGCCACCGTCGATAGCCACAAAGCGCATATGCGCTCCGACCTGCGCGCGCACGCCCTCCGCGAGCTGCGCGACACAGAAGGAACTCGCGCAAATCCAGTTGGCGGCACTGTTGCGTGTCAGCCGCCGTCACAGACTGAGCAGCCCTGACGTTGCTCGGCAATGGCCGTCGAAAATGTCGGTGGCGGTGTTCCACGGTCTGTCTTTGGTACCGCTAGCGTTCCCCGCCCCAGGCGGCCACTGAGCACCGTTGAAATACGGTGTTCGTTTGGCTCAGGGCAGTGCGATGCGCAGCGCCTTGCTGATTTCGAGCATGGTCGGCGGCGAGAGTGACCCGAGTGATTCGGTGAGTTCGTCGTGGTAGAGCTGCACGATGTCGTCGACCAAGACGAATCCGACGAGGGGATCGGCCGCGGATAGCGGTATAACGGTGGGGATATGCGCATTCTTGCTGGTTGTCGTGATTCGCGCCGCCAGGACAGTGTCTAGATTCCGGTTCCGCGCATTGTTGCTGAGGACCACCCACGGCTTCAGACCGTGCCCCAGATCAACTCTGTAGGCCTGGCCTCGCAGCCCGTGGTTCACCGGCGAGCTTCAGTTCGTCGGGTGTACCGGTCGCGTGCGGCTTTGCGTTCGGCGTTCGCGGGGCCGTCGTTGAACTCGGCAGCAAGGCCGGCGTAGCCAGCATCGAGGACATGTTCCCGGAGTGCCTCGGCCCCGGCTTGCAGGAGGGCGCGCAGCGCACCTGCTTCTGATTTGATGTCGGTCTCTCCGTGCTGGCTACCCCACTGCCGCAGGACCGCGAACGAGAGAGACGTTTCGTCCAGGTACGGTGCGATGACGGCCTCATCGGCATCTTTGAGGATCAAACTGACACGCTTACTCATACACCCAAATATACGCCTGAATCGTGTGTACATGGAGGCGCAAATGTGGCGACGCCTGGTGAATAACCGTGGCGTTCTGTCGGTGGGCGCAGCTATCGTGCGGTCATGACTACGTGGTGGGATGAGCAGATCGGCGGTCAGGTGCCGGTAAACCTGCCCGCGGTGCTGCCCGCCCGCGGCACCCACGCAGCACCGCAGCCGCGCGCCGCGATGCCTGCGCTGGCTGACGATCCATACGCCTGGTGGTGGGCCTACGCCAACCGCAGCGCAGTCGCCTACCGGGCGGGGATTAACCCGCCCGAGGTGTGCGTTTATGGGCCGGTGCTCGATCCCGACGAAGTCGGCTTGCTGACTACGGAATTGCAGTACAGCCGCCTCTACGGTGGCGACGGGAGCTGGGACCGCTCCGATTTCCTGGTGTTCGGTCGGCCAGCGGTGATGGCCGGGGCGTTGGCTGTCAACGCCGCGCTCAACCACCGCCGCAAGAAGGTGGCGGCTCGGGCTGCGGTGCCGCAGTGGCGCGATTTCTGCCAGGCTCCGGTGATCGTGACGTCGCACCGTGTGCTGTGTGACAGCGGCCGCGGCTGGGATTCGTTTTGGTTCGGTTCGATCACCGAGTTCTATCCTGATCTACAGAACTGGTCGGTGACTTGTGGGTTCGAGGATGCGCCGCCGCTGCGTTTGGTGGGGCCTGCGGCCCCGGCTGTGTGCTTGTGGGCGGCCACAGCGGTGCTGGGGGACCGGTGGGAGCGTGATCCGCGGTTTTCACCGCTGTTGGCATTGCCGGGGGCGGCGGCGCGCTAACGTTGTTTGCTACATCCGGCTTCCCTGGACCGACGCTGCGGGCCTGTGCTGATCGGTCGAAATGACCGATGAGAAATGTGGAGCTCGGCGTTACCATCGGGATATGGCTGAGCGGTTTCAGATGGACCCGGACGCGACCCGCAATGGGCTGACACTGGTCGGCGGGACACGCGCGGGTGCGCTCAGTGGTGGAATGCCATCGCTACCCAGCGGCACCTACATCGGCATGTACAGCGGCCTGGTGAACTCCACGCTCGAAGCACTGCGGGCGGGGCAGGTCGTTCAGGTCGAAGGCAGCCAGCTCACGGCGGTAACTTCAGTATCTGCGGTGTCCATCACGGAAAAAGTAGAGAACCAGCCAACGCTGCAGGTTTAGGCAGTTTCGGGGATTACGGGAGAGGGGGCGGCGATGACGATTTCACCGCCAATGGGGACCACCGGGCAACAGGTATATCCGCCGGCGCCCGTGGACCCTGCGTTCCATGGCCAAGTCATGCCCCCCGCGGGGCCCCCGCCTGCACCCGGTTATCCGCCCGCACCGCAGCCGCCACGCCGGCGAGGTTTGTGGCCGGTGTTCGGGGCGTTCGTTGCGGTGACGCTGGGCGCGGTCGCGGCTACTGCTGCGATCACCTTCAACATCGCCCACAACAGTGCCGCACCGTCCAAGGCGACGCCGACTGAAACCGCGGCCCCGCAGTACACGGCCACCGAAGTTGACGCTGCGAAAGCCCGCGTATGCCAGGTATTCGACGCCTCGACGAAGGGCCAGACCGGGCAAGGCGGAATGATTAAGGACGGGCAGCTCAACGTCCCGTTGGCGGTACGCACGATCAATGGCGTAGTCGCGGTTCAGAATGCGCTTGCCCCCGCGACTCCACCGGACGTTGTGGCCGCCGCGAAGAAGTATGTCGATGCATCATTGGCGCTGACGACAGCGGCAACGGGCACCGTCTCCATCGAAGACGGCAACCGCCTGAACGACCTCTCGAATACCGCAACCTACGCGTTTGCGGATGTGTGCGGGTTGCCGCACTAATGCCTGCTGTCAGCAATAACACGGGCGATGGCTGGCCGCCCCTTCCGCCACTGCCGACCAGCGATGCCGAGCGCGCGGTCAACGACAAAATGGCGCACCAACTGCTCCAACACGTCCTGAGCAAGAACCCTGAGCCGGACGGTTTCGTCCCGCACGTCGGGATGCCCGACGGTGGGGACATACCTAAACCGCAAGGTGCGTACGTCCACTCCCTGTTCCCTCCGGGTACGTGGCCGGCTGAGTCCGAATCAGCCATCAAACAAGCCGGCGAGGACCTCAAGCTGCTGGCCGCGCGGTATGAGGATGCCAACAACGACGCCAAACAGCATTCAGACGAGGTGTTCTCGACGGATTGGGCTCACGGTGCTGGCTCTGAAAGCGCGTCGTCCCACTACGACGACGAGCATCAGATGATGCGCCAATTGGCGCATCTCGCCGACACTGCCGGGACAGGTTTTGTGACGCTCTCGGGCGATGTCCGGGACGTCAAGCAGCTCATGCGCGATGCCAGCGATCAGGCCCACCGCGAGATTGAAGCCCAATTACGCAGTAACGGTGGCCGGGTAGTCAACGTGTCCGCCATCACCAGCCGGTACGGCGCGGTCATCCAGGGCTACTCGAGTCAACTCCACGGATATGTGGCGACGGAAATGGGCCGTTACGTCGTTGCACTCGGCTCCCAGACCGGCATCCCCGACGACCAAATGCTCTCTCAGGGGGTTGGCAATAGTCACGGGCAAGACCCGTGGACCGGGAAACCACCTAGCGACGCTGCCGACGTCGGCAAAGACGCTGCCGGGTCGTCCGGGCACCGTGGTGAAGACGGGTGGACAGGCGGGAAAGGTACGGGACATTTCCCTGGGACCGGGGATGCAGCCGGAAGTCCGTTACGCGGCGAACCTCTAAGCGGACGCGGTCAAATGCCATTCACTCCGGGGCCGACCGAGGGACTCCCATCGCCGCACTTGCCTGGTACTCCTCACATGCCGTCGCTACCTGCCTCTCCGATGGGTGGGGGCAGCATGCCGGGGATGGGGCAGGGGATGCCCTTGGCGGGGATGTTCGGTAAGGGGTTGCCGTCGGTGCCCTCGACGGGTGTGCCTGGCGCGGGCAATCCGACGCAGGCGCTGAGTTCGGCTGCGGGGCAAGGGTTTGGCCGTGGGTTGATGGCTGGTTCGGGTGCGGCGTCGGCGATGCCGAGTGCCGTGAGTCAGCCGGTTCCTCACACGCCGGCTGCGCCGTTGGCGGCGCCGTCGAGTGCGGCGGTGCCGTCGGCGGCGGCCCCCGCGGCTTCTGTGACTGTTCCGTCGGCACCGGCTGCGGCTCCGCAGGCGGTGGGGCCTGCTGTTGCTGCCCCGGCTGTCGGTGGCGGTGGTGCGCCGGCGGCGATGTCGTCCTATGGAACGGTCATTCCACCGTCTACGGCGCCGGCGGCTGCTGTCGGGGGTGTTCCGGGCGGTGTCCCGGCCTCGCCAGCGGGTGTGCCCGCGGCTCCTGGGGGCGGCCCGGGCGCGGGTACCGGGTTTGTGCCGGTGCGTGAACCGACGACGCCGGTGCGGGTTTCGCGTGATGCGGCATTGTCGGATCTGGATGAGGCCCGGCGGCTGGTTGCCGAGTTGGCGGCGGCGTCGAGTGTGGTGGATCCGGGTCTTGGTTGGGCGGTCGGTGTTGGCCGGGGCGCTTCGGGTGGGACGGCTGAGTTTTGGGTTGCCACCAACGAGGGCAATGGCTACATCCCTGCTGGTGTGTTTATGCGCCGGACGATGCCGTTGGCGGCCGCGTTCAATTTCGAGTTCGATACCCGCTGGTTCGGGTGGGCGATCCCCGGCGAGACGGTCGCACGGGCGATCGAGGCACAGGGTTTGACGGTGACCGCGGTGGCGTCATCGGGCCCGTCGGAGTCGGATCTGTTGCGGGAGAAGATCCGCGACGTGGCATTCCGGGTGGCTCCGTCGTCCGGGCCGTCGGAGTCGGATGCGGCGCGGTTGTCGGGTGTGCGGTCGCACCGGCTGGAGACGGTTGAGCCCGGTCTGTTTTACGAGATGTCCCATGCTGATCAGCATGCGGTGGATTCGTATTGCCGTGAGTTGACGGTGCAGGCTGCGTTTTACGCTGGGCCGGAGTTGTCGGCGACGGCGCAAGCTGTTGCCCAGCAGTTGATTTCGAACCAGTGGCCGTCAGTTGAGACGTGGGCTGCGTTGCGGGACGAGTATGCGATGGCGGTGCTGATGGCGGGGTCGCAGCGTCCAGGGTTCAGTGGGTTCGAGGACCCTGAGCAGATGCAGCGGTATATCAGCGATTTCGTCGGGTGCAGGCGGGTTGAGACGTTGTTGTGCTGGGAGACAGGCGTTTTGGCCGACATTGTGTACGCAGCCCGGGCGGCTGGGGTCACTCTGGGCACGCCGATGCTGGCCCGCTCCGGATAGGGATCAGATGACGTGACTGCGGCGGCGGGTCATATCCGCTGCCGCTGCGCTCAGCGCCAGCACGATTTGTTGCTGTCGACGCTCGCCAGCTACATCCATGCCGCCGGGAGATTGACGGTCTCGAAAGCCGGGTTTGAAATGACTGTGGTTTGGGGTGTGGTGGCTGGTTAGCGTGGCTTTTGTGAGTGGCTCGGTTGCTGGCTATGTGCAGGCGGTGGATCGGGTGCTGGGTGCTGGGCAGGGGTTGTTTCCTGGTGGGTCTTCGGCGCCGGCGGGTTTTGGTGCTGGGCATTCGGGTGTTCCTGCCGCTCCGGCGTCGTCGGGTTTGTCTGATGGTGTGGGGGCGGCGGCCGAGACGTATCGGGGTCATTGGGCGACGGTGACGGGCCTTGATGATGGGGCGGGTAAGGCCTCTGCTGATGGGCAGGATGCGGGGTCGTCGGGTCATGCGGGGGCCACGGGGGTGCGTCAGTCGGCGCAGTCTTCGGCGCAGGCGTTGGCGCCGGCGACGAAGTCTCCGGCTGGGGTGAGCAAGCTGGTGTCGACGATGGATGATCGGTTGGCAGCGATGCAGCGGCAGATCGATACCACGACGGCGCAGAATCGGGTGTTGTCGATGCGGTTGCGTCAGCTGGCCGCGGGTTACCGCGGGATGGGCGGGGCCGGTGGTGCGATGGGCTCGATGATGCCCGGCGGCATGGGCGGCGGTGGTATGCCCGGCGGCGGCATGGGTTCAGGCGGCGGCGGGGGTATCCCTGGGTTGTCGGCGCTGGCGAGCTTGCGAAATCTCGGCGGCGCGGGCCATACCCAGGCGGCCGGTATGCGCGGTGAGCCCGAACCGCGTGGCATTGTCGGAACGCCACTCGGGTCGTTGACCCGCAGCAGTTCTCAGCGTGAGGTAGCGGCGGCCATCATCCACGAGGCGCATCGGCGGGGGTATTCGCGGCAGCAAACCGAGGTGATCCTTGCGGACGGCTTCTGTGAATCGAATCTCAGTCCCAAAGCCGTCGGGGGTGGCGGGTTGTGGCACAGCATCTTCCAGCAGGACGCCAGCTATCGCGGCAGGGACAACCCCAACTTGAACATCGAAGAGTACTTCAATCGGCTGGATCATCACGGCGGCCCGCGCAGTCCGGATATCGCGAAAAGCATCTTTTGGCTACAGCAGCGGCCCGGTGAGCCCAGCGCCGAGGCGGCCTATGCCCACGGGCGCAAGGGATATTTGGCGGAGGTGCTCCGACAATTACCGCGCGCGAAGGACATGTACGCATCCATTGCTGCTGCTGCTAGCTGAGCCCGTGCAGGTGCAGTCAGTGGCTAGTTAAGTGTGGCGTTTGAGTCGAGTGCGCCTTTCGCCACCGCGATCAGGGTTAGGCAGATCAGGAAGACAGATTCCATGATGGCCGAGTCCTCGACGGGGTCACCAAAAATGTTGTCACGGACAGCTCGTAGCGCTCCGCGATCGGCTGTTAACGCAGCTGTGACGATCGATTTCGCTTGCGCCTCAACCGTTTCAGAGTTTCGGCGCACGCCGAGTCGACTCATCCAGTCATCGAGATGTGTGGGTGCGTCAGCGGGCAGTGGTGGATAGCGCGTGAGAACCTGGGCAGTAGCTTCGGCCAGTGGAGGCGTGAGGGTCGGGCCGTATCCGGCACCCAACAGTTGGGCGAGTAGGCCTTCCGGGCAGGCGTCCATGAGGCCGATTTCGGTTTGTGGTTCGTCGTCGAACTGTTGTATCAGCGATTTGAGTGACTCGATGACCTGCGCGACATCAACGCTCTCCAAGTCGCCGTTCTCGCCGACAATGATGAATGGCACGTTTGCCCCCTGGTGATGCTTGCCAGCACTTTCCGCCCCGGATGTATCGGCGCTGATTCTACTCGGGCCGAATGACTATGGCGCCCGGTCCAGTGCGCCCGAAGAATGTGGGCATGGCTGATCCGGATATGTCCGACGATGACCGGCAAGCGCTGAACGAGATCCACGAACTGTTGAGCGCCAACCGCGCCCAGACCGCCGTCTACTTGGCCAATTTGGAGGATGCGCGGCAACAACACCTTCGTTCTCCCGCACCACCTTTCCATCGGTACGTCACCGCCAAAGTCGACTACGACTACCGAATCGTGAGCCTTACGATCGCCGATAGAGCGCTGGCGGGGTATGACCACACCGAGCTTTCCGACATTGTGACCGACGTACTGCGCCGTAGTACACAGCACATGTTGGGCGCGCTGTGGGAACAGTTCGACGAGCTTCGACGGTGGAACAAGGAACTCTTAAGCGACCTGCGCGACGGTATCGCAGTACTGCTTGATCGCAGCCCCTCCGACCCACCGGAGTGTTCCTCTGAGCGGGTTCCTAGTCGGGAGATGTTCGAGGCGACATCTCGCGACGGGCAGCTGCGCGTCGTCGTCGGCGAAAGCGCCGCCGAGCACTTGGCCTGCCACATCGGCCCAAGCTGCCTGGCGGAAGGGAACGCGCCGCTGCTTGCAGAGCGGATCGTCGCTTTGCATACCGCGGCAGTCATGCACGCAGAGGTCGCTAGCTGCGTTAAGTCTGGTCTCACGGCTTCGCACAGTAAAGCCGATGTCGAGGCCTTCCGTCGGCGGCACATCACTTTCTGAACACGCATCAGCGAAAAGTCAACGGGGATAGAGGGACTGCGACATGACGACAACTCCTGCCACCCATGGGGCGCTCGACCGAACACAAACCGAAGCGATCATTAATGCGCACACCTGTGCCTGGCTCGGTGACGTCGATGATCAGGGATTGTGCAAGTGCGGCCTGGTCGTTACGACTGAGGAAGAGTGGGCCCGCCACACAGAACATGCGGTGATTCACCAATTATGGTCTCCAACAGCGATATTGATCACGACTGAAGCTGAGCTGGAGGGCTTGCCGATGCGGTCGACGATCGTTGCGCGGCCCAATCGTGACAACGCACTCTTTCGAAGGCTGGTGTTCAGCGACCCGAGCATGCATGCCTGGTGCAATCTGATGGGTACGTTCTGGCCGACCGCCCGCCTCCTTCCAGCGCTAGTTCTTGAACGCGGGCCCGGCCAACAAGACGCTCGGTAAGCAGGGCCCGCGGGCGCCTCGACGCAACGGTTGCTGCCGGGCAACCTCACATCACCAAGGTAAGCGCGCTATGTTCTCGCTGCGCGATGGTCGAATGAATCCTATTCGGGTACAAGGTCTTTCGGCGAGATGCCGAGAACTGTTGCGATGGCGCACACTTCATCGAGGCGGGGCACGGCGGTGCCGGCGCAGTACCGGTATGTCTGCGTCTGGGAAACCCGCATCTGCGGCATCTGGTCGCGCAGCAGCCGATGCAATCCCAGTGGGGTGAGTAGCCGCATGTGGCCGCTGGGCGTCCGGACGCGTCGTGCCGCGAAGATTTCTTTGAGGCGCGCTGCGAAAAAGCTCGCTGTTGGATCGGGGGCGGTTCGGGGTTGTTTGGTCATTGTCTGACTGTTGCACGGAAACTCGGTGTAAAGCCGTCCCGCGTCACTCCCAATGTTTCCGACAACGGCGCGCTGGGGCGGGGGTATTCCTTGCGGTGTGCAGCTTTGCGGTGGTACACGGTTCGAGCGTGCGGGCTTCGCGCCGACTGCTTTGGTGTGCGAAATTCGCCGCAGAAACCTACATGAGTCGTTGCACCAGGCGACGACGCACCGTCTGGCCGTTGTCACGGTCACGGTGAAGCTCACGGGCCGGCGCCGCAGCGCCTGATGCTGATGTGGCGTACGCCGGTTGTGAACCCCGATACCTGAGCCACGGCGGGACGGCGACTCGTATTCTGGTGGAATGGACGCTATCGCGGGCTACCTGTCGCAGATCGATCGTGTCTTGGCGTCCGCGCACAGCTTGTTCCCGGCCGACGCTGCGTTCGCGCATGGGCCTTTGGCCGAGGTCTCGGTGCCTGGTGCGCCGGAAACCACGAGTGAATTGGGTCGGCAGGCTGATGCCGCGGGACAGCGGCACCGCGAGCTGACCGGGCAGGCCGCGAGCTTGCACGAATCGGTGCGCCAGACGGTGGCCGCGGTCGCGGCGGTGATGGGGCAGCTCGGCGCTGAGGCTGGTGCGCTGCGCGATGCGGCCCGCTCGGAGGGTGCGGCGTGGCGGGAGTTGGCCGACGATCCCGCGGCCGTTGTGCAGCTGGTTCGGGCCATGGACAACCGGCTGGCTGGGATGCAGCGCCTGATCGAGCAGGCCAGCGAGCATGCCGATGACGCGGCGGCCGAACTGGCGAACCACAGCGACAGCTACACCACCTTGGTTTAACCAACCCTGCGCCGCTGGCTGTTGGGCCGGGTTTGAAATGACTGTGGTTTGGGGTGTGGTGGCTGGTTAGCGTGGCTTTTGTGAGTGGCTCGGTTGCTGGCTATGTGCAGGCGGTGGATCGGGTGCTGGGTGCTGGGCAGGGGTTGTTTCCTGGTGGGTCTTCGGCGCCGGCGGGTTTTGGTGCTGGGCATTCGGGTGTTCCTGCCGCTCCGGCGTCGTCGGGTTTGTCTGATGGTGTGGGGGCGGCGGCCGAGACGTATCGGGGTCATTGGGCGACGGTGACGGGCCTTGATGATGGGGCGGGTAAGGCCTCTGCTGATGGGCAGGATGCGGGGTCGTCGGGTCATGCGGGGGCCACGGGGGTGCGTCAGTCGGCGCAGTCTTCGGCGCAGGCGTTGGCGCCGGCGACGAAGTCTCCGGCTGGGGTGAGCAAGCTGGTGTCGACGATGGATGATCGGTTGGCAGCGATGCAGCGGCAGATCGATACCACGACGGCGCAGAATCGGGTGTTGTCGATGCGGTTGCGTCAGCTGGCCGCGGGTTACCGCGGGATGGGCGGGGCCGGTGGTGCGATGGGCTCGATGATGCCCGGCGGCATGGGCGGCGGTGGTATGCCCGGCGGCGGCATGGGCGGCGGGTTCGGCGGTGGCGCGATGAGCTCGCTGGCCGGGCTGTCGGGGCTGCCGCAGTCCTTCATGCAGACCGGATACGCCGCTGGCGACCGCGACCAGGGACGCGGCGAGGGCGGGGCGCAAGGCCCGGCGGCCGACGAGGCGGTCAAGGTCGCCGAAAGCGAGATCGGGAAGCCGTATGTCTGGGGCGCGACCGGCCCGAATGCTTTTGACTGCTCAGGCCTGGTGCAGTACAGCTACCGGCACGCTGGGATCAACCTGCCGCGCACCACCTATGAGCTGATGCACGCGGGCCGTCAAGTGCCGCTCAATGACATTCGCCGGGGCGATCTGATCCTGTGCAATTGGTCGGCCCCGAACACACCTGAGCATGTGATGATGGCGATAGGTAACGGGATGGCGGTGGAGGCTCCCACACCTGGCGCCCGCGTACAGATTTCGCACATTCCGATGAGCCGCATCATGGTGCGCCGTGTCGCCTAGCGACCGGCCCGCCACGGGCACCAACAAGGGGGAACGGCAGTGACGATGCATGATCCGCATGGCGGGATCGGGGAACGTGAGGATCCGGCCAAACACGCCCACCTGGGCCTGGGGCTAGCCACCCGGGTGCAGCTGCACGCGCGGCAGTTCCTGGCGCGGCGGGCTGCGATGGGTTTGACGCGGCGCGATGTGGAGATGAAGTCCGATCCGATGCGCCGCAAGACGATGGCGGTCTCTGCGGGTATCGCGTTCGCGCTGGTGCTGTGCGTGGGTGCTTTCTTCTGGGGGTTGTTCAAGCCGGCCGGGTCGATCAAGGATTCGGCCATCATCGCCGACCAGGACTCGGAGGCCTTGTATGTGCGGGTGGGCGGCACCTTGTATCCGGTGCTGAACTTGACGTCGGCGCGGCTGATCGCGGGCCAGCCCGATAACCCGACGCGGGCACGGCGCAGCGACATCGACGAGTGGCCGAAGGGGCAGCTGTCCGGTATCGCGGGTGCTCCGACGGATCTGACCGCGACGAAGCCGCCGACGTCGTCGTGGCTGGTCTGCGACACGGTCGCCAAAACCTACGGCCAGGGCGCCCCGGAACCGGTCAGGGTGACAGTGATTGACGGTCGGCCTGATGTGAATGAGGCGGCGCACCGCAAGGTGCTGGGGACCGATGACGCAGTGCTGCTCAAGTACGGCGACGATGTGTGGCTGATCCGTGACGGCCGCCGCTCGAAGGTCGACCCGACGTTGCGGCCGGTGCTGCTGGCGCTGGGCTTGCCGGAGGCGGCGATGGCGGCGGCGCGGCCGATGAGCCAGGGGTTGTTTAACGCGATTCCGGTGGGTCCGGCGCTGACGGTGCCGGTCATTCCGGGGGCGGGCGGCCCAGCCGGGTTCGCGAACGCGCCCGGCCCAGTAGGCACGGTAGTCAGTACCCCGCAGGTGGGGGGCGAGACGACATATTCGGTTGTGCTGCAAACAGGTATGGAGCTCATTCCGCCGGTGGTGGCCCGTATTTTCGAGAACTCGGGTCAGGCCGGGTCGTCGGTGCTGACAGTGGCGGGGCCGAAGCTCGCGGCGCTGCCGATGGTGAACACGTTGGATGTGTCGGTGTATCCGGATCATCAGCTGAATTTCGTTGATACCCAGTCCAATCCGTCGACATGCTGGTGGTGGCAGCGGGGCCATGGGGAGCCTCGTGCGACCACAAAGGTGGTGTCGGGGGCGTCGGTGCCGATCGCCGACGATGAAGTGGCGAAAATTGTGCCGTTGGTCAAGGCCGATAAGTCCGGTCGGGAGGCTGACGGGGTGTATTTCGGGCCGGATTATGCGAACTATGTGGCGTCCACCGGCAACGATGCCGCGTCGTCGACGATGGAGACGTATTGGTGGATCGCCGAGACGGGCAACCGATTTGGGGTTGACCGTGACCAGGGGACGATCAATGCGTTGGGGATCGGGACGCCGACGGTCTCGGCGCCGTGGGCGGTGCTGCGGCTCTTAGCGCCCAGTCCTGAGTTATCGAAATCAGATGCGTTGGTGCGGCACGATTCGCTGCCCACCGATTTGAATCCGGGGGAGTTGCCCAAATCATGAAGAAGAACTTTCAGCGCAAAGAGGTGTCGCTGCCAGATGAGCTGCAGCTGAACTCGCAGAGCATTGAACTGCTGACCCCGCTGCGGGTCGAACCGGTGGAAACCAAGTCGCCGATCATGATTGGTGCTGGTGTGCTGGTGATCGGCGCCATCTTGGCGATGGTCGCGGTCTCCTTCGGTACCGGGGCGCGCACTTTCTCCGGCGGGTACAGCATCATCCCTGGCCTGGGCATGATGGGCATCATGGCCCTGCTGTTTCGCGGGTTCAGCGGCGGCTCAACTATGTCGCGCGGCAAGATGGACGCCCTGCGTGCGCTGTACTACGCCGAGATGGACAAGCGCCGCAAGCGTGTGGAGGCGCAGGCTGATCGGCTGGACAACAACTACCGCTGGTTCCACCCTCCGACGTCGACGCTGCTGGCGGCCGTGGGCGGGGAACGGATGTGGGAACGCAGCCATCAGGGACGCGACGATTGGTTCGGCACGGTGCGCATCGGGGTGGGAATCACCTCGCTCAACGGTCAGGTGGTCACGTTCACCGAGCCCGCCGACATGCCGACGAAAGCTCAGATGGAACCGGCCACCGGAAAGTATCTGCAGGAGATGGTGCGCTACCAGAGCGTGGCTTATGGTGCGCCCGCGATGATTTCGCTGGTGGAGGAGCCCGGCTTCCGGATCGGTGGGCCCCGCGATGTGGTGTTGGCGATGGTGCGATCGTTGATCGCCCAGATGACGTTCTCGCATGGCCCTGATCAGCTGCGGCTGGTGGTGATCACCAGCGATCGTGATGCGTGGGAATCGGTGAAATGGCTGCCGCACGTTGGTGATATCAACAACCCGGACCGCGCCGATGCCGCGGGCGAAGCGCGGATGGTTTATGACAGTGTCGATGATTTCTTAGCGGCACAAAAAGATCCGCTGAATCTGGGGTCGGCCCGCGGATCGTTCGTGCCGCGCCATCCTGGGACAAAGACCGCGATCCCGACCCCGGTGTGGGTGGTGATCAACGACACCGATGATGTGTGGCCGTCGAATCTGATGAATCAGAACGGTTTGGACGGCATGGCATTTTTCGATCTGGGCATCAATGTGCCGGCCTGCTCGTCCGAGGGCGACGACCGCACGCTGATCATTGATCAGGACGCGATGGTCACGGCGGTCCCGCGTCAGGTGAGCTCGACCGCGGCCCACGCGAGCGGGGGTCGAGAGTTTTTCGCGGTCGCTGACCTGATGTCGGAAGAGGATTTTGAGCTGTTCGCCCAAGAGATGGCCGGACACCGGCTGGCCGAGGGTTACGAAAGCACCGATGATGTCGACCGCACGCCAAAGGCGCGAACCATCTTGGGGCACTATGGGATTGATGATCCCGGGAAGGTGAATTTCCCGGCGCTGTGGGCGGCGCGCAGCGATCCGCTCTCGCCGGAGCATCTGAAGTTTCCGATCGGCAATCGCGTCGATAATGGGGAGCTGATCGTCCTCGACATCAAGGAGGCCAGCCGCAGCGGCGTCGGTCCGCACGGACTGTTCACCGGGTTCACCGGCTCAGGCAAAACGACCGGGGTTCGTTCGTTGATGTTGGCCTTGATGACCGGGCACCATCCCGAGCTGCTCCAAATTGTCGGTGCCGACTGCAAAGGCGGCGCGGGGGTGTTGCCTTTCCGGGGCACACCGCACATGGCGGGCCTCATCACCGACCTTGAGGGCGACCAATCACTGATCGATCGGTTCCTGGACGCATTGTGGGGCGAAATCGCCCGCCGCAAAGAGGTTTTCGCGAAGTGGGGCGTCGATGACTGGTATGAGTACCAGAAGATGCGCATCGACCGTCTGCGCGCGAATCGCCCCGCCGATGAAGTGCCGCCGCCGCTGGCATGCCTGGTGATCTTGGTCGATGAATTCAGCGAGTTGTTCCGGCTCAAGCCGGAGGCCGTGGAGGCCTTCGACGGTGTGGGTAAGCAGGGCCGCGCTTTTGGTATGCACATGTTGTTGGCCAGCCAGAAGGTGGAGTCGCGGGCCAACAAATTCTTGGAACACATCGGCTACCGGCTCGTACTCAAGGCCAACACTCAGGACACCGCGTCCGCGGCGGGGGTTCCGCAGGCCTACTACCTGGACGCCAAGGTCGGGCTGGGGTACCTACGGGCTGGTGGCCCGGACAATCTGACGAAACTGCAGCTCGAATCGTTGTGGCGGGAATACCGCGCCCCGGGCTTGGTGGCTGAGGATGCCATCGAGGACGACATGTCCTATGCCCTGGATTACTTTGAACCGCAGCTTTTTTCGACATCGCACACCCCGCTGGCGATGGCGGATTCGGTTATTTCTGTGGACAGCTCTGCCGGCGCCGAGGGATACCGGTCGGTCGAGCAGATGGAAGACATGCTGCTGCGCCCGACCATCGGGCACGTGATGATCGAGCAGCTTCGGGCGATCGACTTCACTCCCGAACCGTTCTGGCAGGGCACGCTGTCCTCACCCATGGCGGTCGATGAGCTGGTCAATCGAGAATGCCCCGGGGGATGGCAGAACGGTTACGGTCAGCGCACCGGGTTGACCATCCCGTTCGGCGTGATCGACCGGCCGTACAAGAATGATCTGCAGACGTGGGAGAACGACTTCACTCGGGCGGGTTCGCTGCTGGTGGTGGGCAAGGAGTCCTCAGGCAAAACGACGACGCTGCAATCGTTGATCTGCGCGGCGTCGATGCTGTACACACCCGAGCAGGTCCAGTTCTACTGCCTGTCGCTGTCCGGTCAGGTACTGAACACCGTGGCCGCGCTGCCACATGTCGGCTCCATCGCGACGCCCACCGACCATGAAGGCATTCGCCGCATTATCGAATCTCTGGTGCGGTTGCTCAGCGACCGGCAGCTGAGTTTTCAGCAGTGCGGATCGATCAGTGCCGAGAATTTCCGGGCTCGACGCGCCGGGATCGAGCCCGGTCCGGTCCCTCAGGATGGGTACGGCGATGTGTTCCTGGTGATTGACAACATCGACTTTTTGACTCGCCAGGATTCCCCGGTGCGCAACGCCGAGCGTCTGGCCGACAGTATTACCACCTTGATCAAAGACGGTCCCGCGTATGCGATACACGTCGTCGGAGCCGCGCGGCGCAAGCAAGAGGTTGCCCAGAAGGCTCGCGAAGCGTTCTCCACCGTGGTGGAGCTGAAGCTGGGCAGCGCCATCGATACAGGGTTGGTCAAACCCCGCGATCAGGACCAGGTACCTGGGGGGCGGCCCGGCCGCGGGATGGTTCCGCAGAACTACGTCCGCGAAGGCGTCGACCCGACGGGTCTGCACACTCTGGTAGCGCGCCCGGCGCTGGAATCCACGGACGCCGCGGTGTTTGATTCGAGCAGCGTGGCGCAGGCGGTGGGACAGGTCGTCGGTAGCCGTTGGCGGCCGGCGCGCCCGGTGCCGCGGGCGCCGGAGCGTATCACCCTGGCTCAGATTCGGGCCGATTTCGCCGCCGCGGTGGGCAGCCGTAAGGCGTTGATGTGGGCGGTCGACGAATGGCGGTCGCCGGTGCTGTTCGATCCCGCACAGTCGCCGCATTTGGTGGTGACAGGTAAAGGCAAGTGCGGCAAGACGACAACCCTTGGCGCACTGATGTCCGATATTGCGCGGGTGTATGCCCCAGGTGGTTCGCGGGCGGTGGTCGATCCCGCCGACCAGCGGCCTCGGGCTCAGGTCTGGCTGGTTGACCCGCGGCGGCATTTGACGCCCGTGCTGGGCAGTGACTACGTGGAGGAGTTCGCATTCGACCCGACCGCGGCGGCGCGACTGGCCAGCAATCTGGTCGCGACCCTCGGGCCGCGGCGGCCCGGCGGTGATGTGACGTTGGAGAATGCGCTGAGTCAGAGCTGGACAGGTCCTGAGATTTTCCTGGTGATCGACGACGCGCACATGTTGCCCGCAGGCCCGAGTCACCCGCTGTATCCGCTGGAGCCGTTCATTCATGGCGCCGCCGATGTTGGCTTGCGGGTGATCCTGGCGCGCTCGTTCGGCGGGTTCAGCAATGTGATGGGAGACCCGGTACTCAAGACCCTAAACCAAAGCAGTGCACCGCTTTTGGTGATGTCGTCCGATGCCGAGTACGGGCCGGTGCGCAACAAGTGGAAGGGCCACCCAATGCCCCCCGGACAGGGATTCCTGTTCGACCAGGACGGAGCAGGGACCTACCTACAGGTGGGGCAGGTTGCAGTGGGCGGAGATTCTTCCCCCAATTGACGTCCTCTCTTGGCCGAAGCCGAGAGATTCCAACCCCACCCGTCTACTTAAGGCGGCAGGTGAGTGGTGTTGAGGTTCACGGTTCGTAGACCGCCTGCTGGCGAGGTCTCCCCGTGCAGTCACCGCCCGTCCGGCGGCGATGTTGCGTGCTGCGTTCACGTCGGCGTTGCACGGCCCGGCGGTGCAGGCTTGGCACTGGAAAACCGCTTGGCTCTTACGGTTCTCGGGTGCGCTGTGCCCGCACGCGGAGCATCGTTGCGACGTGTACGCGGCCGGGACCTGCTCGACCCGGCCAAAAGCCTTGTGCTGCAACCGGGCGGCCAACAGGCCCCAGCTGTTGAGGCTGATCGCCCGGTTCAGGCCCCGTTTCTGCGCGACGTTCACCCCGGGCTGCTCCACGGTGCCGCGAGCGCTGCGGGTCATCGCTTTGACATCCAGGGCCTCGATGCGGATGGTCTCGAACCGTCGCGCGATATCCGTGGTGGTCTTTTCGACCCAGTCTTTGCGCCGATCGGTCTCGCGGGCATTGAGTTTGGCGATCGCTGCCTTGGTACGGGCTCGACGGTTCGAGCCCCGCTGCGCCCGAGCCGCTGCTGCAATACCTTCAACCGCTTAGCCTCACCGCCAGTCAGGCCCGGCGCGTGCAACAGCTCCCCAGTCGAGAGAGCAGCCGAGACTGCCACACCACGATCAATGCCCACCACGGTGCCGTCAGCGGGCCCGGTGATCTGCTCCGGAACGTGCGCGAAAGCGATATGCCAACGCCCGGAGCGGTCGCGCGTGATCCGGAACGACTTCACAGCTTGAGGGACCGGCCGCGACAACCGGAAACGCACCCAACCTACTTTGGGTATCCACACCCGGCCGTACCGGCGATTGAGCCGCACGACATGGTGTTCTTTGACCGCGACCTGCCGAAATCCTTCGTGGACACCGGCTTTGCGCCACGACGGGCGGCGATGGGTGCCGCCAAAGAAGTTGCGCATTGCCTGCGCGAAGTCCCGCAACGCTTGCTGCTGCACGGTCTGCGACCCCGCCGCCAACCACGGGAAAGCCGCCCGGGCCTCGGTCAACTGAGCGGACTGCTCGTTATACCCGGGAGCCTTCAACCCCGCCCGCCAGTGCCGCTGCTGTTCGACAGCCAGATTCCACACGTAGCGCGCGTGCCGGCAATGCTCCACCAAGCCGGCCGACTGCTCAGCCGTGGGAAACAACCGATACCGGGACACACCCGCACCCTAACCACCACCACCGACAACCAGCAGGAAGGAGACGCGGCGATTGCTCCCCCGGCTAAACCCAGGGGCCTCCACTCCGTAAAAATCCAAATGACCGTCGCGAACTTGTCAGATACGCCGGTACGCTGGCGTTAGTCAACCGGGGAGGGTTCACATGTCCTTTGTTAATGCACAGCCCGCCGAGATGGTCGCCGCGGCCGGGGGCCTGCAAGGCATCGGTAGCGCGATGATGGCCAGCAGCGCGGCGGCCGCCGAACCGACCACCGGGGTGGTTCCGCCGGCGGCCGATCCGACGTCGTTTCTGCTGGCTGCCGCCTTTGGCGTCCATGGCGGCCTGTTTCAGGGCGTGTCCGCCGTCGGCGACGCGGTGCACGAGGGAATCGTGACCACGCTGGGTGCGTCGTCCGCCTCGTACGCGGCCACGGAGGCCATCAACAACATCGCTGCGGCGATCTGACCGGCCCCGTCGCTGAAGCTGTAAACACAGGTTCATCGTGGTCGATTACGTAGTGCTGCCGCCGGAGGTGAACTCCGGGCGGATGTATGCCGGGCCCGGTTCAGGGGCCTTGATGGCGGCGGCGGCGGCCTGGCAAGCCCTTGCCGCCTCGTACGGCAGTTCCGCGGCCGCGTTTCAGCAAGTTGTTGGAGCCCTCGTCGGCGGCGGCTGGCAGGGCCCTTCCTCCATCTCCATGGCCACCGCAGCCGCACCGTACGTGGTGTGGATGGCGGCCACCGCCTCCCAACATGAGGAGGCCGCCGCGGCGGCACTGCAAGCGGCCGAGGCGTTCGAGGCCGCCCGCGCCGGGGTGGTCAACCCGGCGGAAATCGCCGAAAACCGGTCGACGCTGGCGACATTGCTGAGCACCAACTTTATGGGGTGCAATGCGATCCCGATTGCGGCCAATGAGGCGGACTACCAACGTATGTGGGGCCAGGACTCGGCCGTGATGATGGGGTATTCAGCCGATAGCGCCGGGATCGTCGGCTCCCTCATCCCGTTCACGCCGCCGCTGCCCGCCAACGATCCGGGCGGGATGGCGGCCCAGGCGGCCAGCGTCGCGCAGGCCGGCAGTCAGATTGGAACCAACGGGGCACAAACGTTTTCGCAGACCTCGAGTCAGCTGATGGGCGGCACCTTGCCCGGCGGGCAGGACGCCTCGGCGGTGATGAGCATGGGGCCCGAATTGCTTCAGACGATTCCCTCTGTGCTGCAAGGGTTTTCCAGTCCGCTTAGTTCAGCCAATCCGGCCCAGAGCTTGGGGCAGTTCTCGTCACTGCTGCAGCCGTTTATGAGCATGTTCTCCAACCCGGGCATGTTCGGCGGTGGCGCGGAGGCGGCCGCGTCGATCGCCCCCGCGCTGGGGTCGGCAGGGCCCGCGGCCTCCGGTGGCCTGGCGGGGTTCGGTGGAGGTGGCAGTGCGTTGGCCTCGCTGGGGCGGGCCGGAAGTATTGGCGGCCTGTCGGTGCCGGGCACCTGGGCGGCCGGCTCGACGGCCAGTGCCGGTGGTGGGGCGACGCCGGTGCTGTCGGCGGCCGCGCGCGGGGCGGTACCGGCCGCAGCCAGCGGTACCGGTGGCGCGGGTGGTTTCGGGGGCGCGCCGATGGCCGCGCTGGGTGGCCGCGATCGCGGCGATGGATCCGGTCCGCGCTACGGCACGCCGGTACGAGTGCTGCCACGCGAAGACGCGTGACAATGTTGTGGGGAATTGTTATGCGGGAGGTAGGGGGCAATTGGCTGAAAACAATTTTTGTTGACCGTTGCGCTGAGTTTTCAGCGCATTAGGGTTAAGACCTAGACATATCTCCGCAGTACGAATACTCAATCGCAAGGAGCGAATATCGTGGCAGATTTCATGACCGACCCGGCGGCGATGTTGGACCACTCCAACCGGTTCGCCAACCACAGCACCACCATCCAGGAGGAGGCCCAGCGGGCCTACCAGTCGGCGGTCAACATTTCCGGTGCGGGCTGGCAGGGTGATGCCGAAGGCACCAGCATGGCCTCGGTGGAGCAGTTGAACCAGGCGTTCCGCAACATCGCGGAGATGACGCACTGGGCCAGCACGAACATCAAGGCCTCGCACGACCAGTATTTGGAGCAGGAGCTGGCGTCCAAGGGCCGCCTGACCGTCTAAGACAGCCGTACTTACACCACAGGAGAGACAGATATGACGATCGGTTACAAATACGACGAGGTTCACGCCCACGGCGCCACCCTGGTTGGACAGGCTGGCTCGCTGGAGGGCGTGCATCAGGCGATCATCCGCGACGTGAACAGTGCGGCGGATTTCTGGGGCGGCGTCGGCAGCCAGGGCCACCAGGACTTCATCGACCAGCTCAACCGCAACTTTCAGGTCATCTACGAGACGCTGAGCACGCACGGCACCAATGTGCAGCAGGCCGGTGCCCACATGGGCGATACCGACGGCACGATCGCCGGCTCTTGGGCGCGCGGCGTCTAAGCCCCATGGCGCAGGCCCATATACCCCCCGGTGGGCCTGCGCCACCTCCGTCGAAACGCCCCGCGCCCTTGGTGCGGGGCGTTTCGCATTCCCCCGGGGGGCAACTGCACGCAACGCGAGGGATGATCCGTTGAACTACACGACACCGGTCGGGCGGTTGCCCGACACGACGGTCAATATCGAGGGCCTGTGGCTGTTGCAGGCGCTGCTGGGCATTTCGCGCTTGACGCCGGAGCTGCGTGGCCTGCCCTACGGGGCGGCGCGAAGCGATGACTGGATGATCGACAACCCCGGCGTTGCGCACTTGCAGGAGCAGGGCTTGGTGCTCGATGACGGTCAGGTGCACCCCGATTTGGCCGAGCGCCTGCTGGCCCTGGCCGTCCCCGATGTGGAGCTGGTGATGGTGGTGTCGAGCGGGTCGATCGACTGGGACAGTCGCGGCGGCACCGAGCCTGGGCAAACTCCGGCCGCATTACAGGTGCCTGACGGTCAGGTGCGGGTGGTGCTGGCGCGTCGCAAAGGCCTGTGGGTGTCGGCGGTGCGGGCCCGCGATGAGGTGACGATCGATGCGGCCCCGGGCGGGTACACGGCTGCCGCTGCGGCCGTGATGATCAACGGCCTGCTTGACCATGTGCATCCGTGTGGGCCGTCGACCATGACAGCGGTGACGTTGCCGACCGATGACTTGAGGTCGGCCGCGGGGGCCGGTCCAGCACAGCGGGTGTCGGTGCTTTCTGCGGCGGGTTTGCGGGGCAGCGCCCTGTCCGAGGTGCTCGCGGCGATGGAGGATCCGCACGCCGAGGCGGTGCTCTACGGGCGGGCTTACTCTGATATCGAGACGTACATGAGTGCGGCGATTCTCAATGTGCGCGACAGTGAGCAGGGGCGGATTGTGGTGTATGACATGGCGCCGATCCGGGGGGCGTCCCAAGAGTGGACGATGGTGTCCCCGGCGACGGTGCCGCAGCTGGAGGCGGGGGTGGCTCGGGTCATCGGCAGCGTACCGATCGCGCGCTGGGATGACCATATTCGCTCGTGAATTCGACGGCATATGGGGGGACCGGGGTGGAGCAAACGATTTATCGATAAGTACGAAATGGCCGTAGTTTGTCGATAATTGCCGCCCTAGGATCAAAAACATGAATGCCAGGTCACGGCAGTTGGATGTAAATACACGAAGCGAGGACGAAGCAATGGATTCGGACTTCACGGCGCGGTATCTGCAAGACCCAGAACCACCCGCCGCCAAAATGTCCGCGCCGGGGGGCGACGTGGGGGCACCGGATGTATCGCAGCATCCCGAGATTGCCGCGCCAGGTCACAACCTGCACAACCCGCCGGCAATGACGCCAGCCGATGAGCTCACCGGTGCGGTGTCCCCGGAGGCGCTGGCCTTCCTCGCCGAGGAGCGGGCCAAACGTGCCGCCACAGAGGCAGCCCAAGACATCGCGGCCGGCCGCGCCGCGGCGGGTCCCCCGACCGACGTAGTCGGACCGCCCGTGCCGGCGGCCAGGCAGGCCGGCCCTGAGGTCACCGGCGAACAGCCGCTGGCACCCGTGGCGCGCACCGCAGAGCCCGGGGTGCCGCAGGCGCCCGCGGGTCGGCACCAGGCACCACCACCGCCGGCGCATCCGGCGCCGCAGCACAACGGAGCACCGCCGCCCAATACCGGCCCGTTCCCCAATGCAGCTGTGATGCAGCAGTTCTCGCAGTTTGCGCCGAACGTCAACGGGGCAATGCAACACCAGATGTCACAGTTCGCACCGCCGACTGGCCCGGGGCAGGTCGCTATACCGCAACCGACGCGCCCTGCGGGGCTGCCCGCCGTGCAACCCCAGGCCGCGCCGGTCATCTACGGCAGCGCCTTGGAGCAGCAGCTCGCCGACCCGGATGCCCCCGCCGAGTGGACAGCGGGCAGCGTGACGCGGCATCTGCGCACCGATCACATCGTGCACCAGCGCCGCCAGCCACCCGAAATGGGTTGGCGCAAAGGAGTTTTCCGCAGTTCGTTCGGGCTGATCAACCTGGGTGCTGGACCTGCTGAGCGCCAGCTCAATGACCAGAAGGCGTTGATCCGCACCAACATTCCCGGCAACTACCACATCGCCATGGTGTCGGTGGGCGGCGGTGTCGGGAAGACTCGCCTGACCGCCGGCCTGGGCACCGCGTATCGGATGTTCCGCAGCGACCCGGTACTGGCCATCGACGGCAACCCCACCTACGGGCAGCTGGGCAGGCTCATCGACAGCAACGCCAGCATGAGCGTGCGCGATTTCCTCACCGAACCATACCTGCACACCTACCCCAAGGCTCGCCAGTACACCGGTCAGAACCGGTGGGGCCTAGAGGTGTTGGCCGGCAATCAGAACATGCGAAACCCGTTGAGCTTGTTGCCGTTTCGAGACCAGTCCTCGGGCAAGAACGTCAATCCGTTTCAAGAGACACTGAATCGGGCCAACCGCTTCTATCAGCTGTCGCTGATCGACTGCGGCCCCGACATCGAACACCCGATCATGTCCACGGTGCTCTCCAATGTGGACGCGCTGGTGATCGTGGCACCGCAGAACTTTGACGGCGGCGAAGCAGCCGAGAAGACGATCGCCTGGCTGGATGTGCGGCGCCGCTACGAGTTGCTCAAGCGCAGCGTGGTGGTGCTCAACGACGTGTACAACTGCGATAACAAGGTCTTTGTCACCGAGGTTGAGCGGGCTTTGGGAACTCGGGTGGGAACGGTCAAGACCGTGCCGTGGGACGCCCATCTGCGGGACGCGGCAGAGTTTGACTTCGACGCGCTGGCGCGGCGAACGCAGTTGGCGTTCATCGACATTGCCGCGTGGCTGGCGAAATCGTTCGCCATGGCCGGGACCCTCCCGCAGTGACCGCGGTGCAGACCGAGGCGCCGGGCACACCGGTGGGCGCTGAACCGGTCAAAGCCGAGCCGGTCGCCGCGCCGCCGCGGGTGCAGGTGCCCGTGGTGGCCGGGCAGGCGCAAATCCCGGTCCTGCTCGACGGGGTCGCGAAGATTTCGCGGATGATGCCGGCGCTGGTCAAGCTGATCAACGACCGGCTCAAAGCTATTGGCGAGCCGCCGCTGGTGCCGGGCAAGCGGGGCCGATGGGCGCTGTGCTGGGTGGACGGGACAGCCCTGCGCCCGGACAGGTCACTGTCCGAGCATGGGTACGCCGACGGCGTCCCGCTGTGGCTGACATTCATCGCGGACACCGAGGCCCGCGTCCCGGTCATTGAGCATGTGACCTCGGCGATCCCTGAGGTACTGGCACAGCGGTGGCGCGGTACCGATCCGGTGTGGGCGGCCCGCTCGGGATCGGCGCTGTTGTCGGCGGCGTTGGCGGTGGTGTTGACGCTGCTGTTGCGGTGGCGGTTCAGCCATCCCGGTCTGGTGGTGCCCGCCGCGGCCGGATTGCTGGCGGTGATGCTGCTGGTGGGTGCGGCGGTGATCGGCTTGCGGCACAGCGCCGTTCGTCGGCCGGTGGCCGATTCGTTGATGCTGGGAGGATGCGCGGCGGCGGCCTTGGCCACCGCCGCGGCGATCAGCGGCGGGTTGGGCGCGGCGCACGCGGCGATGGCCACCGCCGTGCTGATCGGCGCGGCCCTGTTGGTCGTGCGGTTCACGGGACGGTTCGTCGGCACCGCCACCATGGTGCTGGTGGTGGGGGCGGCCACGGTGATCATCGGGCTCGCGCGGATGGCCTGGGTGACGCAGGCTTCGGTGATTTACCCGTGCCTGCTGGCCGCGTCGGTGTTCGTGATGCACGCCACGCCGGCGATGTCGCGGTGGGGCTCGCGACTCAAGCTGCCCTCGGTGGCGCTGAACCAGGACTGGGAAACCCGCGCGGACCTGCCCCTGAACGTGGTCGTGGCAAGTACTGATGACCCGGTGGTCAGCGGCCCCGAACTCGACGGCCCTGAATCGGTGAGCCAGTCGCGCATCGCAGCCCTACAGGCTCGCCAGATCGTCAGCGGTCTGCTTGGCGGTAGTTGCCTGCTGGTGCTCATCTCGGCGATCGGCGTGTGCAACCCGCACAGCACGCAGCGGTGGCTGACCCTGACTCTGGCCGGGTTGGCCGTCATCGCGGTTGCCCTGCGCAGCCGCGACTACGACGATCGGCAACAGTCGACCTTGTTGGCGGTCACCGCGGGTGTGGCGATCATCGGGATCGCCGTGCGCTACGCCCTGGTGCTCTGGAGCGTTCCGGCGCTGCTGGCCGCATGCGCGGTGATCGTGGCGGTTCCGGCGTTCGGTTTGGTTGCGGCAGTGATCATTCCGACCAAAGAGTTCTCCGAGGTCACCAAGATTCTCGTGGAAGGCCTGGAGTATGCGGCGCTGGTGTTCCTGTTCGGGGCGGCGACGTGGCTGACCGGTGTCCTGGAAATCATCCGGTACCGGATGTGGTGAGCGTGTCGATGAAACCGGTACGTACCACCACGGCGGTCGGCTGCGCGGCCACCCTGGTCATGATGTCGTCCTTATTCGGCACTCCGCAGGCCGCGGCGCTGGAGCCACCGACGATCGACCCGACCGCCGTGCCGGCCGACGGGGCTCCCACGCCGCCCGAGCCGATGCGCCAAGGCCTGTATTGCCGGCGGGTGGGCACCCTGCCGGGTACCGATTACCGCGTCCAGCCGCATTTTCTGGACATGCTCAACGTGGCGCAGGCCTGGCAGTTCGGCCGCGGAGCGGGGCAAACGGTAGCGGTTATCGACACCGGGGTGACCCCGCACCCGCGGCTACCGCACCTGGTCGGCGGCGGGGATTACATCGTCGACGGCGGCGATGGGCTTTCCGATTGCGACGCGCACGGCACCCTGGTGGCCAGTCTGATCGGTGGTCAGCCCGCCGACGGACACACCCCGCTACCTCCGCCGATGCAGAACCGGCGACCCGAGACCGTCCCCACTACCGATGCCCCGCCGCCTCCGCAGACGGTGACGGTGGTGACTCCGGCGCCTGCCGCGCCGCCCCCGCCACCACCGCCGCCGCCGGACGGTGGCGCCCCGGCCGGGTGGACCGGGCCCACCACGGTCACGACGGTGACCGACGTGACGTGGCACGCGCCGCTGCGGGCGGATACTCCCGCGGGTTCCCCGACGGGTTCTGCCGCCCCGCCCGACGCCCCGGCACCGCCGCCCCCGCCGCCTCCTCCTGCGGCGATCCCGGCGGACGGGTTCACCGGCGTCGCACCGGATGTGACGATTCTGTCGATCCGCCAGTCCGCGGCCACGTTCTCCCCGCGCGACGCGTTCGGCGACCAGGACCCGGTGACGCGCCGCAAGGGCGGGGACGTGCGGTCGATGGCCAGTGCCATCGTGCATGCGGCCAACATGGGTGCCACGGTGATCAACATTTCCGAGGTCTCGTGCATGGAGGCGACCAATCCGATCGACCAGCGTGTCCTGGGCGCGGCGATCTATTACGCCGCCGTGGTCAAGAACGTGGTTCTGATCGCCGCGGCGGGAAACACCAGCAATGGCAACGTCACTAACAACTCGGACTGCAAACAAAACCCGATCTACAACCCGCTGCAACCGGGCGATCCGCGAGATTGGCAGGGGGTCAACACGATTGTGACCCCGGCGTGGTTTTCGGACTACGTGCTCAGCGTCGGAGCAGTCGATGCGGCGGGCAACCCGTTGACTGATATCAGCGTGGCCGGCCCGTGGGTGGGGATCGCCGCACCTGGTACCGACATTGTGGGGCTCTCGCCGCGCGATGACGGGCTGGTCAACGCTGTGGAAGGCCGCAACAACGACATGGTGGCCCCGCTGGGGACATCGTTCTCGGCGGCGATCGTCTCGGGTGTGGCGGCGCTGGTCCGGGCGAAGTACCCGAATCTGACGGCACACCAAGTGATTAACCGGCTGATCGCAACGGCCCGGCCCCCTGCGCGGGGCATTGACAATCAGGTCGGGCACGGCATCGTCGACCCGGTCGCGGCCCTGACCTGGGATGTGCCGGCGGGTGAACCGGTGGCTCCCGGGCGGCTGTCGACGCGGCTGATCGAGCCGCCGCCGCATCCGGGTCGGGACATGGCGCCGACATTCCAGGCGATGGCCGGTATCGGGGCGGTCGCGCTGCTGGTCGGCACGGTGGTCGGGCTGTCGGCGCTGATCAGGTCTAGGAGGTCATGATGCGCCCGATGTTTCCGTTGAGCGTGGCGCGCCAGTGGCAGCGGGCGGTGACCGCTGGAGGGGTCGCTGTGGCGGCCCTGTTCACGGCGAGTCTGCTGCCCGCGTCCGCGGCTCCGTGGGTGGGGATCACGGTCGCGGTCGTGCTGGTGGCGGTGGTCATGTTGCGGTGGCGCGCGGCGCCGCTGACCGAGCTGGCCGTGGGGCGGTTGCGTCGTCATGGCCGGGTGTCGGCGACTGACGATACGGCGGTGGAAAGTTACCAGTTGCCATGGGCGGCACCCGATCAGCCGGCGGCGCTGCGGCACAACCGGTTTGACATTGCCGCGGTTGTCGCGGTCGACGGTGTGGCCCATAGTCCTTCGGTGCTCGATCAGCATCGGGTCGAAGCGGCCTCGACGGTCCCGGTGGACGCGGTCGCTGATGCCTTGGCGCAGATTGATGTGGACCTCGACGGCATCGACATCGTCAGCGTGGGGCGACGCTGCGCCGCGCGGGCTCACCATGAGCACGCGGCGCAGTATTCGAGCCGGGTGGGCGAGCACGGCGCCGTCGGCACTCGCCGGACCTGGTGCGTGCTGCGGATCAATTCGGTGACCAATGCCGACGCTGCCGCCCGGCGCGAATCGGTGGCCGCTACGGTCGCGGCGTGCGCGGCTAGGCTGGCCGCCGAACTGACCGCGCGCCAGTGCCCGGCACGGGTCGTCGGCGAGGATGAGCTGACCGACATCGACGAGGCGTTGCGTGCCGAGGTCGAAGGGCAGACCCTGTCGCGGTGGGGACATCTGGCGCACACCGGTGGGGTGGTGACCGGTTACTGGCTCACACCCGATGACATCACGACGGAAAACCTTGTGCGGGTGTGGATTCCGGAGACTGATTACACGGCAACGACGGTTCAGCTGCGCCCGGCACCCGGTGTGGGTGTGCAGATCGGCGCATTCGTGCGCTACGGGACCGGCGGCCCGCTGAGCGATCCACCGCTAACCGGGCTGAACCCGCTGTCGGGGCGGCATGGTCAGGCGCTGTCGGCCAGTCGGGTTACCGCGGGGCTGCCGGGTCTGAGGGTGCCGTTTCGACGGTTGGCTGAGGGGGAGAATCTGCGCGCCCCGGCGGGAGCGAACGGCATCATCGTCAGTGCCAGCGCCCAAGGGCACCCGTTCCTGGTCGATCTTGGTCCGACCAAGCCCGGCGACACCGCTGTGGTGACGGTGGCCGCCGAGCTGGCTTATCTCATGCAGCTGGCCTTGCGCCAAGCCGCTATCGGCTACTTCGTGCTGGTGGTCACGGGCCGACCACAGCCGTGGTCAACGATCGTTGGGCCCGGCCTGCAGGTCGTCACCACCGTGCCGTCCGCCCTGCCTCGTGATGGACGCTCGATCATGGCGATAATCGACATGCCCGCGACCAAGGTGCCGCGCGCGGACATCACGATGCGCGTGGTCGCCCCGAACTCGACCACGGGTGTGGTCGGCGTGGACGTGCACCTCGAGCAGGACTCGGCCCGCACGGTGCTCATCCGCACGGCACAGTTCAGTCACCGCGGCCCCATCGACTTGGGTCACGAACGCAATCTGATCGCCGGTGCCGGTCGCGGTCCTCGCCGGCGGCCCGCAGCATGAACACGGTCAAATATCAAGGGGCGTAATCGATGACGAGTTTTGATACCTCGAATGAGGCTCTGTCGGCGTACAGCCGGGGCCTGCTCGCGTCGGGGATCAGTGTGAACCGGACGTTGGCCAGTAAGAACCCGACGGTGGCCGCGCAGATGTTCGCCAAGGCCACCGCAGCGGATCCGGACATGTGCGATGCGTGGCTGGCGCGCATCGCCGCCGGGGACGATTCGCTGCCGGTCATTGAGGCGGCGTGGCATGCCCGACGCAGTTTCGGGTGGGCCCGCCGCCAGCTGGGGGTGCCCGAGGGGCAGCTGCCACCTCAGGTGTTCGACGGGCTGTTCTTGAACCTGGAAATCACCTCGACCGACTCCCTGCTGTCGGCGCTGGCTCTGGCCCGGATCAAGGAGGGCCAGTACGCCGAAGGGGCCCGGCTCCTCGAATCGATCAGCCCGAGTGGCCGTTTCGATATGGACATGCACCAGTACGTGGAGGGTCTGCTGCATTTCCGTACGCAACGGTGGGCCGATGTGCAGCGCTGCTATCCGATGGGCCGGCCGTGGTGCCGCCCGACGTTGGGCGCGGCCGCGGCGGCCATGGCGGCCAGTGCGTTGGCTTCGTTGGGCGCGTTCGAGGACGGGTTTTTGCGGGCGAAGGAAGCGATCACCGGTGAGGTGCTTGCGCCGGCGAAGACCGCGGCCCTGCACACCCAGGGCATGTGCCTTCGGCATCTGGGCCGCGAAGAGGAAGCAGCGCAGTTGTTTCGGACTGTGTATGCCCGCGATTCGCGGTTCGAGCAGGCGCGGCTGGCGCTCAATGATCCCAACTACCGGCTGACCTTGACCAACCCGGAAACCATTGAGGCGCGCACTGATCCGTGGGATCCGTCCAGCGCACCGGATGCCGAGGAAACCGCGGCGGCTGCGGTCGCCGCGGAGGCCGCGACGCTGCTGGCCGAGGGGCAGGCCGAACTCGACGAGATGATCGGCATGGTGGAGCCGAAACGGGAAGTGCAGCGCATCCGCTCCACGACCAAAGCCAATCTCGCCCGGGCGAAGACGGGCGCCAAAGTGCACACGCCGTCGCGGCACACGCTGCTGGTCGGTCCACCCGGGACGGGTAAGACCACGGTGGTGCGGGCACTGTGCAAGATGTTGTGCGGCTTGGGGGTGCTGCGCAAGACCACGGTCGTGCAAACCCACAAGTCCAAACTGGTGGGGCAGCATCTCGGGGAGACCGAGGCGAACACCAAGCAGGTGTTCGAGTCCGCGCTCGGCGGGGCTGTGTTGCTCGATGAGATCCACAACCTGTTCGACGAGGCCTACAGCAAAGGCGACGCGTTCGGCAACGCGGCGATCGAGACGATGATGCCGTACTTGGAAGACCACCGCGGGGAACTGGTGGTCTTCGGGGCCGGCTACCCCCGCGCGGTCGATAAGATGCTCGACAACGTCAATCCCGGTTTCCGGCGCCGCTTTTCACGAACGATCACCTTCGAGTCGTATACCCCCGATGAGCTGATCGAGCTGACGCGCACCATTGCACGCCGCGACGGCGACACGGTGGACGACGCGGCGCTGGCGTATCTGCAGCCGATGTTCGCGCAGTTCTACACCGATGCGCGACAATCGGCCGACGGTGACCTGATTCGCCGCATCGACGAGTTGGGCAACGGCGGGTTCGTGCGCAACGTGCTGGACAAGGCGGGCGAGCACCGCAGTTTCCGCCTCGATGAGAGCGGGGTGCTCGACGCGGTATTGGCCTTCGCCGACGACGCACCCGTCGATGATCGACTCCAGGCGCAACTGCAATTGTTCACCACCGACGATATCGCCGAAGGCCTTTCTGCCGCAGTGACATTGAGTTCAAACAAGGAGCTGAACAATGCCACCATCCTTTCCGAACCTTAGTTCACCGCTCGATCGCATCCTTGCCGATCTAGCAAGCAGGGACCGGCCGGTGGCACTGACGGCGGCCGACGATCTGCTCAGTTCGATATCGAGAGCGGGCGGCCCCGAATGCCGGCGCGCCCTGCGCTTGGTCTGCGACCTTCTACGTGCGCCCTACGCATTCGGGGACGGCGCGGCCGGAAATCTCGTGGAGTGTCTGCGCGACGAGTCCCGGACGTCACAGCAGCTTTTCGTCGTGGACATGTTTGACCTGAACCTGGCCGGTGCCAGGCTCAGCTACCCGGGGATTGACTTCACCGACGCGCGGCTGGTCGGGGCAAATCTCAATGGGGTAGTGCTCGATCAGCAGAAGATTGTGGGTGCCAATCTGACCGGGGCGATGCTCAATGAGAGCTTCTGCCGCGCAGTGCTATTCGACCGTGGCGCCGCACCTGGCGCCAGCTTCGTCAGGGCAGATTTCGAAACGAGCCGATTCACTGGAGGATTCAAGGCCGAGGGCGCTAACTTCACCGACGCGATCCTGCAGGACACGGTGCTGGTAGCGGTGAAATTCGCCGGGGCGATCCTGGTCAAGGCCAATTTGCAAGATGCACGGTTGACCGGCGTTGATTTGAGCGGCGCTAACCTCACGGGCGCAAACCTGTGGGGGGCAACGTTGCAAGATGTGGATCTGCGCGGCGCCAATCTGACCGGCGTGCAATTGCGCGGCGATGAAATCTGGCGCGGCGTTG
The DNA here is from genome assembly GCF_058790275.1 of Mycobacterium sp. FW102-FHT13B02. NCBI lineage: Bacteria > Bacillati > Actinomycetota > Actinomycetes > Mycobacteriales > Mycobacteriaceae > Mycobacterium > Mycobacterium sp. FW102-FHT13B02. The sequence continues at coordinate 47,372 of NZ_JBYTCM010000026.1, forward strand.
GCATTGATGGGGCCATCGGTGCCGACCGCATCGACGTGGCGGTGCAGCCATGACGGGGCGCGCCCGGCTCATATTCGCCCCGGCGGTCCGCAAAGAACTGCCCCCGCAGGTGATCGAACAAGCTCGCTCGACGCTTAAGGCGTACACATGCATCGGCTGCGGCCGCCCCGGCGACGCCCGCAAGGAACTAACCAGTGTGATCGTCGTCAAACCCCCGAACTTCCCGCCCGTCATACGGTGCGCCCACGCGACGTGCGTGCAGTCCCACGTGACCGAGGGCCCCGCGGTTGATCCCAAAACCATCGGCGACGAGGCTGTCACCTACCAGAAAGTCGTGTTCCGATGGAACCGCGGCGGTCGCTACGTGATCGAGCCGATGCTGCTCGTCGACCGGCCCCGCAACGTCGTGGGCATCTCCCCAGGCGGCGACCCGACAGGCCTTGTTACCCAGTTGCTTCTGGAGGATGGGTTCGAGCTAGCCATGGCGTTGGACCAGCCGTTCCCGAACGTGCCGGGCTACACGGTGCGTCTGCGTTCTGATGGCTCGGGGCGTATTGACCAGTTGCCTGGGCGGCCAGGGCCTTTCCTGGAATACTTCGACGACGACGATCCCGCCGAATTGTGGCACGCCACGACACGGGAGACCGGCTGGTTAACCGTGGTCACGGGTCTGCTCGGTATCGACGGCGCGGCGGCCGAACAGGTCGGTCCGCTGCTGCAGTCCGCGATCAGTTCCGGCAGCGTTCTCGGCGGGCGTATCCGCGTCGTTGCACACACCTCTGCCGCAAGCGGGTGAATAGCGAAGCAGGCCCTGAGGGCCGCGGTGTGAAACCTGGGGCCGAGCCGACCTACGTCGATGTTGTTTGCGCGAAAAGGATTGGGCCAACGCCGGATTGCACATTGATCGCCCGTTCGGACGGTGTGGCCATTTGGCACACCGATAAAACCGCGCGCAGTGACGTGCCGTTGTGGTTGCCGCCGTTCGGCTGGGAGAGTCCGTTGGCACTGTACCGGGGTTTCCCGATCGGCAAGCTGCACAACGTCCTCGAATCCGGGCTCGACGTACCGCCTCAGTGCGCGTTCTTCGCGACCCCTTATCCGGACAAGGCCTGGGAGTACCCCGTGGGCAGGGAACGCGTCGCGATGCTGGTGCTCGACCGCGCCCGCGCTGAGCCCAGTTACGCCCGCAAGCCCGCTGATGCTGATGGCGCGTGGCGGCCGGACAAATCCTTGTACCCCAACACGTACGTCGACGACGGCCGGGAAGTCCATGCGCGGTTCGAGGCCGGTCGCGGGCCCGGCAATTTTCGGTATGAAAGCATGTACGGACATTGGGTTCCCGGCGATGCGCGAGCCGCGCTGTTCGCGGTCGTGCTCGGGGGGCACCGCGGGCTCATGTACGAGCAGCTGGCGACTCTTCGCGCCCGCGGTGCCTATGGCCTCGAATTACTGCGGTAGCCCTACACACAGTAGAAACGGCCGGCGTCCCGAAAGTTAGAGGCTGTCAACGATTTTCATCGTCTCTACCGCCACGGTGGCGACTTTCGCGATCAGGTCCACGATGTAGCGGGGGTCGTCATGTTCATCGCACCAGTCGTTGGGATCGTTGACGATGCCGGAGGCCTTGTCGGTCTTGACCTGGTAGCGGTCGATAATCCAGTCCAGCGCCGACCGTGAACCGAGCATGTAGCGCGCCGCCTCCTCGGGGATGGCGCCGATGGTAACTTTCGGGTTGTAGATCAGTGTCGTGTGATCATCCACGTTCTTGCCGGTCACGGGGTCTTTACGCTTGGCCCACTTGAGCTTTGACACCTGCCACGTCTCGCGCTCGTTCGGGTCGGCGCCGGCTTTGAGCTGCACGTCGACAGGGTAGGAGGCGACGCTCTCGTAGCCGACGTGCAGCTGCGACAGTGCATGGCCGGCCGCCACCATCTGCTCGAACCGTTCACGTGAATCCGGCGTTGGGATGTGGGGGAGCATCTTTTTCAGATCCGCCGCGTAGGTGCTGCGATAGGCGGGGTCGTGCAGCTGGCCGTAGACCGAGAAGAAGATGTCATCTTTGGTGACCTGGTCACCGAGCGTCTTGCGGTACAGGGCAAGGATTTCGTCGGTTATATTGTCAACTCTCCGGTACCCGTACTCGTCGACTTCACCGTTGTCGGCGTCGAAATCCAATGCGCCGGCGTCGGGTTCAGCTTTGTGGAAGGTCCAGCGGGGGTAGAAATTAGCCGCGCTCGTTCCGGCTGCGCCGTTGTCCAGCAGCTGATCGGCCATGAGCGACATGAATGGCGGTGCCATGCTGCCGGGGTTGGGCGTGTAAATCCCGATGTTCTTGTGATGGCGCGTCGGGAACATGGTCGGTAGGCGGTATCGGCGCTCATTGAGCTGGGCGTCGAAATATACAGACTGCGGATGAAAGGGACGATAGACGGCCTGGCGGACAGCATCATCGTCGAAGTGGAATCGTTTGCCGCGCAGTAGGTCTTCTTTGACGCCTCCTCCCCAGCTGATTTTTGTGGAGTCAGGATCGATGAAGGCGTCGACCGCTGCTCGTCTGTCGGTGATGTGGTTCCGCTCGCAAAACTCGGCGAAACCTGATACTTGGCTGTTGTAGAACGCTATGGTCCGTCGCACGTTGAACTCGACGCAGCGTGTCGAAAAGTTGTATACCCATGCGTCGCGGTTCGATTTGAGCCCTGCCGAATGGCTTTCGAATACGCGGAGTCCACCGGCCTTGTCGCCGATTGCTGGCCAAGTGAGATAGTCTGCGTCGCGTTGGTTGATCCAGTCTCCGTGAGGATTCGGTGTGATCGTTTGCCACTCAAGGGCATCCAAAGCGCTGCGCTCGATGATTTCGAGTTTGGTCTCGCGGCTCAAGTTGTCACCGATGTCGCGATAGAACACTTCGCAAGGACCCGGTTGTGCACCCTTGACTCCGACGAAGATGGCTACTGTGTTTCTGCTGCCGGAGCCAAATATCTTGCCTCCCTCACGTTTTGACACTTCACCGGCGGTCCGCTGGTTACCGCGCAGGTTGTAGACATAGATTCGGCTGTACTCATCCACGAGGGACAGGCGTACCCCGGCTGCGGTGTTGCTGTCGACCCACCCGCCGTTGGAGACGAACGCAACGACGCCGCGGCTACCGATGCGATCCGTGGCCCATCGAAAGGCGCGTAGGTAGCTGTCGTACAGGCTGTTCTTGTTCCTCGCCGTTGAACGCTTGGCGTAGGTATCCGCGATCCTCTTGTCTAACGTGGGGTAGACGAGGTTGGCGTTCATGTCGTTGGCGTCGTCTTGCACACCTGACCAAGGGGGATTTCCGGCGACAATATTGATCGGTGTCGCGAGCTGTTTAACGATGCGGGAGTTGTTCTGTGGGAACATCTCTGTGTCAAGGGTGTCACCGGCTTCGGTGATTTGGAAGGTGTCGGCGAGCACGATCCCCTCGAACGGCGTGTAGTTTGCATCGGTGAGGGCGTGGTAGGTGGTTTCGATGTTCACTGCGGCGATGTAGTAGGCCAGAAGCATGATCTCGTTGGCGTGCAATTCGCCGGTGTACTTGCGAGCCAAGTCTTTCGGATTAATCAGACCCGACTGCAGTAACCGGGCGATGAACGTGCCCGTTCCGGTGAACCCGTCAAGGACGTGTACCCCCTCATCGGTCAAGCCGCGGCCGAACGCCTCCCGCGACGCGTGGTCGGCGGCCCGCAAAATGAAGTCGACGATTTCGGTTGGGGTATACACAATCCCAAGTGCCTCAGCTTGTTTGGGAAAGCCTTTCTTGAAAAACTTCTCGTAGAGGTCGGCGATCACCTGCTGCTTACCGCTGAGCGCATTGACACTGGACGCTCGGTCCCGCACCGAGGCATAGAAGTCCTCCAGTTGTGCCGTCTCAGCTTCCAGACCCGCGCCGCCGAGTTCATCGACCATCGCCTGCATCACCAGCGACACCGGATTGTGCGCGGCGAACTCGTGGGTGGCGAACAGTGCATCGAACACCGGAGCGGTGATCAGATGTTGCGCTAGCATCGAAATCGCATCGTCACGGCTGACTGAGTCATTCAAGTTGTCCCGCAATCCTTGCAGGAACTTGTCGAACGCGGCGGTCACCGCGAGGTCGGCGCCATCGAGCAGGGCTGCGATGCGGGCGATCAGTGCCGCGGCGATCGCCGCGACGTCATCGGCCCAGTCCTCCCAATACTTGCGGTCGCCGACCTTGTCGACGATGCGAGTGTAGAGCGCCTCCTGCCACGCCGACAGCGAGAACAGAGCCATCTGCGTGGCCATATTGCCGCCGCCACCGGACCCGTCGCTGTCGGCGACTCCGGTGGCGGGATCGCCGCCCGCGGCCGCGGTGTCGGGGCCGGCCCAGTCCGGCGCCGCCGAACCCGCTGACCCGCTGAGTGTTTCGGGATGGTCGATGGTCGGGCCGAGGTGCCCGCCGAGCAGCCGATCCGATCCTTTCCCACTGTCCAGGCCCGGGGTCGCGGCGTTGAGGGCGATCGAATTCACCATCGCGTTGAACCGGTCGTCGTGGGCGCGCAGCGCGTTGAGCACCTGCCACACCACCTTGAACCGGCGGTTGTCGCCCAGGGCCGCCGATGGTGAGACCCCGGCAGGCACTGCCACCGGCAAGATGATGTAGCCGTAGTCCTTACTGTCGGCTTTGCGCATTACCCGGCCGACGGACTGCACGACGTCGACCACGCTGTTGCGTGGGTGCAGGAACATCACTGCGTCCAGGGCCGGCACGTCCACCCCCTCGGACAGGCAGCGGGCATTGGACAGGATCCGACATTCCCCGTCGGGCAGTGGTGCTTTGAGCCACTGCAACTCCCGGTTGCGTTCGAGGGCGTTGAACGTGCCGTCGACGTGTCGGACCTCGCAGCGCAGATCCAGATTCGTCTCGTTGATGTCGGTACCGTCATCGCCGCTGTCGGTCAGCATGTCCCGATAGGCGTCAACAACTTTCGGGAAAAGTGCGGCGACCTGTTTGGAGGCGGCGATATCTTTGGCGAACGCAACCGCACGGCGCATCGGGGGCTCTCCGGGGGCGAAACCTTGGCCTTCGGGAGTCTTGCCGGCACGTTTGGCCAGACCGTTCCAGCAGCCCACGATCTTGGTGGCGTCATCGAGGCGCAGTTCCCCGTCTGCCCCGGCGAGTTGGGACTGTAGGGGTGCGGCCACCATCTCTTCATCGACGGTGAGCACCAGGACCTTGTAGTCGGTGAGCAGGCCGCGATCGACGGCCTCACCGAACGACAGACGGTGGAACTCCGGGCCGAACAACGCCTCGTTGTCCATCCCGGTCAGCTCGGCCGAGTGCTCCTCGGCCTTGGCTTTGACCACCTCATCGAAGATCCGCGGGGTGGCGGTCATGTACAGGCGTCGGGTGGCGTGAAGATAGTCGGCGTCGTGGACTTTGACGAAGTTGGATTCGTCGGCGCCGGCGAGGGTGACGCCGGTGGTGCGGTGGGCCTCGTCGCAGATCACCAGATCGAACGGGGACACACCGAGTTTCTGAGCTTCGGCAACCGTAGGCAGGGACTGGTAGGTGGTGAAGACGACGGTCAGGCCTTTGGCGCGTTTGCGGTGGGACATCTCGGTGGCCAGGGTCGCGGCGTCGGTTGTCACGGGGATGGCGACGTCGTAGACGTTGATGTCTTCGGCGGCCCGGGACACCTTGGTGTCTGAGCAGACACCAAAGGCGCGCAGATCCAGCTGGGTTTGCGCGGTCCACTCGCGCAGCGTCTGCGACAGCAGGGAGATGGAGGGTACGCAGAACAAAACCCGTGCATTGCCGCCGTTTTCGGTGGCGGTGCGTTCGGCGATTTTCAGTGCGGTAAACGTTTTTCCGGTGCCGCAGGCCATGATCAACTTGCCGCGGTCGTAGCCTGCGGCGAAGCCGGCGAACACTCTGTCGATGGCGGTGGCCTGATGGGGGCGTGGTTCGTGGCGGGTCGCGGGTGCCAGTTCCACGTGGAGGTCTTCGCCGACCAGGGAGACATCCCAGTCGATAGGGGAATCGGCAATCTCGGCCATGCCGATCCGCTGCACCGGGACCTGCTGGCCATCGAGGGCGTCCTCGGCGTTGCGTCCCCACTTGTCGGTGGTGGAAATGATGATCCGGTTGGTGAACGGTGCTTTACCTGAGGCGGTGAAGAAGGAGTCGATGTCTTCTTTGCGCAGGGTGTGGGTCGGTTCGTAGAACTTGCACTGGATGGCGGTGTATTCGCTGGTATCGCGTTCGCGGGCGACCAGGTCAATTCCGGTGTCGGGCTTGCCTTTTCGTCCAGGCCAGTCGATCCACCGCCACACTGCGTCGTACTGTTGGGCCAGCAGTGGGTCCAGTTCGAAGTAGCGGACCATCAGCTTCTCGAACTTGGTTCCGCGTTCGGAGTTCGACGGCGCTTCTCGGAACGCGGCCATCACCTCGTGCACTGACCCCATGCTGTGTATCTCCTGTTCACCCGAGCGCCTCATGGCAGCCTATGCGGGCCTCCGTTGCCGGTGAGGAACGACCGGGCGATGTGTCGCGCGCACGTTGGCGACTCAATTGAGCGGCGACAAACGGGTGGAAGTCCCGGCATGGCGGTACATGTCCGATGTTCTGGACGACCTGGCGGCACCGAGGGTTCCTCGCCCTACATTGTGCATACGTGGAAACGTATTTGTACGGTACGCTCGATGTATGGAAATCAACTCCAGCAGGCTGATCGGCATCACCCAGTTCCGACAGCAGACCTCTCCGATCATGGAGGAGGTGGCCGGGGGCAAGATTTTTCACTTGCTTCGTGACACCGCGGTCATCGGGCATGTTGTCCCTCCGAATGCCCTGGTCATCGACAACGAGAATCTCGAATTTTGCCTCCTGGGCAATGTGATCGATCCGGCGGCGGACGACTTCGCCCGGACAGTCATCAGGGAGGGCTATTTGGAGCACATCGGTGACGACGTGGGCCGCGTCTTCGCGTGGCTGTGGAACGCCAACCCCGCCAAGGCAGTGCGCTGGGTCAACTACTACGCGCAGCGATTCACCTCAGCCCTGCGCGATCTGAACTACAGTCGGCCGACGTTCAATCAACTGTGGTTCGCGGTATCGCGTGGGCTCAGTGTCACCATGCGTGCTGCCGAAATCGACGACTTTGAGCAATTTCTGCGCACCGAGTTACCGAACGTGAACGCTGGACTTTTCACCCCCGCCGAACTCGCGGGCGGTCCGCGGCCACGCGACACCGACGACCCATGGCCCGATGCCGTACCCAACGACCCCGGCCGCGGATACACCAAACGTCGGTGGCAACACCTCGAAGCCGGCCAATTTATCCCGAACCCCACTCGCGGACATACCCTGCCCGACGACGAGCATTGGTGCCGCATTGACAGCATCAACGGCGCCGAAGCGGTACTCGCGCAGCCCGATTCGACGTTGGTGCAGTTCACCGCCCCCGACCTGGGAACCTGGCTTCCGGTGCTCAGCCACATGCCCTACTACTGGCAAACCATCCATTCAACCTTGCGCCCCTAGGACATTCACGCAAACGCTTGCTAACTCTTGCGTGGTGGGGCGAGCGATCGTCACCGGCGCGACCGGGGCCCCATTCCGGGGTGTAGGGCATTCCGGGCCGCGTCCCTCTGTCCGCGCTTCACGGCTGAACGTCAGTTTGGCCGTCCAATGGGGTCAGCGCCCTGACGGGGCATAACTGTCGAATCCGCAAGTGCGCCGAGCCATTTCCCGTCGGAATGTCAACGGTCACGAGCGCTAGCCAGCTGCCCCTGGTCGATTTCACCCAGCCGTGCAGGTAGCCGGTAACTTCGCAACTGACATTGATTCCATCCAGTTTGGTCCACATCGGCACAGTGTCGAGACGGAACGCATCATCGGGGGCAGAAATCATGCGCGTCAGGTCTACCCGAACTGGGCGGGGCGGCTCGACCACACGCCGAGCCCTGGGCGGTAAGTGCCCCACCCGACTATCGAACATAGTTGCGAATCGTAGGCGGCTAGGTGAACTGTGTCCATGAGCGTGCACCCGCTGCCGGCCATGCGTCCTTTGCCGCCTGGGTAGCGCAACGGAATGAGCCGGCGGGCCGAGGCCACAGGCGCCTGCTTTCGTCGGAATGGGCTATGGATGTTGGCCGGGGTTAGCGGCGGCCGGAAACGGGCCCGGGATCGTCGTCGAGCGGTGGTTCCTCGGGCAGCGGGATGTTGGTGTCGCTGTGGTGGGCGTAGCTCGAGGCAGGCGGCGGCGCCTGGGCGCCGCGGCGGGCCTGCTGGGGGGCACGCCCGGTGGTCCTGCCGTTGGCGGGGGCGGTGGGCGGTAGTTCACCAGCGGGGCCGCTGGGGTGCGCCTGTGGTCGGCGATGGCGGGCGGTACTGTCGGCGGTGGGGGTGCTCTGGCCGTTCGGCGTCTGCCCGTTTGAGGTCTGGGCTTTCTTGGCGTCGTGGTGATGCTTGACACCGTGGGCGACTTTGGAGGCGACGACCACGCCGGCGACGACTTCAGGTGCAACAACGGCGGCCGCCCCCTCCGCGGCGACCGTAGCGCCACCTTCGGCCGCGGCAGCCGCGCCTTCGGTCGTGCTGGCCTCGGCGGCACCTTCGCCAGTTTGTGCTGCACGCCCGGTGTGCGACGGACGGGGCTTGGCCGGGTTGGGTGGGCGTCCCTCGGGCGGGCGGCCGGTAGCTGGTTCGCCGGTCAGCGGCTTGTCTGCCTCGCCGTCGTCGTCGGCGTCTGAGGTTTTGGAGCGGTACTTGTCGTAGGCGTCGCGGCCCTTGCCATAGAGGTCGCGGCCTTTGTCGTAGTTGCGGCGGCCGCGGTCCCAGCCCGACCGCGCCTTGTCGTAGGTGTTGCGGGCGCCGTGCACGATGCTGCCGAAGGTGTGGTCACCGAGTTCTTTTTTGAGGTAGTGGAACAGAACGATGGCGATCACCGAGACGAGCGCGATCATCACCATGCGGGCGAACGGGTGGGTCATACCGACTTGGTCGGCGTAACCGCGCGGGGCGACGGTCTTGAACACGATGACCGCGGCGCAGCTGGCGTAGAGCACGTAGGCGAACACCAAGAAGAAGTGCTTGATGAATTGTTCGAGACGGCGTTTGGCGCTTTCGCGGGGCTTCCCGGCGATCATGGCTTTGAGGACGGCGGTGGTGATCAGGAAGACGTTGAGGAACGCGGCGCCGGCGACCATGACGTAGCTGATGGCCACGTACAGCACGAAGGTGGCGAACGCGCCGCCGACGACCCACAGGAATGCGCCGGGGGCGAGGTTGGCGCCGTCGAGGTTCTGCGCGTAGGTGAGCGCCTGGGGTGCGCCGCATTTGGCCATGGCGTGCGCCGGGCCCGACCAGTCATCGAGCCCGGTTTGACTGTCAGTGACGGCCAGGACGTGCGGATGTTCGAGGACGGCTTTAGACCAGGCGTTTGAGCAGTTGCCGACGCCGTCGACGACCATGCCGAAGTTTTGCAGTTGCAGGGGTGCGCGCACGGTGGCGTCGGCGATCAGTCCGGTGAGGCTTTGCATTTGGCCTGTGCTGCCGCCCGAGGCGAGCGGTCCGTTGTTGATGAATGCTTGTGCGACGGTGAAGCCGAGGTTGCGGGACTGGTTGAGCAGGCCACTGTCGCTGTAGACCTCGGCGAGCGGTTCGTGGGTGAGATAGAGACCTAAGACGCCAATAACGATGGTGGACAGGATGATTGACCATCCCATGCCGCGCCGGTTGTGGGCGATGAGGAAGTAGGCGCCGACGCCGAGGCCCAGGGTCAGGCAGATGGGAAAGGCCCACAGGTCAGACAGGAGCTGTTGGAAGAGCGCAAGTAGCGGGCGGAACCAGACGGCGAGCCAGTAGAGCCAGGTGCTGGACATGGCGAATTTGAGCAGCCACAGCGATAGCGCGATCATCATGATGTACCAGGCCATTTGGGCCTGTAGCAGTTCGGAGACGAATTGGTGGGACAGACCGGTGGTCATGGCATAGGTGGCGCTCTTGAACCATGAGGTCGGATTCAAGGTGAGGTCGGGGCCGCCTTCCATCACGGCCTCGGCGGTGGAGACGACCGACAGGTAGTACGCGGAGAGCGGGACCCCGTGACTATCGGCGATGCCGGTCCATTCGATGGTGGCGCCGATCGCGGAGGCCGCGGCCCGGGGGGCGGCGGCCAACGCCCACGACGACAGCAGTTGGGTGATGAGCCACATGATCGCGGCACGCCGCAGAACGGGTCGGGTGGCGAACAGATAGCCGAGTCGTTCGGCGAGCGACAGCCCGGCACTGGTGTGCCGGTACCGCGGCCAGCGAAACCCGTAGGTGAGCGTGGTCATGCGGCAGAGCCTCCGGGTGTGGTGTCGAATGCCTTGTGCTGGAGGGGATTCGTGCGGCGTGCGACCCGTATCGGACCGACTCGGCGGAATTCGTCGACGAGGAAGCCGTACCCTTCGCGACCGCGGCGGCTGCCGGCGGTGGCCGTGGGGACGGGGGCGGCGGGGTCCCGCATTTCCTCGGGGTCGGGTTCAGCGAGGAACTGGTCTTCGATGTCGGGGTATTCGTCCAGGCGTATCCCCGCGCGGCGCGCCACTTTTTGAGCGAGTTCCTGGCTTTCGAAAGGCATGATGAGCTGCTGGGTGACGAACTGATCGCCCATCAACGCCAGGTCCGCGATGGGATCCTGGGTGATGATTACCAGGCCGGTGAACACCTTGCGGATGCGGCGACTGAACAGGTGCACGTCGGCGGCGCCCGCGCGGGAATTGAGTACGGCGGCAGCCTCTTCGAGCACGATCAGGCCGAAGCGTTCCTCATTGGAGAAGAAGGTGACCCGGGCCAGCCGGAACAGCATCCCGCAAATGGCCACCGAGGCACGTTTGCGGTCGCTGAGACTGTTGAACATGACCGGGTCGGACATTTCGTCGGCTGTGGGCATGTCCAGGCTGCCCATCTGCCAGATCGACACGTCCAGCGAGGCCAGGTCCGGTACCGGGAGATGCTCGTCGAAAATGGCCTGGGTGAAGTCGTAGGTTTCCCATGACTTGAGCTTCACCAGCACCGGGCGAAGGTCGGCGGCAAGGTCTTTGACGCCCTGCGGGCGGTCATCGGGCCCGTCCAAGGGGGCCTGAATGCTGGCCATGTACCGGATCAACGCGGCGGTACTGGTAATACCCAGTGTGGTTCGGGCCTTGTAGGACATCAATGTTCGCAGTCGGTCGACACCGATGCCGTCCGAGAGCCCCATCATCGGGACCATGTAGTCCATCCAGTACCCACCGGCAACCTTAACCGGGAAGATGCGCAGGGGGTCGCAGCCAAAGTTGTTCCCAGCCAGGTCGATAACGGCTTTGTTGGGCACGTGCGCGAAGGCCCGCGCCCATTCGGTGCCGGGGTCCAAAATGAAGGCCTGGGCGCCGCGCTCTACTTCATCGCTGGTGTATCCCTTTGTGGCATAAGACTTCCCGTATCCGGGTGCTCCGGAAGCCACCCAGATCGGGTTGCGGTTGCGCCGTGAGGTGGCGGGCAGGTCCAGGAGCACGGCGCTGTGGTTGGCGTTGATCTGGCTGAACCCGATGAGCGCACCGGTGCTGGTGCCCAGGTGGTGGCTGGTGATGGGGCTAAAGCAGCCCCACTTGACGGAGGTAGTTGGCTGTGTGAACTGATCGACGCCACTGGTGTGAAAGGGCACACCGGGATTGAAGACCGACCAAAGCCGTTGTTGGGCACCGCGATAGTGCCGGATTGATACACCGCCGGAGTTCTGGAGTTCTTCGCGGAGGCGCTTGAGCGAGTAATCAACGGTGGCCCGGCCTGCGGCGCGCACGGCGATGAAAAAGGCGGATTGCAGGGGCTGTTCGTCGGCGTTGTGGTCAAGCAGCCGGGTGTATTCGGCGAGTTGGCGTTCGCGGCTGCGCAGGTCGGCCAGCCCGTTGCGGATGTCGCCGCGGTGCTCGAACTGGTCGTAGATGTTGCCTTTGGCGCGGTCGTTGCGGATGTGTTCGAACTCGCGGGTGGGTTTGGTGATTGGTATGGCCCAGTCGAATCGGGCGCCGGTGTCAATGTCGTCGAGCGCGTCCAGGATTTCCGAGCCGGGGAACTTGATTCCGGCGATGGGCATGCTGGTGACCGGGACGATGGCCTGGTAGCTGTCGGCGCACCAGCGGTCGCGCGAGGAGATGCGCAGAACTTTCGACCAGCTCGGCAGCCAATTGAGCAACGCTGGCAGGGCGCGGCGGTGCGCCTGGTCGCCTTCGTCGAAATCTGCGATAGGAAAGTCGGCGGCGGTGAGGTGATCACGGCCGCCGGACACGGCGGGCAGCGGCAAGTCGCAGCCACCGGCGAACAGGTTGTGCCGCCAGAACCAGTCGATGAAATCGGCCGGTACGGGTGCGGCGGCGTAGTCGGGTGGGATGGAGGTAATGACGTCGTGGGCGAGGCGCTGGTAGGCGATCAGGGTGTCTTCGTCGTCGGTGTCGCGGCCGGCGAGCCAGTTCTGCAGCCGGGCGAGTTGTCCGGCGGGGCTGTGGCCCGCGCGGCCGGCATCGACCGGGATGGACAACCAGAAGATGCGGGTGGACGGGGTTTCGTCCTGCAGGAGCTGGGCCAGGGAGTGCACGGTCGTGGCCCAGCGTGGTTTGTCGGTGTGGCCGTGCAGCATGGAGCGCAGCAGTTGGCGTTGGTCTTGCGGCACGGACAGGCCATACAGCCACGAGCCTGACGGGAGTTCGCGGATCAGTTGGGCGTGCAGGTTGGCCGCGGCGAGGCGGCGTTTGAAGGGCTGTAGGTAGGTGCGCAGGCCGGTGAGGATGAAGTCGGCGTACACGCCGTGGTCGGTGAAGCGAAGATTGCCGATCACTTCTTTCGGTGGTGTGAGTGCGCTGCCGGGGTCTGTGGTTGAGGCTGGCCGAGGTCGCAGCGCGCGGTTGATGGCTTTGAGGCGGAACCGGGCGTCGGGCCGGGCGCGGGGGATGAGTGCGCCAATTCCGGTGCACAGCAAGGTGATCGTGGCAAGGATCAGGAATATGGTGCGCGCGTTGCCGCTGTCGAGTGTCAGCGCGGTGGCCACGACGGTGGCGACACCCCCGAGTGCCAGGGGTATCGCCACCGTCAGGCGTAGAGATTTTCCTAGAAGGTTGGTGTAGGTCGGGATGTCGTGGATCCCGGGGAACATCTGGGCGGACTCGGTCACCGCGGCCTCTCGATGGTCAGTTGATGGGGTTGGTGTTAGCGGCCGAATTGGCCTGTGGTGAGGCCGGTCTGGTCGACAGAGCGCTTGGTGGACATGTAGATCGCGTAGCCGGAGCCGATGAATACGGCCACGACGATCGCAATGACGGCCCAGAGCACGGTTTCGCCGATCCGGCCGCCGAAGAAGGCGGCCACTGAGCGGGCGCCGCCGCCGAGCAGCGCGGCGATGACCAGGACGCCAACGAGCATGGTGTAGAGCAGGTGACTGCCGGAGACGAGGTCGTTGACGGCGAGGATGGTGGTGTGGGGAGTGTGGCTGGCGGCGATGGTGGTGGTGTTCACGGTTGTTCCTTGTTCTGTTGCAGGAGTGTCGATTCCAGGTCGCGACGGGTCGCGCCAAGGTCTATGGGTGGCGGGTGGCCGGTCGTCGTTGGCCGGTCATCGTTGGCCGGCCGGAGTGAGGACGACGGGGGTCGGGTCGGTGGAGGTGTCGAGCTGGGGTGCGTAGTCCATGGCGCTGACCCACCAGCGGCCGCCGACGACGGTCAGGGTCAAGGGGAAATCCCGTGGGGTGACGGCGTATCCGGTGGTGACTGCCGAAACACGCACGAGCACATGGGCTTTGCTTCCGTCGGCGGGAACGGGGTCCTTGGCGTCGGGGATGACTTTGTCGGCGTTGACCTCGGTGACGGTGACTGAGCGGTATCCACCGACGGGGATGATCGCGGCGCCGGGGCTGGCGAAGCGTTCGATTCCCCCGTTGTTGGTCAGGTAGCTGGTGACGAATCCGGCGACTACGGCGTAGCCGGGGTTGGTGGGGGTCAGCTTCGCCCGGTAGGTCATGGGCACGTCGGCGCCGTTGCCGGGGCCGTCAGCATCTCCGGGCAGCGCGGGAGAGTGCAGTCCGTATTTGGTGTAGGTGACCGGTAGGCGATAGAACTTGGTGTGTGCGGGTGCGCCGCGGTAGGGCCGTTCGTCGACGGCGACCACCACGCTCCACAGCTGCACCGCTCCGGTGTCGCTTTCTAGTGTGGTGGCCGCGACTCGCGGGTTGTCCACCACGGTGGATTGGTTGGTGGGCAAGGGAATGTTGCCCTGCAGCGTCCAGCAGTCGCTCAACGATTGCAGGGCTTCTTTGTCGTCGTTGCCCCCGCCGGTGTCGGTGTCGCGCCGTTTGGTCGTGACGGTGAGCAGTTTGGTGACGCAGCCTTGCGCGAAGCTGCCGACCAGGTCGGTACGGTTGACGGCGGTGCGGGCGGGCCCGGCGACGTCGATCGGGTCGTCGAACAGCCAGCCCCAGACCGTGTTGAGGGCGACGACGGTGCAGACGATCAGCGCGACGACGAACGCGCCGGTACGCACCCGTGAGCCGGTGGTGTCGATGCGCCGTTGCCAAGTTTTGGTGAGCACGGGAGGTTCTCCTGTTACTGGTTGATCGGGTTGTGGCCGTAGACGGTGATGGCAGAGATGGCAAAGCTGTTGTCTGCGGGGTCATCTGAGCCGGGTTGTCCGGTGAGCGGGTCGGTGGCACCGGCCGCGGGAGGTGGTGGGGTGTTGGTGCCCAGGACGGAGCCGAGGATGCCGGCGTCGCCGGGCGCGGCGGGGTCCCCCGGCGCACTGGAGGCGGTGGTGGGGGCGTCGGCGGGAGCGCGGGAGGTCTCCAGCACGATCATGGTGATGTGTGATGCCAGGACGCAGCCGTGGGGCATGGGTTGGGTCGCTGGGCCGTGCACGTTGCCGGTGTCCTGCTGCACGACGGTCGGGGTGCCGTTGTTGTCGGTGAGGATCCATTGCACGCGGCTCACGACGCGGTGCTGCGACCATTGGTCCACGCCGGAGGCGTCGGTGCCGACCCATCCGGGGGTGATGTCGAGCGCCGTCACGCACATGCTGCGGCCGAGGTCGATGTTGAGGACTTGGCCGTTGACACCGTCGCGGATACACACCCACGCCCGGGTGGGGTCGGTGCCGGCGACTGATTGGGCCGCGGTCGATCCGGGCGGGCAGTGTGCCGAGGCGGTGAACGGGATGGGATTGTCGGGGTTGTCGCCCTTACCTGGCGCGGTTGGGGCGGCGGTGACGACACTCAGTGCTGTTGGGGCCGTGGCGGATTGGTTTACCGGGGCCACTGTCGGTCCACTGCGCATGGCGATGAGGGCGCCGGTCACGCCGACCACCACGACCCCGATGGCGCCGACGAAGCCGACGGCCAGCGCTTTGTTGAATCGGGGAGGTGCGTCTGGTTTGTCCGGCTTGGTTGTTGTGGCCGGTGGGTCGGCGGGCGGGGTGTCACCGCCGACGGCGGCGCC
This sequence comes from Mycobacterium sp. FW102-FHT13B02, assembly GCF_058790275.1. Classification (NCBI taxonomy): domain Bacteria; kingdom Bacillati; phylum Actinomycetota; class Actinomycetes; order Mycobacteriales; family Mycobacteriaceae; genus Mycobacterium; species Mycobacterium sp. FW102-FHT13B02. The sequence goes on from NZ_JBYTCM010000026.1 coordinate 62,861, forward strand.
CGTGTTCGGGTCGAGCATGCCGATCGGCAAATCGTCACCGGCGGTGCGATATTCGGGTTCGTCGGGCTCGACCATGGCGATCTGCGCGTCCGGGTCGGCAGGTTGCAGGTCGTCGGGTGCGGGTTGGGCATCATCGCGGGGGTCTGCGGAATCGGTCGCTGCCGGGACGTCGTAAGGGTCCGGGTCTGGGTCGGTGTCATCGAGGTCGATCGGCTCGACCAACACGTCGGTGGTGTCGCCGCCCAGATCAGCCAACATGTCCTCGGTGCGGGCCCACTGCATGCGCATGTGGTCGGTGCGGCTCATCGCACGCCCCCTGTCGGGTATCCGTAGCGCGACCCGTCGAGCTCGACGACCTTGTCGTAGCGCGGGCGGGCAGGGGTGATCGCGGGCCGACTCTGATACGCCACCGGCTGACCGCTGGCGCGGGGCCGGCGGGCCCGGCGATGGCGCAGGGTGCGTTGCCCGATCACGCCGACACCGAGCAGTAGGGCTGCGCAAGCAAACGGGTGCTCACCAAGCCACGCGACGAGCGTAAGGATCGCGGCAGTAACGGCGATGGCCACGGTCATCATCACAGCGACAATCAATCGCATTGTTTATTCCTCCTTGTCCTGTCGCTAGGCTAAGGGGGCAGATAGTAATTTTTCGATGGCCATAGATAAATAAGTTGGTCCGTTGCTAGCGTCACGTTTGTGACTGCAATACCCAACGACGGCATGCCGCGGCTGATGTTCTACATTCAGCACCGCTTGGCACAATTACGGTGGTCGCGCGGCGACCTCGGGAAAGCGGGCGGCCCGGCCCCGGCGACGCTGTACAAGGCGCTGCACGATGGCCGCGAGTTGACCGAGCGCACCCTGGCCCGGCTCGAGGTGGCGTTGAACTGGCAGCCCGGGTCAGCGGCAAAGGTCATCGGCGGCGGCCGGCCCCTCGTGGCTTCATCTGACCTGGTAAACGACATGATTGCCCGACTGGACGAGGCTGTCGAACAGGACGAGACGGCGGCGGTGAGCATGACGGCCGCGGAATTGCGCGACTTTCTAATGACCGTGGCGCAGCAGTTGGACACCGTTTACGCTGGGCTGCAGCGGACCTCGCGGGAGGTCGCCGATGTCGCTCCCTGAGGATCGCTTCGACGAAATCCGGCGTAAGTGGATCGCCCGTAATCAGCGGTCTTTTACGTTTCAAAAAAGGCGGCAAGAAATTCTTGCCCGCCAAATACGCGACCGCGCCACAATTAAAACCGGTGCGCGTGTCGACCCGGCCGACGATGACGTTATGCACGTCCTTTTGGAGCGTGTCCCTAAAACGGTGTACGGGGCACGCGACTGGGCTTTGGTGGGAATTTTGGCGATGCTCGCTCCCATCGGGTGGGCGGCAGGTAAAGGCATCTACAAGGCGGTGATCCAGTTAATTCCTGGGGAGCTGCGTTCGTACCCGGTGGCGGCGTTCATGTGGTCCGCCGTCTGCGTCGGATTCCCGATTGCCGCGCTCTACGAGCCGGACCCCTCGTCGCTCACCGCGACAGTCGTGGTGCCGTACCTGTTCGCCCAACTTCCTGCAGCCCTGGTGGCCGCCGGCATGTACGGGATTGTGGAGGGTTGGCTCGCTGTCGACGGGGCGCGGGACTGGTGGCCGAAGTTGCCGCCGCAGAATTCCGAGCACGTCGATTTCGGCTTGACCCCCGACGAGGCGGCCCTGCCCGGCATTTTCCTGGTCAGTGAGCAGGACCCGCCGGGTGAACGGACGCCGATCGGTAAGGACCGCTGATGGCCGAGCCGTTCGGATACCGACCGCCCGCGACCCCGTATTGCGGCTTCGTCCGCAGTGGCGAGGCTCAGGAACTGACCGTGGCCCGGTCGGCCGCACATGTCCTGGTATCAGCGCCGACCGAAACCGGAAAGACGAGGCGGATCCTCGCCCCGGCGGCGGTGCTCTGGACTGCCGGGCCGTGCGTGGTCGTCTCCAGCAAGGACGACCTGTTCAAGTTGGTGATGTCCCGGCGGTACGGGCCCAGCGGCTTGATCGACCTGCGCCCGGACTACGACACCAACTACCCGGATATCCAGATGCTCTCGTTCGATCCGACTGCGCTGATTACCACGCCGGATCAAGCCGTCACCGCCGCCAACACCATGATGGCGATGAGTTCGGTGGGCCTGGGCGCCGACAAGGTCGCCGACTCGGGAATCTGGGAGTCCAACTCCGAAGCCCCGTTGGCGGGGATGCTGTACGCGGCCTCACCCAAAGGCAATCGGCTGGGCATGGATTGGGTCCTGTTGGCCGTGGACAACATGACCAAACCCGAAGAAGGACAGGCAATTCCGACCGAGCCGGGCTGGGTGCGGGCAGCGGAAATCGTGAAGGATAAGCCGCTGTTCTACAACGCGTTGATGCGGACCTTGGACATGGATCCGAAACAACGAGATTCCATCGCGTTGACGATGCGCAAGGCCGTGATGCCGTGGATGCGGTTGTCGCTGAGGGGGATTAACGATCCCGCGTTCACCGACGCGTTCCTGGAAGACCCGAATGCCACGTTGTACGTGCTGTCGTCGCCGGAGGGGTCAATTGCTGGTGCCGCGGTCACCCTGCTGGAGCACCTGATCAAGATTTGGCGAGGGAAAACCTCGCGCAACGAGATGACCCACCGGCTGTTGATCATCGTCGACGAGGCGGCCAACGTCGCGCCGATGCCGGCACTTCGACGGCACGTCGGCGAAGGTCGCGGGCTGGGTGTGAACCTCATGTTGGCCGTGCAGGCCTCGTCGCAGTTCGAAACCGTGTACGGCGCAGCATATATGCGCGAGTTGCGCGACATTCTGCCTGGCGCGCTGGTGATGTTCGGCGCCGCAGAAATGGACATGCTGCGGCGGGCCGAGGAGTGGACGCTGGAAACCACGCGGCGGCAAGAAACCTTCGACCAGGCCACCGGCGCCAAGACCCTGTCGTCGCACCTGGGCAGCACGATCGACTACCGACGGTTGCTCCCGACCAACAGTGAGCACGCCCGGCTACTGCTGCGGGGCACCGCTGGCGTGCAGACGGAAATCCCTGACTGGCTGCGTTTTCGGGACCGCTACGACGATGCGATTCACCGGCTACTCAAGGCCGACCCCGCCGAACGCAAGGCCGCCCCGCCACTGTGGCAACGCCTGGCCGAACGCCACCGGATCGCCCGCGCCGTGATGAACGGAACGCCGCAGCCATGACCGCCCGCACCCCCGTTCAGAACGCCGTACTGGCGGCCCTTCAGCTGCACCCCACGGCCATCAGCACCACGAGAGTCCGCGAGCTGGTCAACGACGAGCGGACCGAACCGATTGCCGCCGAACGGATTTACAGTGCCCTGCGGGAACTGACCGCCAGCGGCGCCGTCCGGGCGGTAGCGGCACCCGGCCAACGTAAACGGTTCTGGCAGGCGACCTCAAGCCAGGCACCGCGATGAGCGCCTCGATCAGTCGGCCCGAGGCCACGTCCTGGCTGAGCAGCTTGCTGCGGGGGCGCCCGCACCAGATCATCGGCCCCGCAGGCGATCCCTATATGCGTCGGTGGTTCCTGTTGCCGCACAACAAATTCGCGAACCTTTACCTGCATGCGTTCACCGCATCCGATGACCCCGACGCCCTGCACAACCACCCGTGGTCGTTCGTGTCGATCATGCTGCGCGGCAGCTACATCGAACACACCGAACACGGGACGCGGACCCGGCGCGCCGGGTCGGTGGTTGTGCGGCCCGCCCGGTTCTACCACCGCATCGAAATACCCACGGGCGCGTCGTCGCGCTGCTGGACCCTGGTGATCACCGGGCCGAAAGTGCAGCACTGGGGGTTTCGTTGCCGCAGTGGACGTTTGGTGCCGTGGACCCAGTTCGGCGGCGGATGCGGGGAGGACCAATGAAAACTCGGCGCGGCCCCTGGCTCAGCGGCCTGATCGTCGCCTTGATCGGCGCGGTATGGATGATCGGCCAGGTCATCGGCGGCTTCCTGACCTGGGTTGTTGACCTCATCAACCCGGTCGACCCGTTCACCGTATCCGCGTCGTGCCCACCGGGAGCGGCTGCGACCGACCCCACCCGAGGGTGCCCGCGCGACGCCGCTGCGACCTCGGCCGCCGCGCTCGGCGCACCAGCGTCTGCAGAACCACCGCCCACCACCAATGGCGTTGGGAATTACCACTATCGAATCGAAAGGCTGTACTGATGGAAGCTTCCGTCCGCCCCTACCTGCGCGCCGGTATCGCCGTGACAGCGGCCACCACGGTGGCACTGGCACCCCTGACCACGCCGGCGCCGCACCCACTCGCATTGCCTGACCTGGTCCCCACCCGCACCACCGGCGTCGACCTGAAAGCGTTGATCGACCCCGGCGCGGTGTCGGCCCTGATCGCCAACGTCAACACCGCCCTGAATTCCGCTGACGCGGCCATCACCGCGGCCGCCGCGGTCCCCGGACAGAGCATCGCCGATGTTCTGTCCACCGCGGCCGGACTCAACACGTCGTTTTGGCAGACACTGATCACCTCCTCGGCCTCTGACCCACTGCTCAGCCGCGTCCTCACCTCCCTGCAGACGCTCACCAGCGGGGGACTGTCCCAGCTGGCCGGCACTGTCTCTGCCACCAACACCACGGTCGACTTGACCGTCGAGCAGGTCAGCACACTGCTGACCTCGACACTGACGGGGTCGGCGTCGGTGGCCTTGGCCGCGGTCACCGACACCATCAACAACCCCGCCAACTACGCCGAACTGCTGGCCGCGCCGGTCACCATCGGCGCCAACCTGGTGCACGCGGGCATCACCGCCGCGCTGGACTTGGGAGATAACCTGATCACCGGCGGCGCAACACTTCTCACCGGCGTCACCGCACAGATCAGCAACGTCGTCGCCGCAGCCAACCAGCTGGTCGCCACGGCCCAGAACGTCATCGGGGTCCCGGAAATCAACGGGCTGATCACCGCCGTGCAGGGCGTGGTCACCGCCCCACTGAACGCCCTCCTGGCCGGGATCAACGGCGGCACAGCCGCAGTAGCCGACCTGGCCACCGGAGCCTTGGGTGTCCTGGCCACCGCCGGCCACAACGTCACCACTGCCTGGCTGGGAACCGGATCCACCAGTGGGGCGATCCAGACCGCACTGACGGCCATCGGGTCGGCGCCGCTGTCGGTGGGCAGCTACGTCACGGCCGCCGGGGCGCTGGCCGCCGGGGTCGCGACCACTGTTCCCGGAACCCTGGTCACCCTCGGCACCGGATTGCTCCCGCTGCCGTTCCGCACGGCCGCCACCTTGACCACCACGGGCGCTGACGTCGTGACCGCCCTGAGCAACGGGGTCGCCCAGCTGGCTGCGGGGATGCTCCAGGCCGTGGGTACTCCGGCGCTGGTCGCCAACGCGGTCTACGGGGTAGCGGCGGTGTTCAACACGGCCGTGCGCGCCGGCGCGGCGGCAGTGTCCGCCGGACTCAATGGCATCGCCGGACTGCTGGGCGCAGGCGCCTCAGTGGTGGGCGCCCTCAGCGCCGCCGCCACCAAAACCCCCGCCGCCAAAACCGCCGCGCCGCTGGCCGCAACACACAGCGCTGCCAAAGCGATCACCGCCAACCCCGCCACCGCGACAACCCCGGCCGCCCGGCACGCACGACCAGCACCCAGCGCGAGCACCGCAGCTCGGCCCACTGCCGGCACCGCCACCCCCGCCGCGGCGCCGGCGCACGGGCCCAAACATGCGGCGGCCCCCGGGAAACCGGCGACACACAGCGCAGCGGCAACCCACGGCGACGCCCCCCGGCACGCCGCCAGCGGCCACGGCAAATAACAGCCACCACAACCACATTCGGTAAGGAGCTACCAATGACCACCATCGACCCCACCCGCCGCATCGCCACGCCGACCGACGCACTGGACGTGGCCGCCCGCCTGCTCGCGCTCACCGATCCGGCGCCCACATACGCGATCTGGCGCGAGGCGGCGGCGGTCCCGCTCGCGGCGGTGCTGTACGCGGCCTCACCACAAGGCAATGGCCTCGGGCTGAACTGGGTACAAGCCCTGCTCAGCCGCGCCGACCTGGCCGCCGCGACCGACGTCACCGAGGCACTGTCCCGCGACACGATGGGCTACAACTACCTGTCCCGGGCATGGCTTGGCGCGGTCACACTGGCCGCCCCGCAGGCGGACTCGATTCGACTGGTCATGCGCCAGGCGGTCGGCGGCACGACAGCGGCGGCGGCATGACCACCCAGACACAGCCGGACAGCGTGGCGTGCGCACCAGCGCACACCGGCACTGTCGTGGTCGCAACCAGACAACGCTTCGCCCATCAAGCCGCCTGCACGTGCGGCCACCTGCGGCCGCGGCGGCGCGTCCTGCGCGCCGCCGCGGTCATTGACGCCCTGGCACACGCCAGTCAATTCGGTTGCGTGCCAGCGGTTCCCCTCACCGGGTATCGCATCAGCCTCACCTAACCCCCGCCACAAGGAGCAGTGCCATGACCAGCGCCAGCTTTGCCCGCGTCACCCTCGATGCAGCGTTATCGGTGGGGCTGCGATGGCTCTACGCCACCGAACAACCGACCGACGCATTGGTCGAGCCGGGCGGGGCCCGCCTGGCCGCGGTGGGCCGGCACCTGCGGTTCCTGCCGACCGGCGGCGACCGTGGCAACCCCCTGATCGTCGTCGACGCGGACATCCCGCACTGGGTTCCGGTCAACAGCGGCCCACCACTGTGCACCCTCACCCGCACCGAACTCGACACCGTCGCAGAAGAATTGGCCAACATCGGGGTCGCCCCGAGCCAATGGCAATGCCACACCATTACCTCCACGATCGTGCTGAAAACCCCGGCACATCCGTCGCTGCGCGCCGCTGTCGAGCGGTACCGCGCCGGATGCCCCTACCACCACAGCTTGGTCTGCGACGCCCCGGTGGGATGCGGTGGCCAAGGCTGCCCCTGGCACGCCGCCGGCCGCGATCGGGCGCGATGGCCACAACTGACCGCGGCCGACATGGCCACCGCGGCGCTGCAAGGCCACCCGTTCCTCGCCGACCCTGACGATGCCCGCACGGGTGCACCGGCAGAGGCCCGCACATGACCGCCGCAGGCCCGCGGGCCATGGGCAGTCACCAGTCCGCCCGCATGGGCACGGACATCTGGCTGACCCCGAGACCGATCCTGGACGCCCTGGGCCCGTTCGATCTGGACCCGTGCTCGGCGCCGGACCCGTCGGTGTGGCCGACCGCCGCCCGGCACTACACCCTTCCGGTTGATGGCCTGACCCAACCGTGGTGCGGTCGGGTGTGGCTCAACCCGCCCTACGGGCAGCAGGCGTGGCACTGGCTGGCCAAGTTGGCGGCCCACGGCGACGGGGTGGCGCTGGTGTTCGCCCGCACCGAGACGGCCGGGTTCGTGAGGGAAGTGTGGGGGAAGGCCGACGGCGTGCTGTTTTTGCACGGGCGCCTGTACTTTCACCGCCCCGACGGGGCCCGCGCCGCAGCCAACAGTGGGGCCCCGTCATGCCTGATCGCCTACGGCCGCGCGAACGTGGAGTCGCTCGCCGCGTCCGGCCTTGATGGCTCGTTGGTGCAGAACTGGCGCCACGGCGCCTGCCGAGCTGCGGTCTGACATCGAGAACGCAGGCAAAGGAGCTCCCGGTGCGCAACAGCAACACAACATATGATTCCGACAATGCGATGAGGACGATATGGGTCGCAGGCACAACGACAACGCGGACCAGCCGGATCTGTTCAGCATTCTGGCGGAAGGGGGTGCCGACGGTGAGCAGCCCAGAGATACAGGAACTCGTGGAGCAGGTGTACACCAGCCACCACCTGCTGCCGCCGGAGTGGACACCTCAGCAACAGCAAGGGTTCCTGGATCGCGAAGCGGGCCGGCTCAGTCGTCAGGTGGGCGAACTGGCAGCGCAGATGGCCGAGCAATTCGTGCAGGACTGGATCAGCCGGCACGGCGATCACCCGGACTATATGACCAAGGTGGGCCTGGTCAACAACGCGACCAATCAGGCCAAGGAAATCGTGTTGACCCAGGAACTGTACGAACTGATTCCACCGGAACCGGACGAACCGGAGCCCGAAAACCTGCCCCCGATGCCCGACCACAGTCAGGTGTCGTGGGACCGGCGCTGGACACACACCCAGTACCGGACCGAACCGACCGAGGACCAGGTGGACCTGGTCGCGGCGGTGTGGCCGGCCCCGGACTTTTCGGACCTGTTCCGGATCAAGGCGGAATACCTGATCGCGGCCCGGGCCGAGGACGCGTTGACGCTCCCGGCGGACCGGACCGACCCGCTGGCCGCTCAACTGGCGCAGATGGTGTACGCGGACCTGCGCGCGGACGGCCTGCCCGCCCGGTAACCGGCCAGCCCTCGCTGTTCGACGAGGGCGCGCAACCCACCGACCCGCGCATCATCGACCCAGGCGGCGCACCCCTGCCGCCGACGACCGCCCCAGCGGCGCCACCGGCCGCACCCGCCGACACTGAGGTTCCGGTCGACGATGCACGGCCCGCGGACACGGACTCGAATCTGCTGAGCCCCGGCGATTTTCGTCCCGGAACTGATATCTGGGTGCCCTCGGGCGCCAAAGCCCGCGCCCGCGCGAACATCGCCGCCATCGACGTCTTGGCACGGCTGCGCCAGGCAGGTCGGCTCGCGACCGTCGCCGAACAGCGGTCGCTGGCCGCGTGGTCGGGATGGGGCGCCATCCCGGGCGTATTCGACCGCCGGGACGAGTCGTTCACCGCCGAGCGTGACCAGGTGCGCGAGTTGCTGACCCGCGAGCAGTACGACCACGCCCAAGCCTCGGTGCTCAACGCCCATTACACCGACCCGGCACTGGCCCAAACGATCTGGCAAGCCCTGCAGCGGGCCGGATTCACGGGTGGGCGTGTGCTTGAACCCGGTTGTGGCAGTGGCACTTTCATAGGACAGGCCCCCGATTCGGCGGTCATGGTCGGGGTGGAGAACGACGACATCACCGCCGCGGTCGCCGCCGCCCTCTATCCCAGCGCCCAGGTCCGCCACGAAGGCTTTGAAACCACCCGGGTACCTGAGGACAGCTTCGTTGCCACGGTCGGAAACGTCCCGTTCGGCAAATTCGCGGTGCACGATCCGGCGCACAATCCGCAGCGCCACACCATCCACAACCACTTCATCATCAAAGCCTTGGCACTGACCGCGCCGGGCGGGTACGTCGCGGTCCTCACCAGTCGTTACACCATGGACGCCATGGAGGACGGCGCCCGCCGTGACATGGCCGACCGCGCTGATCTTGTTGCGGCGGTGCGCCTTCCATCCAAGGCTTTTAGCCGGGTGGCCGGTACCGACGTGGTCACCGACCTGCTGGTGCTGCGCCGGCGTACAGAGCCGTTAGCCGCCGGGGAGCGGCCGCTGTGGATCGACACCGCCAAAATGGCCCTCGACGACGGCGACGACAGCGCCACCCCAGTGAGGATCAACGCCTACTTCCTTGAGCACCCCGAAAACATCTTGGGCACACCGGCATTCGGCCGCGGTATCAACGGCTCGCCCCAGTTGATCGTGCACGGCCCGGTCGGCGACGAGCTGGCCGCGCGCATGGGCGCACGCCTGAACATCCTGATCGATGACGCGGTCGCCCGCGGCGCGGGCCTGACCGCGACGGCCGCAGATTTGACGGTAGTGGATCCGAAATCGTTCAACGCTGGCCTGCTGACGGCAGCCGACCGCGGCCCGGACACGCCGCTGTACACGCTGCGCTACAACGAGTCGACCAAGAGCATCGAATATCGCACCAAACATTCCTGGGTCCCCAAAAAGACGGCGAAAACGCAGATCGCAGAAACCCGCCGACTCATCGAGCTGCGCGATGCCGCCAACAGTTTGATCGAATCGGAGAGCACCGGCCGTCCCGTCTCCGAACGCAACGCACTGCGCGGGCACCTCAATCACCTCTACGACACCTACGTCGCCAAATATGGTCCCGTTAACAGGTTCACGTGGGTCATTCCCAAAGACATCACCCAAGAAAAGCACGACGAGGCGATGGCCAAACGGGAAGCCAAGTGGCGCGCCAAGGAAGGTGAGGACGGCCGGCCTTACCGGGGGCCTGTTCCGCAGCGGCTGCTCGACGAATGGGACTTCAAATCGTGGAAGGCCGCCGAGCCGTACAAAGTGCGCCGCCACCTCGACGGCGGGATGCGCTATGACCCCGGGTGGGGCGTGGTCTCCGCGCTGGAGAAGTTCGAAGAGGCCACCGGGCAGGCATACAAGGCCACCATCTTCTCGACCGATCAACTGACCGCCGCCCGCGAAGTCACCAGCGCCGCCAGCCCGGAGGAGGCGCTGGCGCTGAGCATGGACCGGCTCCAGCGCGTGGACCTGGAATTGGTTGGCGAGTTGCTCGATGTCGACGAGGACACCGCGCGAGACCTTCTCGGTGATCTGGTCTGGCCCAGCGTCCACGACGCCGACGAACTGATCCCGGCGAGCGTGGCCCTGTCGGGCAATGTGCGCGACAAGCTAGCGGCCGCCGAGAAGGCTGCGGCGACCAATCCGATCTACCGCGACTACGTGCGGGCGCTGCGGGCGGTGATGCCCGAAGACCGTACGGCAGAACAGATTCGGGTGCGCCCGGGAGTGCCCTGGATCGCACCGGTCATGGTGGCTCAGTTCGTCCGGGAGACGTTCGGCGTCCGGTCGGTAACTGTCGATCATGTCAGCGGATCGTGGACCGTGGATGTCCCCAAAGACAAGCGCGGCGGCCGGTTGATGACCGAGACCTGGGGCATGGACCACACCGGCTGCGACGCGGTGAGTCTACTTGAGGCCGTCTGCAATTCGCGCAGCGTCTCGGTCACGGAGAAGGGCGTTCTCGACGAGAAGGCAACGTTCGCGGCGCAGGCGAAAGCCACCAAGATTTCCGAGGAATTCGCCCGATGGGCCTTTGCCGACGAGGCCCGCCGCGACAAGCTGGTCGCCGAGTACAACCGCCGGTTCAATTCCTTGCGCGCACCGCGGTATGACGGCACCCACCTGCGACTGCCGGGCCTGTCGGACACCTTCACCCCACACCCGTACCAGCGTGATGCCGTCGCCCGAATCATCAGCGAGCCAACGGTTCTGCTCGATCACGTCGTCGGCGCCGGCAAGACGGGCTCGATGGTGATGGGCGCCTATGAGCTCAAACGCCTGGGCTTGGTCAAGCAACCGTGGATCGTGGTTCCCAACTCGATCGTGGAACAGGTTGGGCGCGAAGCCAAACAGTGGTATCCCGCCGCCAACGTGCTGGTCGGATCCGGAACAACGACAGCGGAGGGCCGGCGCCGGTTCATCGCCCAAACCGCCGCCTCGGACTGGGACATGGTCATCGTGCCCGAATCCGGGTTCACCGCGATCGGGGTGTCGGACACGCTGCGCGCCGACTTCATCGCCGATCAGGTCTCGACACTGCGCCAACAGCTCGAAGGCGCACAGGCACCCCGGACCAAGAAAGCCATCGAAAAGGCGCTCAAAAACTCCCAGGAACGCCTGGAGAAGATGACCGCCCAAGACCGCAAAGACACCGGTCTACAGTTCGAAAACTCCGGTGCGGACTACCTGTTCGTGGACGAGGCGCACTATTACAAGAACCTGCAGCGCATCAGCAACATCGACGAACTGAACTGCTCAGATGGATCGGACCGGGCGACCGACTTGGCGCTGAAACTGCGGATCCTGCGCGATCGTCGGCGCGACGAAGGCCTCGCCGCCGGGATTCCGCGGCATCGCATCGTCGAGCGGGTGGCGTGCTTTGCCACGGGCACGCCCATCGCGAACTCGTTGGGCGAACTGTGGGTGATGCAAACGTTCCTGCGGCCGGACCTGTTGGAGGCCGCGGGAGTATCGGAGCTGGGGGACTGGGGGGCGACGTTCACGGCCAGCAACACCAGCGTGGAGATGAACGCAACCGGAACCAAGCTGCGGCCGGTGACCAAAGTCGGGAAGTTCACGAATTTGCCGGAGCTGCTGGCCCTCTCGGCGGCATTCTCCGACGTGGTCACCCGCGATCAGGTGCCGGTCAAGCTGCCCACACTCGCCGGCGGCCAGCGGCAGGTGGTTGCGCTCAAGCCGTCAATCGAAGTGGTGGACTTCATCGCCGATTTAGGGTTCCGCGCCGAGCACTTGGATGCGAAAAACCCACGGCGCGACAACATTCTGAAGATCGCCAGCGACGGCAGGAACGTCTCCCTCGATCCTCGGATGGCTGGACTCGACGCACCTGAGCACACCCGGGCCGCGGCGGTCGCCGACCGCATCATGGACGTCCGTCGCCGGCACGCCGACAAGATTTACATCGACCCCTTGTCCGGTGAGCCGATGGCCAAGCCGGGATGCTTCCAATTGGCGTTCTGCGACCGTGGCACACCGAAAGACGGTGGCGGCTTCAACATGTACCAGGCCATCAAGGACGAACTGGTCGCCCGCGGGGTACCGGCCGCCGAGGTGCGGTTTGTGCACGAAGCCCGCAAGCCCAGCGAAATCACCATCCTGCGCGAGCAATGCATCAATGGCGACGTGTCCGTACTCATTGGCAGTACAGAGAAAATGGGGACAGGCTGGAACGTGCAAGCCCGCCTCGCACACCTCATGCACGTCGACGTCCCTTGGCGCCCAGCGGATCTGGAACAACGCGAGGGCAGAATCCTGCGGCAAGGCAATCAGAACGACGAAGTCGAAATTTCCTCGTTTGTCACCGAATCGTCCTATGACACGGTGATGTGGCAGAAGGTGGAAGCCAAGACCTTGTTCGTTGAGCAGGTGCGGCGCAATGAAGTGTCGGACTTGGAAATCGAGGACCTCTCCGGCGGTGACCTCGGCGCGGCCGCGGCGGAAGCCAAGGCGCTGTCCACGGGTGACCCGCGGTATCTGCGGCAGGTCCAGCTCGACGACGAAGTGCGGCGACTGCAAGCACTGGAACGCGCCCACCATGAAGCCACGCGGCGCCGCGACTGGGTGGTCAGCACCCACGAGCGAACCATCCCGATCAAACAGCGCAACTTGGACTCCCTCATCCCGGTCGCCGAGCGGGCAGCCGCGGCCCAGTCAACTCCGTCCATCGCCATTGACGGCCAGCGCTACAGCGACCGTTCGGTACTGGCCGAGCGGCTGGCCGCCGCGTGCAGGAAGGCATTCGCCGCGGGTCGAGACAAAGGCGCCTCGGAGTACATGCCGCTCGGGGCGACCGTCGACGGGGTCGACGTGCTGGCAGCCCGCGACCTGACCAACGACCGGCTGTTGCTGAGACTGGCTGTGCCATCGCGGGTTTCGGACATCAAACGTGATGACCTCATGGCAACCGCGGGTGATCAAAGCGGGGCTAAGGCCCGCGGTCTGTTGACCCGGCTGGACAACATGTACGCCGACTTGCCTCATCACCGGGCCACGCTGGCCGCCGAACTGGTGCGGGACCAGGACGAACTCGACGACTTGTTGGAGCACCCGCCCGGCCCGTTCGATCAGGTCGCTGAGCTGACCGACCGACAGGCCGAGTTGGCGTCGCTGACCTTGGAACTGCGGCTGGCATCGGAAAGCGCCGAGGCGGTCGCCGCACGAGAGGCCGCCGCCGAGCGGATGAACGAACGCGGCCGCGAGCCAGGATGGACCCTGTTACTCAACCCCACCCCGTATCTGCTGGAAGAATCGGGGTTCCTTGACGCCGAGTCCCTGCGTGATGCCGTGCGGCAACAGGAACGGGAAAATGCGCTGGCCTACGCCGAGAAACAAGCTGCGGCAGCACCTCCGTGGATCGACCTGGCGGCCGCCCGCGATGAGGTCGAGAACCTGGCTGCGGCAGGCGTGCGCAGTCCCGCCGCGATGTATGGCGCACTGCCGGCGGGCAGTGGTGACGGCCGACAGCGCGCGGCCGCGGCCGCGGTGGCCGACAGCGCACAGGCGGTGCACTGCCTGCAACTGGGGACCGGCGCGGACAAGGCGGGCGTGGTCGCTGCATTGGCCGCGGCGGCGCACAACAGCAAGGCCACGGCGGTCCTGGTTCCGTGCAGCGCCGAATCGGTCAATTGGGCTGCCGACCAACGACTTTCGCTGTCACGAGTGACCGGCGCCGACATGGATGCTCAGATAGCCGACGACGAATGGGCTCCATCTCAAGGTGCATTGGTCATCCTCGACGACGCTGACCGGCTGAGCCCTCAAACTCTGCGCGGTGCGATGGCCGCGGCCGGCGAGACCAACAGCAAGCTGGTCATGATCACTGGGGCCATGAGCGAGCCCACTCCAGGGCGGGCACTGGTGGCGGTTCTTCAAGAGAATCTTCCATGGGCGCAGGCACTGGGCGAGCGCGTCCAGGCCGCGGCGCGGACCGCCTTGAGTTCCGCAGCCGACAGCATCGGCCTAGCCCCTGATGGTCCTCAGGCCGCGCAGATTACCGAGATCCTTAGCGAGCGCGACAGCCTGATCACTGAGTACACCAGACTTCACTCAGGAACCTGGCGATCGGCGAACCGCGATGACGGTCGCGACTATGGGATCGAACTTTAGCTGTGGCATCTCAGCAGATTGGTTATCCAAGGTGACCGTGACAAGTGACGAGTGGGTGCACGCGGACTCGCTCAACGAGGACCTTGACGCTATTGACCTGCCCGAAGCATTGCGTCGGCAGATCAGTTTCCGTGACACATCGGTGCCCGACCTGCAGCGCGGGCCGGGCTTCATTCAGTACCGTTACAGCTGGAGTTGGCCGTTGTTGGCCAATGGTGCCGGGGTAACGGTTGCCCGGCCCGGTTGCCGTGTTCGTTGCGAGGCGAGGTGGGGCGTCGGGATCTGGGTCCCCGGGTCCCTGGCTCGTGTCGGCTTCCGGTCACTGTGGGGCTGTTCGGTCTGGTCTGGTTGGTAGCTCTCACCGGGCGATCCTCTGGTCGCTGCGGTGTCACACCTTTCCGACGCCGGGCCGATAGGCCTTGAGCGCGACGCCCGATCACCGTGGCTGCTGCCTGGTGCCGGGTGACGTTCGTGTAGGGGCGCTGCCAATGCTGGCCACCCCAGATACTGGAGTAGGCGGGATTGACCGCCAACAGTTCGATACCGGCATGCGCGGCCATCGCGGCCAGGCGGTTGCGGAACACCGCGGTCGGTATCCCGGATACGGTGCGGCGGAACCATTTTCCCCGCTGCCCTCGGCCCATGGTCTCCCGGCCGGTGGTGCGGGCATCAGCGAAGTTCAGGTCCTCGACCGCGATCGTGGTGATGCCGTGCCCGCGGGTGTAGTGCAAAAGTTGGGTGATGGCGTGGCGGACCTGGGCGTCCCGGCGCGACGTGCTGCCGGTGAGGTCGACGTCGATCCGTCCGGGCGCCCCAACCGGATTTCCGTGCACATCGAGGCGGCGCACCGCCAGATGCCCATCATTCAGATCAACCCCAACCACCGAGCCCGACGCAACGACGACGTCGCCGGGTGCGGTGTCGTGGCGGCCGGCCGAGTACGGCAGCGCCGGGATCGCCCACGACCCCGTCAGATATACCCCGGCCCGGCCAGTCTTACGGGTGAGCGTGTAGGAGATCGAGTTCCCGCCGGTGATCCGCTGCGCCCACGCCTCACCGTGGTGGCTGAACACCGCCACCCCGGACAGGAGGTACCGGCCGCGGGGGGCATTCGCCAAGTGTTCCAACGGTTTCGGCAACCGGACACTGACCTGACCGGATGGGGTGACGGTGAGCGTCAGGTTGCCGAACGGTTCATCCGGTGAGCCGGTGGCCCGGATCCGCCACCGCGACGCGTCCCACCGCTGGCGCCACTGCGTTTCGGTCAGACCCGCCGCATCGAGGTGGTGGCGGGTGTGGGCGAGGCGTTTGCCGCCTTCCACTACGTGCACCCGGCCTGCCGCACGGTCCTGTTCCGCCCGGGCGAGCTCGCCGCGCAGATGCTGGACGCGGCGCTGCTTCTGAAAGCGTTCCACTTGGCTGGCATAGCCTTTGGTGGACTTGGCCTTTCGCTGGGTCTTGCGCTCGCTGACGGTGAGCAGATCGGCGGTGGGCGCGGCTAAGCGGGTCTCGATGGTGGCGATCGCCGACCGCAACCCGCCAATGTGCCGGTACTGCGCCTCGCGGGCCAACCGGTACTGGTCATCGTTGCCGGCGATGATCGCGTTGGCCCACCGAGCTGACGACAGCGCCGTCAAGGCTTTCTTGCGGGCATTGAGCCGGTCCCGGCGTACCTTCCGGCGCTGCTCGGCATCCAGTGCCGGATCGACCGGGACAGGCCGGCACACCGCCGCCAGATCAGCCCTACGCAACTGGCCCAAATGCTCGGCCACCACATCCAGCACCCGATCATCGACAGGTGTCGTCCGCAGCCGGGTCTCGACCGCAACCCCCGAGGGAGCCGCGACCGGCTTCACTCCACGCCACTGACGAAGCCCGGAATCGGTCATGGCACCAGTGTCCTAGATAGGTCCGACAAAACCGGATAGCCAAGCACACCACATCGTTTCGATGACGTGCGCGAGCCCCGTACGTCGGTGCCGGTAGCCCTAAGATTCGAAGCGGCCTAGCGTCGGCCCTTATGACTGACTCTGAGCTCAATTGGGCGCTGCTGGCCCTCGCGGTGATGATCGGCGGCACTGCCTTGCTCCTCTACTGGCTCGGCCGCGCCTTCGGTGAGTTTCGCTCCGAATACCGCGCGTACAAAGCCCACTGCCTGCAAAGCTGCCGAGAGGCAATGAACGCTCACCCAGAATGATGGTTGCGAACCGCGGCAGGTGTGACCCGCCGCCACCGCGCCAACCGGCGAGGGCCGATGTAGTGGTCCGGCGCGAACCGCGCCAGTGGCGGATAGGCGGTGACCACCGGATGGCCCGATTCCGCACTGAAATTGGCGGGATGCTCCCGGTGAGCGTGACTCGGATTGTGATGCGCAACAGCGACAATCCCGGCAGGCGGCACCGTCACTTCATAGATGTGTAAGCCGTCCTCGACGTAGCTGAGCATTCGCTCGGTGCCCTCCAGCCACGGTTCATTCACGCACGCAATGTCGTTGGGCAACACCCCCGTGGGGTGTATCGAGCATTTGGCGGGCAGATACCGATAAAAGTGCACTGTCTCGTCGAGCCCGAGCGCCTGGGCGATGGTCTGCGCGAGGTGACCGAAACGGACCGCCGCCAGCCAGACCACCTCAGCGTCCCGGCGCCAGCCAAGCGCAATAGCCCAGGGCGGTTCTGTGCTCCGATGGATACGCGACCTCACGGAATCGGGAAGCGATTCGCTGACCAGTACACCCAGCGTCCGCAACGGCCCCGAGGTTCCGATCGTTTCGCTCGTGAGGTGTTCCTGCCGTACGACCAACGCGTCGAGCGAGACGTCGGGCCCAAGGAAGCTGCGCACGGCGAACTCCTCGGCCAGACGGTCATGATTTACCGATACAGCGAGCAGCGCTAGTGCCAACAGTTCACGACGATTCACCCGATTCTGGGGTTCGATCCCGCCCAGCAATTCACGCGCGGCGGGCGAGACCGCCGCGGCGTCCGAGCAAAAAGCCCACTCCCGCAGGGGGTACCACCGCGCAGACAAGTCGGCATCCACACCCATTCTCAAATCCTCCCCTGTGACGCCGCCTCGGTGATCAGAGTTCGAGTCCCCGGTCCTGCTGGCGTGTCTGCTCGCTCCTGGCGCCGCGGCTGGGCACAGTCTGCCGGGTGTGCTGCAGCTCGGCGTGGCGTTCGAGCAGTTCCTGGGCTGCCTCGCGAACGTCTGGGTTGCTGGTGTCCAGGGACTGCTGTGCGCGGTCGATAGCCGTGTCGGGCACTTGGTGGCCGGGCTCTGGTGTTCCGACGGTCTGTGACCACGGTAGGTGCTTGTGTGCGGCGTTGAGAATGTCTCGGCTGGGGCCGGGGGTGGTTCCGGTGACCAGGACAATTTTGGTGTTGGTCGTTTCGGCGTTGGTGGCCAGCGACTTCAGATGCGCGGGGCCGAGGTGGTCCGCGTCGTCGACGATGACCACACTGCCAGGCGCGAGGGCGTTGAGGCGATCGTTGGTGCGATGGGCGCCGGGGGCGTAAGGGTGGTCGGCGTGGTAGAGCCCGGCGTCGACGCTGCCGGGCAGCGCCAGGACTTTATGGCCGGCGTCTTCGGTCGCGGTCGCGATGGCCTGCAGGGCCCCGGCCTTGTCCGCGTCGGCGTGCAGGTGCAGTACCTGAATGGCGTTGTCTCCGGCGAGGATTGACATGAGTGCCGTGCGGGTGTCGTGGTCGATGGTCGTGAATGCGGTGGTGGTCTCGGGGCGGGACCGGTAATCGTGGGCGGCGGCGAAGCTCTTGGCGTCGGCGGCTTGCAGGAACTCGACTTCGGCACGCAGGGCGTCCACGTCCACTGCAGCGGTGGCGGAGAGGGTGCCTACCGTCGCGTTGGGGTGGGTGCGGGTGTGTTCGGCGAAGGACCGTGCCGCGGCGGCTTCCGCGCGGAATAGCTGGTTGTCCAGATCGACCGCTTCGTGGCGGGCCACGGTGAGGGCGGCGGCGTCCGCCTGGATCGCCGCGAGGCGTCGGTGTTCGATATCGCGTTCGGTGACGATCTTGTCCGGTCCGCCGACGTGTTCCACCAGATCGGCGTAGGCCTGCTGGTGGCGTTCGTCGGCCGCGATGGCGGCCGCGTCGACCGCCGTGGTCTGTGCGGACAGGATTGCGTGATAGTCGCGGTAGGACCGTTCGCCGGCGTCATCGCCGAGGCCGGCGGCTTCGTCGGCGGCCGCAGTGAGGCGGTCCAGTAGCCGGTGGTGTGCCTCGGCGCCGCTGACGGCACTGACCCACTCGGCGTGGGCGTGCGCCAGCGCGTGGTGGTGGGCACGCTGGTCGTCAAACTGCACGCGAAGCGCGGCGATGTCGGCGGCGATGGCTTGTTCGGCGGGCCCACCGGTGGTGCTCAGGATGGCCTGGCGCAGGGCTGCCAGGCGGGCGCGGGCGGCGTCGCGGCGGGCCCGAAGCGCAGGAATGTCGATCAGGACTGGCGCGGCGCTGGGCCGGACCGCGGGCAGGTCATCGAAGTCGCGGCCGGACAGGTCGTCGTCGGCGAAACTTTCCGAATAGTGCTCTAGGTCGGGCGGGAGTTGATCGTCGTCAAGGGTGTCGTAGAGGTCGGCTTCGTCGATTAGTCCGTCGAGTGTGGTTGCGGCCTCGGCAGTTTCGGCCGGGTGGGGGATGTCGCGGTCGGGGTGGTGGCTGAGTAGTTCGACGCGATAGGTCAGGATTCGGGCGTATTCGTCGGGTCGGACGATTTCGGTGTGGGCGATGTCGTGGATGTGCTCGACGGCTGCGGCGAGCATGTCTGCCGGTGGCCATCCCGATGCGGCGACAGCGGCCACCAGCGACGGCCAGTAGGGGTCGGCCGTGACCACGTCGGCGATCGGGGTGCCGAGTAAATGGTGCAGGTCGGCGGTCCAGGCGGGCCGCAGTGTGCTTCCCGCTTGGTGCAGTGTGGGTGTGGACAGTGGTCCCGACAGGCGCCACCACATGGCGGCGGCGGGCAGTTCGTCGGGCAGGGGCCCGTGGTTGTCGATGGCTTCGGCGAGCAGCGTGGGGATGTCCACCCCGGCGCGGGCGGCGTCGTCGAGCTTGTCGGCCAGGGTCGGCCAGTACGGGTCCAGGGTGATCCGGGGCGCGAGGGTTTCGGCGAGCGGGCGCCAGCGTGCGGCGCCGGGCTTTTCGCGGGTGATCGCGTCATCGAGACGGTTGTGGATGAGGCGCTGCACCGCCGCGGACCGGGTGCGGTGCTGCGGTGGACCGGTGACTCGAGTGTCGGCTTCGTCCACGCTGTGGGAGGCGCGGAACACCGCGATTTCCGCGGCGAGCTCGCGCTGGCGGTCGGGGATCGGGCGGGCCCATTCGGGGGTGTGGGCGGCGTCCCAGGACAGGGCCTCGGTGCGGACCTGGTGCGCCAGATCGGTCACCAGGGCCGCCCGGGAGGCGAGGTACGGGCCCCAGGTGGGGTGGGTGGCCAGCACATCGGGGGCGGCGGTGAGCCAGAGCAGGGGGCCGGGCTTGTCGTGATGGGCGTGCAGACGCGCATCGAGGACGGCGGCTGGATCGGAGACATTGCCCAGTGGGTCGGTGGCCGCATGGTGCAGCGCGGCCACCGGGTCGATGCCTTCGAGGGCGAGCACGGCCAGGGTGCGGCGCAGGACTGGCCAGGCTTCGCTGTCGGTGAGGCCGGGCACCCCGGGGTGCGCGGTCGCAGCGGCGTCGATGGCCGCGATGGTCCCGGCCCCAGCGGTGTGCAGCGCACCGGCGGTCATGGCGTCGGTGTACATGGCGGCGGCATCGTGCAGCCGGGCCGCAGGGTCTTGTTCGGCGTCGATCGCACTGTGCGCCGAAAGCTGCGCGCCGACCCGGCCGAGGATGGTGGTCAGGATGTCGACGGCGGTCGGTGGGCGAACGGCCTTTTCGGTCAGGATGCGATGCGGATCGGCTTCACTGGTGGAGAAGTAGACGTGGTTTTCTTTGCGACCACGGGTGAGGGCCACATAGAGCGCTTCGCGGGTCAACTCGTCGGACCCGACGACGCGGGCAATGTCGGCGGTGGTGCCTTGGTTCGTGTTGATCGTGGAGGCGTAGCCCAAGGTCACGTGTTCGGCGATGTATTTGGCGGGTAGCCGAACATCTTTGAAGGATTTTCCGCGCAGCGGCCGGACCGTCAGGGAACCGTCTCTACCGACCCGCACGATGCGCCAACGCTGACCGTTTTTGACCCACTTGCCGGACTCGGTGCGCAGCCAGCGGGCGTTCGAGCGTGTGGCGATCCAGTCCCCAGCGGAGGCGGTCAGCCCGTCCGACAGGGTGACGGTGCGCCCGACGCGGGTGTTTTCGCGCTTGAGGCGATCCAGACGTGCCCGTTCGTTGAGTTCGGCGACCCGAGGATTGGTAGCAGCAATGAGGATGGAATCCAGGCCCGCGTGACGGTCCGCGGACCAGGCTTGGTAGGCCAGATCAGCGGCGGTGTCATCGGCGCCAACGTGCACGCGCTGGTGGTCGATATAGAAGCCGATGGCCGCCGGATCCCCGTCGCGCAGCGCCAAACTGGCGGCGCCTTCGGCCCGTCCGCGTTCGGTGTCACCGAAGCGCACAACGGTGGTCAAGGTGAGCACGGCCACGACCTGAGCGATGTCACGCAAGACCCCGCCGGCAGACACTGACGCCAGCTGGCGATCGTCGCCGACCAGTCGCACGCTGGCGCCCTTGGACAGCGCGTAGTCGATGACGATGTCGAGTTCTTCGGTGGACGCCATTCCGGCCTCGTCGATGATCAACAAGGAACGGTCGTTGATGCGGCGGAACCACTTGCGCGCCGGATCATTGAGCGCCGCGGGCGGGCCGGGAATCCGGCCGGTGAGGTGGACGAACTTGGCCAGGGTGTCCGAGTCGGCGCCAAGGTCTTCACCGAGGACCTCGGCGGCCACCGCGGTCGGCGCCAGGCCGATGACATTGCCGCCGGTGTTGCGCCATGCAGCCGATAGCGCGGCCATGGCAGTGGTTTTCCCGGTTCCGGCCGGTGCCAATGCCAGTTGGAGCCGGGCCCCCGAGGTGGCCATTTTCCGAACCATTTCGACTTGGCCCGGGTTGAGGCTGATGCCGTTCTGGGCATGGGCTTCCAGCAGGGCGATGCCGATGCTTTCCTCGTCGACGACGCGGCCGCCGGTCATCTTCGCCGCAGCGATGATGCGTTCCTCGGCGGCCAGGATCGCCGCACTGGTGTAGACCGTGCTGTTGTGGCGCTTGTAGACACTGGTGCCATCGGCCCGCCGCAGCGCGTCTGGCTCGTTCATTTCGGTGTCCGCGTGACGGGTAATGGCCACGCTGAGCTTGTCGAGTGCCGCCTCGACGACGGCGTCAGCCACTCCCAGATCGGCGACGTGATCGGTGTAACGCATGCGACGTTGGGCCTCAGCGCGAATGTGGTTGATCTGCCAGGTCGCACGATGGTGCGACACGGTCCGGATGACCGCCTCAGCCTGCTCAGAAATCCACTGCGCGTTGACCTTTGTCGGGCGGTGCCGCCCATGGCCGGTGACGGCGGTGATCAGTTTGGTCACGGCGCGCTGGCTGCCCAAGACTTCCAGGGCCTGGGTCTGCCAGGCGTGGCGCTGTTCAGCCTCCGAGCGGGGTTCGTGTTTGGCTTGCCGAGTGTCCAGGTTGGCCTGCTGGGACAGCGCCAAGAATTCGACCACCGTCGGTTCGCGGGAATGCTCCTGTTGGAACTTCTTGGCCAGCTCGGCCACGCGGTTGATAATCGCGGCGGTACGCGAGGACCACAGTGCGTTCAATTCGGCTGGCATACCGACGATTTCACGCACGGGGCGTTTGCCGTTGCGGTCGACTTTTCCGTCCTCTTCGAACCGCACGTGCACATCCCGCATGGTCGCCATTTCCATGTAGGTGTTGTAGAACTCCGAGGCCGACACTTTGATCTTGTAGAGCGGTTCGCCGTCGAGGGCGAGCCAGCGGGGGATACCGTCCGGGCCGAGGGCGCACACCTTGTTGCTGATCGCGACATGGGTGTGCAAGTTGGGATCCCCAGCGCGCGAATCGCGGTGGGTGAATGCCGCACCGATCAGGCCGGTGGTGTTGACCTGCTCCACGCCGTCGGCGCCCATGCGGGAGAACGCGGCATTGCGTTCGATGTAGGCCAGCGTCGCTGCCACAGCCTCGTCGTGGCATGCCTGGATTTTGGCGGCGATGGGGCGGGGCGCGATGGCCCACAGCGCCGAGACGGACTTGACCGGGGTGAATGTCAGGTCAAAGCCCGCGACCGCGGTGGTCTGCGAACGGGTTTGGCGGGCAATGTATCCGGTGAGTTCGCGGTCATCGGCCGGGGGCCGGCCGTGCGCTTCGGTGAACATCTCGCGGCCGAGGCTCGTGCGTAGCCGGGCTTTGATGTCGGGGGCGATGGCGGCGTTTTCTGCCGCGTCGATGGTGAGGTTGTAGGTGGCGTAGACCTCTTTGAGTCGCTCGACGAATTCGGTCTCGGTGGTGTTGATCCGAAAGGGCCGGCCGAGCCGGGCCGCGGCGATGGCGCCTTTGTGGCCGAGGCCTTTACCGGTGAGGTGCCCGGTGATCTTGTCGGCATTGGGGTGCAATCCCTCACCGAACAGGGCTTTCATCTGCGCTTCGTTGACTTCCGAACCTGCTGCAACAGACCAGAGTTCGGCTACCAGGGGGTCGTGGGGGTCACGGCTGACCGGCTGCCCGAGTGCGGCGAGTCCGGAGCCGACCCAGCGTCCCGGGGCTTCACCTTTCTCGCTGTAGTAGTCGGCGAGGGTGGACTTGCCGCGGGCAGTGTCATCGGAGGCCGCGACCTGGCGAATGAGGTACAAGTACCCATCGCCCGCGGTCAGTTTGTGCAAGCCCATCA
This sequence comes from Mycobacterium sp. FW102-FHT13B02, assembly GCF_058790275.1. Lineage (NCBI taxonomy): Bacteria > Bacillati > Actinomycetota > Actinomycetes > Mycobacteriales > Mycobacteriaceae > Mycobacterium > Mycobacterium sp. FW102-FHT13B02. The sequence goes on from NZ_JBYTCM010000026.1 coordinate 86,244, forward strand.
TCGTGGTTTCACCCCAAGGTCGAACGTAGGAATCCGGTATGTCTTGCCGCGACGGTCATTTCGAGGCCGTTACCAAACCGTGACCTGAATGCACTAGGTGTGATGGACGCAGGGCGGCCGGGGGCGGTGTCGGGAGGCGGCAGGCGGCGGTTGTCTGGTCCCAGTGAAGGTTGCGAAGTCTCGACTTAGGTTGCGAGTGACGTTGCGAATGTCTCGTTGTAGGTTGCG
>NZ_JBYTCM010000027.1:0-84700 GCF_058790275.1 Mycobacterium sp. FW102-FHT13B02
TGCCGAAACGCCAGGTCAAAACACCCAGACACGCTCAATCAAAACGCAACAACCACCAGACGCGGAAAATCGTGCACAAATCACCGGGTAGCGAACTCCCGGGCCCTCAGATAGGCGCGCCAGCCGCCGAACTCCGAGATGTCTGGTGCCGCGATGGCTTCTTCGTCAGCGCATACGAACCCGGTCTCCCACGACCCGTCGTCTAGTTCCACCGCCGCCAGACCCATCGGCGTCGGCAGGGCTGCCAAGAACTTCCCGAGCGCCGCGGGCGAAAGCGCCCAGCGTTCCACCTCGAAGGCTCGCCCACCGTGCGGCAGCCGCACCAGCGCGGGCTTGCCCGACGGCAGCGCCGTCATGCGGTAGCGCTCGGCCGTGCGGGCCGGGCCGTCCCACCGTGCCCCGAGATCGTGAAGCTGTCCGGCCAGCGGCTGGTCCCGCAGATGCGCGCCGGCGACCACGAGCGTCAGCACACCGGCTCCCGCCTGCTCCGGCCAGGACGGCACCGCACGACGCTCGCCGCCGCTCAGCCGGGCCGCGATATCCGCCACCACAGCATCATCGAATGCCCGGCCCAGCACGGTCACCCCGAATTGGGCTGTGGTGCCGTCGGATTCGACGACCTCACCGGCCGGCACCGCGACCCCGCACATGTCGAACAGATTGCAGAAGTTGGTGTAGGTGCCGATCCTGGCGTTGACACCGACCGGGTCGGCCGCTACCTCCGCCAACGTCGGCTGCAGCGGCGCGGTGGGGACCAGCAGCGCGTCGCACTCCCCCAGCGTGCGGAACGCCCGCTGGCGCAGGCCATCCAGCGTGTGGCGATCGCGCAGCAACCCCGTCGCGGTGTGGGCACCACCGGCGGAGATGATGGCCGCGACCGTCGGATCGAGACCGGCATCGAGGTCGTTGTCTTCCCCCGCCCCGGTGATGAAGTCCCCCACCGCTTCCGTGCGTTCGGCGACCAGTGCGCCGTCGTACAGCAGGCGCGCGGCGGCCAGGAAGTCCGTCAGATCGATGGGCACGATGCGCATGCCGGCGGCGCGCGCGGCGTCGACTGCCCGCTCGAACGCGGCAGCCCAACCGGGAGCCATCGCCGGGAGTTCGGTCGGCACCGCCAGGACCGGGGCGGCCGGGGCGGCGAAGTGGGTCGAGGTGGGCCAAGGCCGCTGTGTCGTCGTGGCCATGACCGCCATGGCGCGCTCTGCCGTAGCCAGGTCGCGAGCGAGAACAGTCACGCAATCGTAGCTCGGGCAGGCTGGGACGACGCCCGTGGTCGACACCAGACCAATGGTGCCCTTGATCCCGACCAGGCCCTGATAGGCCGCCGGGACCCGACCGGATCCTGCAGTGTCCGTACCGATTCCGATGTCGGCCGCACCGATGGCCACCGCGACGGCCGAACCCGACGACGAACCGCCCGAGATCCGGTCCGGTCGCCGTGCGTCGCGCACCGCACCGTACGGGCTTCGGGTGCCGACGAGCCCGGTGGCGAACTGATCCAGGTTGGTCTTGCCGATCACCACCGCACCGGCCGCCCGCAGCGCCGCCACCGCCGGTGCATCGGCTTCCGGGGTGTAGGCATAACCCGGGCACGCCGCAGTGGTGGGCAAACCGGCGACGTCGACGTTGTCCTTGACGGCAAGCAGCTGGCCAGCCAGCGGGCCCTGCGCCCTCGAAAATTCCTGGCGCACCACGTCTTCGTCGCGCACGGTGATGAAGGCTTCCGGTCGCTGGGCGATGGCCGCGAACGCGGCGCTGATCCGATCCATCACGCGACTTCCTGTCCTGTTGTGGCGCACGGCTTCTTGCGTGCGCCGATCTCGCCGCTGGCCTCCCAGCGGGCCCGCTCCTCGCCCCGCGCAATCGTCATCCGTTGTCGCACCGCGGCGATGTCGTCGGCCTCACGCGACAGGAAGTCCAGATAATCCGCGATCCGGAACTCGCCATCGGTGATGTCCACGGCGCCGCGCCCTGCGGCCACGTCGGCGCGCAGGTCGGTCAGTTCCTCGGAGGACACCGGATACCACGACACCTGGTCGAAGAACCGCAGCAACCAGGGCTGCCCGGGCTCGAAACCCGGCGCCGACAGCGGGAACCGGTGGTTCCACACCTGGGTGGTACGGCCCATCAGCTGGTAGCCACCCGGGCCTTCCATGCCGTAGATGCAGAGATAGGCACCACCGATCCCCACCGCGTTCTCCGGTGTCCAGGTGCGGGCCGGGTTGTATTTGGTGGTGACCACCCGGTGCCGCGGATCGACCGGCGTGGCGACAGGCGCGCCCAGGTAGACATCGCCAAGGCCGAGCACGAGATAACTTGCCGCGTGGACGATGTCGAACACGTCCTGCTGTGAGTCCAGGCCGTTCATGCGCCGGATGAACTCGATGTTGCTCGGGCACCACGGGGCGTCGTCGCGCACGCCGTTGCGGTACCGGTCGATGGCCAGCCGGATGGTGGGGTCGTCCCAGCTGAGCGGCAACCGCACCGAGCGGCTCGGCAGCACCAACTGGTCGACGGGCCCGAGCGCGGACTCGATGTCGAGCACGAACGCCGTCATCGTCTGATGATCGGTGAGCGCGGCGTCGAACTTGACCTGCAGCGAACGGATTCCGGGCGTCAGGTCGATGATTCCGCGGGGCCGGTTGGCCTCGATGGCGGTGTGCAGCGCGTGCACCCGCGCCCGCAGCACCAGATCCAGTGTCATGGTGCCGTATTCGACGAGCAGGTTGTCATCACCACTGCGGCGCAACGTCATCGACGTCGTGCCGTCCCCGGTGACGCCGCGGTGCAGCACACCGTCGTCGCCGTCACCGCGCGGGCTCCGCACCACCGGCGAGGCCGCCCGCCGCGACATGCCCAGGGCCGCCAGCGGCGCCGCAGCGCTGGCCCGCACGGGCACGAAGCGCACCCGGTCACCCGGGGTGAGCTGCCCGAGCTTCCAGCGGTCCGCGGACGTCACCGTCACCGGGCAGACGAAACCGCCGAGGCTCGGGCCGTCCGGGCCCAGCAGGATCGGGGTATCACCGGTGAAGTCCAGTGCGCCAACCGAATACGGGGTGTCGTGAATGTTGGAGGGATGCAGACCGGCCTCACCGCCGTCCGTCCGGGCCCACTGCGGCTTCGGCCCGACCAGGCGGACACCGGTGCGGTCGAGGTTGTGGTCCACCAGATACGTGGCCTCGTAAAGGGTTTCGATATCGGCGCGGGTGAAGAACTCCGGCGCACCGTGCGGTCCTTCGGTGACCGCCAGCCGCCATTCGTGGCCGATCGAGGGGACCTCCTCATCGGTGAGTCGGCGCGGACGGCCCACCGCGGCACCCACGTCGAGGCGGTCACCGGCGGCCAGGGCCCGGCCACCCGCGCCGAACTTCCCGAGCGTGAACGTCGAGCGCGAGCCGAGGTAGGCCTCGGCCTCGATCCCACCTGCCACTGCGATGTAAATGCGCATCCCGACGCCCTGCACCGCGCCGATCTCGAGCACGCCGCCCTCCGGGACCGCAATGGGCGCCCATTGCCGCGCCGGCACCCCGTCGAGGGTCACCGATACCGGAGCACCGGTGACGCAGACGACGGTCGCTTCGTCGAATCCCAGTGTCGGGCCGGCCATCGTCGCCTCCAGGCCGGGCGCTCCTTCGGCGTTACCGACCGCGAGGTTGGCCAGCCGCAGAGACAGGTCGTCCATCGGCCCTGACGGGGGCACACCCACCTGCCAGTAGCCGATGCGGCCCGGCCAGTCCTGAACGGTGGTACTCGGTCCCGGCCGCAGCACGGTGATGGGGGGCTCGGTCATCGATGGCGCCATGCGGGCACTCCTCTGCTCAACGCGGTGTGTCAACCTGGATCAGGACGGGCGGGTGACGATCATCCGTACCGGCGTCGGATCGAAGCCGTTGCACGGGTTGTTGATCTGCGGGCAGTTCGACACCAACACGAGGACGTCGGTGTCGGCCCGCAGCGCCACCCGCAGACCCGGCGCCGACAGCCCGTCGACGATGCCGAGGGTGCCGTCGGCCTCGACCGGCACATTCATGAAGAAGTTGAGATTCGGTGCCAGATCACGCTTTCCGAGGCCGTAGCGCGCGCCTTCGATCAGGAAGTTCTCCACGCAGGCGTGCTGGTGACGCGTGTGGTGGCCGTAGCGCAGCGTGTTGGACTCCTGCGAGCAGGCGCCGCCGACGGTGTCGTGGTTGCCCACTTCGTCGGCCACGACGGTCATCAGTGCCCCACCGTCGCTGTCCCGCAGCACTGTTCCGGTGCCGACGAACAGTGACCGCTGCGCCGTGATGGTGGTCTGCGCGCTATAGCGCCGCGACGTGTCGTGCGCCCCGTAGATCAGGGTATCGACAGCCTGGTTGCCGTGCAGGTCGACGATGGTCAGCACATCGCCGGCCGTGATGATCGCCGACCAGGGGCCGCGAGCTTCGACGATCTCGTCGCGGATGGTCGTGCCGGAAACCAGCGCGGGGACCGAGCCGATTGCGGTGCTCATGCGGATGCTCCTTCGGTGAGATGCAGTGCGGTCCAGATGTCTTCGGTGTTGCGGTGGGCGCGTTCGTATTCGGGCCCGATGGTCTCGGCGCGGACGGCCAGCTCGGCGAGGTCGTCAGGAGCGGACCAGGCCAGGACCTCCAGGTCGGAGGTGGTGAAGTTCGGGTCGGGGTCGAGCGGATGCGCGGTATTGGCAATCGCCACGATCACCGGCAGATGCACGATCAATTCGACGGTGGCGCCGGGGCCGGCCGAGCCCGTCGACTCCAGTTGACCCGCATCGTCGGCGCGGACGCCGTGGAAGAACGACACCCCGGGGCCGACGTCGCGCGGTCCGAGACCGTGCTTGAGCGCGGCGAGCACCAGGAGCTCGCGGCCGGCCGGGCTGTCCGAATGAGCCGTGCCGGCCCCGTAGCGGGCTTCGTTCTGGGCGCGGGTTGTGGTGCCGCACAGCGCATCGTGGTGAGCCGAGGTGTCGGCGACGATGGTCGCCAGGACCCGCCCCTGGTCATCGAGCAGCGGATGGCCGGTACCGAGGTACGCCTGCCACGGCACCTTGACGGTGTCGGCGGTGTTGAGCCGCTCCCACGGGGCGTCGGCGCGCCACAACAGCAGGTGCGCGCACGCGCGCCCGTCGATGTCGGTGAGTCGCAACCGTGTCCCGCGGGCCAGCACCTTGTTGGTGTAGCGGCCGCCGGGCACCGTTTCGGCCCAGGTCAGACGGTCGGCGTCGACACCGGCGGGCGGCCTCGGCCACCGCGATGCCGGGACGACGGGCATGGCCGCCGCGGGAGTGCCGGCCTGGGCGCGGGCGTGCGCTCGGGCGGCAGCGGTTGTTGAGGTGGACGAGGCAGTCACGAGAATCCTTTCGGCAGTTGCGGATTGGAGGGTCAGAGCGACCCGACGGGGCGGGGGTGTTGCCGGCGGTACGGGAAGCACAGGGCACCGAGCGCGACGATGGCGGCGATGGTGAACGGCCCGGCCCAGACCAGCAGTGGCATGGTGCCCGTCGGGTCGTAGATCTCCGGCCGCGGCCAGGCCAGGTTGATCACCATGGCCATGCCGTACACCACCGCGAACACATTGATCGGCAGTCCCCAGCGGCCCATCGAGAAGAGCGGCCGTCCACCGGCATCGGTGACCGTTGCGTCCCAACGCATTCCCCGCAGCCGGTGCACCAGCAGCGGTGCCGTCACCAGCAGGTAGGCGATGTAGATCGCGATGATGCAGACGCTGGCGAGCGTCGCGAAGATCGCGGAGTTGCCGACGTTGACCAACAGCACGCCGACACAGGCGACACCGACCACGATGGCCGGCGGAATGGGCGTCCCGGTAGCCGGATTGACGCGGGACAGCAGCGACGAGAACGGCAGCCGGTGGTCGCGTGCCATGGAGAACATCAGGCGGGTGGCCGCGGTCTGAATGGCCAAGGTGCAGATGAAGATTGCGATGGCGACATCGACGAGGAGCAAGGTCCCCCACGGCGAGGACAGCACCGCAGCCAGCACGTAGGGCAGGCCCTCCGTCGCCAGGCGCCCATCGGTCAGGCTCGGCGCGGCGATCAGGGCACCGATGATCATCAGTCCACCGCCGAGCGCGGAGACGGTGAGCGCCGAGCGGATGGTGCGCGGGGCGACCCGGCGCGCGTCGCGAGTCTCCTCGGCGAGTTCACCGGCGGAACCGAAGCCGACCATGACGTACGCGGCCATCAGGCCGGAGGCGATCCAGGCCCAGCCGTACCCGGGGCCCGCTGCGCCGGTGTCGAAAACGACCTGAGGACCGCGCTGGGCATGAGTGAAGAACACGCCGACGACCGCGATGACGCCGACGATCTCGCAGCAGACCCCGATGGTCGCCACCCGCGACATCCAGCGGACTCCGATGCAATTGATCGTGGTGGTGATCACCAGGAGCGCGGTACCCAGTAGCACCGCGTTGGCCGCTCCGTCCGCGGACGTGAGAGCGGTGTCGGTGCCGATGATCTGGAAACCCGACCACACCGCCGGCAGCACCACCTGCAGTGCGATGGCCGCGGCCGACGCCGTGATGATCTGCGCGAGGATCATGAACCAGCCGCCGAACCAGCCGACCACCTCACCGCCGAGACGACGGGCCCACTGGTAGATGGCTCCCGAGATCGGGTACCGCGCGGCGAGTTCGGCGAAGCACAGGGCCACCGCGAACTGGCCGATGAATACCGCAGGCCAGGTCCAGAAGAACGCCGGACCACCGAAACCGTAACCGAGGCCGAACAATTGGAAGATCGTGGTGAGGATCGAGACGAACGAGAAGCCGGCCGCGAACGAGGCGAACTTGCCCAGCGAGCGGTGCAGCTGTTGGTCGTAGCCGAACTCGGCGAGATCGTCGTGGTCCGCCGGCGACGCGTTGGTCAATGTCATCCGATCCCGCTTCTTCAGAGATTAATACCTGTCAACTGACAGAATTAATGGAAAGCGTGACGCAGAAGGGTCACCGACGTTTCCGTCGTGGGTCGCGATGTAACAGTTGAGTTTCACGCGAGGCGGCGATGCGCGGATGACCGCAGGTGGCACAGTAGTGGCATGAGCCGCCCAGGCCGCCCCCGCCATCGCGATGCCCTACGCCCCGGCAGTACCGCCGTCGAGCAGATCCTCGACGCCGCCGGGGAACTCTTCGTGACGCAGGGGTTCACCGTGACCTCGACGCGGTCCATCGCCGAGGCGGTCGGCATCCGGCAGGCCTCGCTGTACCACCACTTCCCCAACAAGGAAGCCATTCTCGAAGCACTACTCGATGCGACGGTGGTGCCGTCGCTGGACTTCGCGCGGCGTGTGACGCGGTTGGTGGAGGATCCGCGGGCCGCGCTGTGGGCGGTGACGGCAGGCGACGCGGCCAACCTGTTGTCCGTCCCGTGGAACCTGGGCCGGCTGTATCTGCTGCCGGAGGTCGACGGCATCGAGGGCTTCCACCACCGGCGGCGTGAGCTGCATGCCGTCTACCGCCAGCTCGCGGTCGACGTCATGGGCGGCCACGACGAGTTCCGCTGCGGCTTACCGGTGCGCCTGACCGAAACGGTCATCGCGCAGCGCGTCGACGATCCCGGCATCGCCGGTGATGAGGTGGCCGCCGCCATCGCTGATGCGGCGCTGCGGGTGCTGGGCGTCGATGTCGACGACGCGCTGCGGGCCGAGGGACGGGCACTGGTCCACCAGCACCTGTCCGACGCCGGCTAGGACTCGGGGGCGAGCAGGAGGTCTGCGTCGAAGCAGCTGTGATCGCCGGTGTGGCAAGCCCCGCCGACCTGGTCGACCTCGAGCAGCACGGCGTCACCGTCGCAGTCCAACCGCACCGAGTGCACGTGCTGCGTGTGTCCGGACGTCAACCCCTTGACCCACTGCTGGCCGCGCGAGCGGGAAAAGTACGTCGCCTCACGGGTTTCCAGTGTGCGGGCCAGCGCGTCGTCGTCCATCCAGGCGACCATCAGGACGTCGCCGGTGCCCCGCTGCTGCACCACGGCCGTGAACAGCCCGGCCTCATTGCGCTTGATGCGCGCGGCAATATTCGGATCGAGAGCACTCATCGCACCGGACCTTCATTCGCCGATGTCGCTTCGCTCATCGAACGGTGATCCCTTCAGCCGCCATCGCATCCTTCACCTGACCGATGGTCAGCTCGCGGAAGTGGAACACGCTCGCGGCCAGCACCGCATCGGCGCCGGCCTGCACCGCCGGCGCGAAGTGGTCGACGGCGCCGGCTCCCCCGCTGGCGATCACCGGCACGCTCACCGCGGCGCGCACCGCCCGCAGCATCGCCAGGTCGAACCCGGCTTTGGTGCCGTCGGCGTCCATGGAGTTCAGCAGGATCTCTCCGACGCCGAGTTCCGCTCCCCGGACTGCCCATTCGACAGCGTCGATGCCGGTACCGCGGCGACCACCGTGTGTGGTCACCTCCCAGCCGGACGGTGTCGGATCAGATCCTTCGGGCACGGTGCGAGCATCCACCGACAGCACGATGCACTGCGAACCGAACTGACGCGACAGCTCCGACAGGAGCTCGGGCCGGGCGATGGCCGCGGTGTTGACCGAGACCTTGTCGGCACCCGCCCGTAGCAGGGTGTCGACGTCCTCGACCGAGCGGACGCCACCGCCGACGGTCAGTGGGATGAACACCTGCTCGGCGGTGCGCCGCACCACCTCGAGCATGGTCGAGCGGCCCGACGACGAGGCCGTCACGTCCAGGAACGTCAGCTCGTCCGCGCCCTCGGCGTCATACGCGGCGGCCAGCTCGACGGGATCACCGGCGTCCCTGAGGTTTTCGAAGTTGACGCCCTTGACCACGCGGCCGCCGTCGACGTCCAGGCACGGGATGACACGGGTTGCGAGACTCACAGGTATTCCTCCGGCACACCAACGGACTTCACGATCTCCAGCATCCTCTCGTGCACGCCGGGAGCGGCGGCCAGCGCCGACTTGGACTCGACGGTCCAGGGCTCGCCGGCGAGGTCGGTGACGATGCCGCCAGCGGCACGCACCAGCGCCACGCCCGCGGCGTGGTCCCAGATGTGGTGACCGAAACTGATTGCGCCACCGAGGATGCCGGCGCCGACGTAGGCCAAATCCAGGCCGGTGGCGCCATGCATCCGCACCCGCGAGCACTCCCGGGTCAGGCCCGACAGCACCGCGTTGCGCCACCGCCCGGGGAACCGGCCCTTCGACTCGATGTTGAAGGTCTGGATGCCGATAATCGAGTCGGCCAGTGTGGACGGAGCCAACGGCGGCAACACCGAGTCCCCGTCGCGGACAGGGCCATCCACCGTCGCGACGTACCGCTGGCCCATGAACGGCAGCCAGGTCAGCCCGGCGACCGGGGTACCCCGCCATAGCAGGCCGAGCAGGATCGCCGCCATGGGCGAACCGGCGGCATAGTTGAACGTGCCGTCGATCGGGTCCAGCACCCACACCAGTTCGGAATCGATGGGCGCACCGCCGAATTCCTCACCGTGCACACCGATCCCGGTCGCCGACGTCAGTGCCGCGACCACCTGCCGCTCGATGGCCAAATCGATCTCGGTGGCGAAGTCGTTGCCCTTCTTGCGAACTGCCGCGTCGGCCTGGTGCCCGGCGATGAAGGGCGCAACAGCGTCGTCGAGGACGCCGGTCGCTGTCGCGACCAGCTCTGCCAACCTCGCCGGTTCGATCACTTCACCCATCTATCGCACAGCGGCCAATGCCTCGGGCAGCGTGAACCGCTCGGCGTACAAGGCCTTTCCGACGATCGCGCCCTCGACGCCCTGGCCGGTGAGCGTGGCGATGGCCCGCAGGTCGTCCAGGCTCGACACCCCGCCCGACGCGATGATCGGTGCCTTGGTGCGGCCGGCCACGGTGCTCAGCAGCTCCAGGTTCGGTCCGGTCAGCGTGCCGTCCTTGGTGACATCGGTGACGACGTAACGCGAGCAGCCTTCGCTGTCAAGGCGTTCCAGCACCTCCCACAGATCGCCGCCGTCGGTCTCCCAGCCACGGCCACGCAGGCGCCAGCTGCCGTTCTCGAACTGCACATCCAGGCCGACCGCCACGCGGTCGCCGTACTCGCCGATGGCGCGCTTGCACCACTGCGGGCTCTCCAGCGCGGCGGTGCCGATGTTCACCCGGGCGCAGCCGGTGTCCATGGCCGCCTTGAGTGAGGCGTCATCGCGGATGCCGCCGGAAAGCTCCACGGCCACATCGAGTTTGCCGACCACCTCGGCCAGCAGTTCCCGGTTGCTGCCCCGGCCGAACGCGGCGTCCAGGTCCACCAGGTGCACCCACTCGGCGCCGTCGCGCTGCCAGGTCTGCGCCGCCTCCAGCGCCGAACCGTAATCGGTCTCGCTGCCGGCCTTGCCCTGCACCAGCCGCACCGCCTTGCCGTCGACCACGTCAACGGCCGGCAACAAAATCAAACTCATAGCCCCTCAACCCAATTCGCCAACAGCGTCGCACCTGCGTCGCCGCTCTTCTCCGGATGAAACTGTGTTGCCGACAACGCGCCGTCTTCGACAGCGGCGATGAACGGCACGTGATGCGTGGCCCAGGTGACCTTCGCGTCGGCGTGGCCGCCCCACTGCTGGGCGGCGTAGGAATGCACGAAATAGAACCGCGTGTCCGGGCCGAGCCCCTTGAACAGGGTGCTGCCCGCAGCGGCGTCGACGGTATTCCAGCCCATGTGCGGGATCACCGGCGCATCGAGCCGGGTGACCTCGCCGGGCCACTGCCCGCAGCCCTCGGTCTGGACACCGAACTCCACACCCTTCGAGAACAGGATCTGCATTCCGACGCATACGCCGAGCACGGGGTGACCCGCGACGAGACGGTCGGCGATGATCTTCTCCCCGCCGATCGAACGCAGACCCGTCATGCACGCTTCGTAGGCACCGACGCCGGGCACCACGAGTCCGTCCGCGGCGGCGGCAGCCGCGGCGTCAGCAGTCACCTCGACGTCAGCGCCCACCCGCTCGAGTGCGCGCTGCGCGGACCGGAGATTGCCCGAACCGTAGTCCAGGACGACGAGCTTCTTTCTCACAGAGTGCCCTTTGTCGACGGCACCCCGGCCACCCGCGGGTCCGGCTCGACAGCCTGGCGCAGCGCCCGGGCCACGGCCTTGTACTGCGCCTCGGTGATGTGGTGCGGGTCGCGGCCGTACAGCGTCCGCACGTGCAGCGCGATCTTCGCGTTGAAGGCCAGCGACTCGAACACGTGCCGGTTGATCACGGTGTGGTACGGGACCGCGGCACCGGCGATGGTGAAGGACACCATGGACTCCGGTTCGCCGGTGTGCACGAAGTACGGGCGGCCCGAAACATCAACGGCCGCATGGGCCAGGGTCTCGTCCATCGGGATGAACGCATCACCGAAGCGCCGGATGCCCTTCTTGTCCCCCAAGGCCTCGCCGAGCGCCTGACCGAGAACGATCGCGGTGTCCTCGACGGTGTGGTGGCCCTCGATCTCGACGTCACCCTTGGCGTGCACCGTCAGATCGAAGCTGGCGTGCGTCCCCAGGGAGGTCAGCATGTGGTCGAAGAACGGCACGCCGGTGCTGATGTCGACCTGGCCGGTGCCGTCGAGATCGATTTCGACCTGAATACTCGACTCTTTGGTGGTGCGTTCCACGCGGGCGCGGCGGGTCATGAAACTCCTTGTGGGGCTAGTTCCGATGCGGCGAGCTTGGCGCTGACTTCGAGCAGGGCGTCGTTCTCCGAGGCCAAACCGACGGTGGTGCGCAGGAATCCGGGGATTCCGACATCGCGGATCAGCACGCCGGCGTCCAGGTAGCGTTGCCAGGTCGCCGCGGCGTCGGCGAACTCCCCGAACAGGATGAAGTTGGCATCGCTGGGAATGACCCGGAAACCCATGTCGGACAAGGCAGCCGCCACGCGGTCGCGCTCGGCGGCCAAGGTGGCGACGCTGCTCAGCGTCTCGTCGGCATGCCGCAACGCCGCACGCGCCGCGGCCTGGGTCAGCACCGAGAGGTGGTACGGCAACCGCACCAACAGCATCGCGTCGATGACCGCGGGGTCGGCCACCAGGTAGCCCAACCGGCCTCCGGCGAAGGCGAAGGCCTTGCTCATGGTGCGGCTGATGATCAGCTTGGCCGGGTAGTCGGCCAGCAGTTCGACACCGCTGCGCTGCGACGAGAATTCGCCGTATGCCTCGTCCAGGATCAGCACGCCTGGCGTGACGTCGAGCAATCGCCGCAGGTCGTCGAGCGGAACGCTCTGCCCGGTCGGGTTGTTGGGGCTGGTCACGAACACCACGTCCGGCTGCTGGTCTCGGATCGCCGCGACCGCCACATCCATGTCCAGCCCGAAGTCGGCCGCCCGGGTTGCCGACAGCCACTCGGTCTGGGTGCCGTCGGAGATGATCGGATGCATCGAGTACGACGGCACGAAACCGATGGCGCTGCGGCCCGGACCGCCGAACGCCTGCAGCAGCTGCTGCAGGATTTCATTGGAACCGTTTGCCGCCCAAAGGTTCTCCGCGGTCAACGCGACACCGGTCTGCGCCTGCAGGTACGCGGCCAGGTCGGTCCGCAGTGCCATGGCGTCGCGATCCGGGTAGCGGTGCAGCTCGGCAGCCGCCGCACGCACGGTCTCGGCGACGTCGTCGATCAGCGCCTGCGTCGGCGGGTGCGGGTTCTCGTTGGTGTTGAGCCGCACCGGCACCGCCAATTGCGGTGCGCCGTAGGGCGACTTGCCCCGCAGGTTGTCGCGCAGGGGTAGGTCGGCCAGAGATATTTTGCTGTTCACCGGGCCACTCTGTTCTTCGCGCAAGCGGCTCATCACTGCTCGAACCTCCGGCGCACGGCCTCACCGTGCGCCGGCAGGTTCTCTGCCGTGGCCAACGTGACCACATGACCCGCAACGTCTTTGAGGGCCGCCTCGGTGTAGTCGACGACGTGGATGCCGCGCAGGAACGTCTGGACGGACAGGCCACTGGAGTGCCGTGCGCAGCCGGCGGTCGGCAGCACGTGGTTGGACCCGGCGCAGTAGTCGCCGAGGCTCACCGGCGACCAGGCGCCGACGAAAATCGCCCCGGCGGAACGGATTCGGCCGGCGACCTGTGCGGCGTCGGCTGTCTGGATCTCGAGGTGCTCGGCGGCGTAGGCGTTGACCACCCGCACACCGACGTCGAGATCGTCGACCAGCACGATGGCCGACTGCTTGCCGTTCAGCGCGACCGTCACGCGCTCGCGGTGCAGCGTGGTGGCGACCTGCGCGGCCACCTCGACGTCGGTGGCGTCGGCCAGCTTCTCACTGGTGGTGACCAGTACGCTGGCGGCCATCTCGTCGTGCTCGGCCTGGCTGATCAGATCGGCGGCGATGTGCACCGGGCTGGCCGAGTTGTCGGCCAGGATCGCGATCTCCGTCGGGCCGGCCTCGGCATCGATGCCCACCTGGGAGCGGCAGATGCGCTTGGCCGCGGTGACGAAGATGTTGCCTGGCCCGGTGATCATGTCGACCGGTGCGAGCTCGTCACCCGTGGTGTCCACGCCGCCATAGGCCAGCAACGCGATGCCCTGGGCGCCGCCGACGGCCCACACCTCGTCGACCCCGAGTAGCGCGGCGGCAGCCAGGATGGTCGGGTGCGGCAGACCACCGTGGTCCTTCTGCGGCGGGCTGGCGATCACCAGCGAGTCGACGCCGGCGGTCTGGGCCGGCACGACGTTCATCACGACACTGGACGGGTAGACGGCGTTGCCGCCCGGCACGTACAGCCCGACGCGCTCGACCGGGACCCAGCGTTCGGTGACGGTCGCCCCCGGCGCGAGGGTCGTGACGGTGTCGGTGCGACGCTGGTCGGCGTGCACGGCGCGGGTCCGCTCGATGGCAACCTCGAGCGCCACCCGCACGTCGGCGGGCAACCCGGTCAGCGCAGCGTCCAGCTCGGCTTGGGGGACGCGCACGGCGGCCGGCCGCACGCCGTCGAAGGACTCTCCGTATTCGAGGGCCGCCACCGCGCCGCGTTCGACCACCGCGTCGACGATCGGGCGCACCTTGGGCAGCACCGAATCGACGTCGACACCGCCCCGGGGCAGCACCGCTCGCAACTGCGCCGCGGACAGCTGCTGACCTCGCAAATCGATACGCGCGAGCTTCACTGCAGTGTTCACCCCACTATTCTCCCAGAGCAGGCCAAATCGAATTCGGAGGCGTCAATGTCAAGCCGTCAGGAACACCCCAACAACGCGGCCGGTGTGCCGATGATCTTCCCGGTGTGGTTGGAAAACTTCCAGATCAAGTACATCAACCCGGCGTTGCGCCCACTGTCCAAGAAGCTCCCCGGTTTCTCGGTCATCAAGCACCGCGGCCGCACGTCGGGCAAGGAATTCGAGACCATCGTCACGTCGTACCGCAAGGGCGACGTGCTGGCGGTCGCCCTGGCCCACGGCAAGACCAACTGGGTCAAAAACGTGCTGGCCGCCGGCGAAGCCGACATCCACGTGTCGCGGAAAGACCTGCACCTGGTCAACCCGCGGGTACTGCCGGCAGGCACCGTCGATCCGTCGCTGCCGCGCATCGCACAGATGGCGGCGAAGCGCACCGGCGTCTTCGTCGCCGACATCGCCCACTGACAATGATGGCCACGCTGGAACCCAGCGTGGCCATCGTTGCCTCGGCGACTACTTGCAGATGTCGTCGACCTGCTTGCTGTCGGCGCCGGCGTCATCCAGGCGCACCTTCTGCTGCGGATCGTCGGTCTGCGCGCCGGACGTCGCCGCAGCCCCGATGTCCAGCAGCGTGTTCGCGTACTTCCGCGCGGCCGTCGCCAGGTCGGCCGGGGCGGCCGGATCGATCCGGTTCAACAGGTACTGGCCACCGGTGATCAGCGCCAGGCGCGCGTTGGCCGCCACGGCCAGCGCGCCCGTCGTGTCCTGCGGCCCGCCGGGAGGCGTCAGGTTGGTGTTGATCGCGATGCCCTTGCTGACGGTCTTCATGGCGTCACACACGACGATCTTGGCGGCGTCCTGCTCGGCCTGCGTGTACGTCTTGTCCTGGTGCTTCACCTCGTACAAGGCGTAGCCCCCGATAGCGGCAGCGATCAGGCCGATGACCACGGCGGCGATCGCGATGATCTGCGTGACGGACACCGATCCGCCACCCGACGCCGACGTCGCGCCGGAGTCCTTGGCCGCCTTGCTCAGCGTGGTGGTCTTGTCTTCGGACTTCTCGTCTTCTGGCATGACCGTGATAGTAGCGGCCGAGCTACGTATCGAGTCCGACGTCGAGGACCCGCACCGAATGTGTCAGGGCGCCGACAGCGAGGTAGTCCACCCCGGTCGCGGCATAGGCCGCGGCCGAGTCCAGGCTCAGACCGCCCGACGATTCCAGCTTGGTGCCGGGCGCGCGGGCATCGCGGCGCTGCACCGCGATCTGCGTCTGCCAGACCGGGAAGTTGTCCAGCAAGACCAATTCGACGTTTTCACCGAGGATTTCGTCGAGCTGCTCGAGCGAATCCACCTCGACCTCACACGGGAGATCCGGCGCCACCGCACGCACCGCCTGCAGGGCCGCGAGCACCGACCCCGCGGCCGCGACATGGTTGTCCTTGATCAGCGCGGCATCGCCGAGCCCCAGCCGGTGGTTCACGCCGCCGCCGACCCGCACGGCGTACTTCTGCAGTAACCGCAATCCCGGCAAGGTCTTTCGGGTATCGCGGATGGCCGCGTCGGTTCCGGACACTTCGTGCACCCAACGGGCCGTCTCCGACGCGATACCCGACAGGTGGCAGACGATGTTGAGCATGGTGCGTTCGGCCGTCAGCAGGGCCCGCGTCGGTGCCTCGACGGTCAGCACCGCGTCGCCGGGTTTGACCTCCGCGCCGTCCTCGGCCCGGTCCCTGATCTGGTAGGCGCCCGCGCCGATCACCTTGTCCAGCACCAGAACCGCGATGTCCAGGCCGGCGATGACACCCGCCTGCCGCGGCACCATCGACGCGACGGTGGTGGCGTCGGCGGGCACCGTCGCCACCGAGGTGACGTCCGGGCCGTAACGCAGGTCTTCGTCGAGCGCGCGATCGATGACCGCGTGCGCGTCCGCCAATTCCGCTGCACTGAGCGACATCAGAACCTTCTCTTCCTCGAACGGATGCACTGCGCACTCTCGCTGATCTTCGCGCGAGCGCTCATCACAAACCCACTGCTACCGGCATCGCCGCTACGGCACAGCCGTTGCCGTCCAGCCGAACATCGATGGATACCCCGAACGCCGAATCTCGGTCCGGCCGGTCGCTGCGGTGGTGGCAGCCGCGGGATTCGGCCCGCGCCGCCGCGGCCGCCGCGACCGCCGCCGCCGTCACCGTCAGTGCCGCATCCTCGACGGCGGTCCGGTCCGTCATGGTCTTGCCACGTGCCCCGGCCAGCAATTCGCCCAGGTGTCCCAGTCCCGCGGCGTCGCGCACGACGGATGCGTAACGCGTCATGCCCTGTTGAAGCGCAACCCGATCCACTGCGGGCCGCGTGCCCAAATCCGGTTCCGGGACGCGGTTTCCGCCGGCGCCGCGGGCCTGCTCGGCCGCCGCGCGACCGGCCCGGCCACCGACGACCAGTCCTTCCAACAGGCTGTTGGAGGCCAGGCGGTTGCCGCCGTGCATACCGGTGCGTCCGACCTCGCCGGCCGCGAACAGGCCCGCCATCTCGGTGCGCCCGTGCACGTCGGTGGCCACACCACCGCAGCTGTAGTGGGCGCCGGGTACCACCGGAATCGGTTGACGCGCAGGGTCGATACCGGCGGCCAGGCATGCGGCCGTGACGGTCGGGAACCGGGCGGCGACGTCGGGGACACCGCGGGCGTCGAGGTAGACGTAGTCGTCGCCGGTGGCGGACAGCCGCGCATCGATGGCCGCGGCCACGATGTCGCGCGGCGCCAGGTCGCCCATCGGGTGCACGCCGTCGGTGACCGGGTCGCCGTGGCGGTCACGCAGGATCGCCCCTTCGCCGCGCAGCGCTTCGGTGATCAACGGGCAACGACCACCGGCCGCGCCGGTGTACAGCATGGTGGGGTGGAACTGGATGAACTCGATGTCGCGGACCGCTAGTCCGGCGCGCAGCGCGAGGGCGATGCCGTCGCCGGTGGACCCGTCGGGGTTGGTGGTCGCGGTGTACAGCTGACCCAGCCCGCCGGTCGCCAGGATCACCGACGGCGCCGTCAGCACCCCGGGTCCCTCAGGGCTCAGGACCAGCAGTCCGCTGACCACGCCATCGTGGTGCAGCACCTGCAGCGCAACATGATTGGGCCGGATGTCCAGCGTCTGCGTCGCGGCCGCCAGTGCCCGTTGCACCTCGGCGCCGGTGGCGTCGCCGCCGGCGTGGATGATGCGGCGGCGGCTGTGCCCGCCCTCGCGGGTCAGCGACCAGTCCCCCGGACTCACTTCATCGAAAGCCGCACCGGCACCGACCAATTCGCGTACCGCGGCATAACCGTCGGCGACGATCGAGGTGACCGCCTCGACGTCGCACAGACCGGCGCCGGCCGCGACCGTGTCGGCGACGTGCGCCTGCACCGAGTCATCGGTGTCGGGGATGACGACCGCGATGCCACCCTGTGCGTACGCAGTGGCTGTCTCACCGGACTTGCCGACGACCACGACGCGGCTGCCGGCCAGTTGCGCCGCGCGGGCGGCGGCCAGACCGGCGACGCCCGTGCCGACGACGACGACGTCAGCTCGTTGGCGCCAATAGCCGCGTCCGCCGCACGCGGCCAGCCTCCCGGGCGTGGAGGCCCTCATCACTATTCCCCGCCGCCGGGCTGTCCGATCCCGATCATGCGCTGCACGCTCAACCGAGCTGCGGCTGCGACGTCCTCGTCGACGTGAACTTCGTCCGCACCGTCGCGCAGGCAGCGCAGCAGCGCGGCCGGCGTGATCATCTTCATGTAGGGGCAGGAGGCCCGATCATTGACGGCCAGGAATTCGGTTTCGGGTGCGGCCCGGCGCAACTGGTGCAGCATGCCGATCTCGGTGGCGACCAGCACCTGCTTGGCCTGGGTATCCCGGGCGGCGTCGAGCATGCCGCCGGTGGACAGGATCTTCACCCGGTCGTCGGGCACGGCGCCCTCGCCCGCCAGGTACAGAGCCGATGTCGCACAACCACATTCGGGGTGCACGAACAGTTCGGCGTCGGGGTGCGAGCGGGCCTGGTCGGCGAGCTCGTCACCGTTGATGCCGGCATGCACGTGGCACTCCCCGGCCCAGATGTGCAGGTTGTCCCGTCCGGTCATGCGGCGCACGTGCGCACCGAGGAACTGGTCGGGGCAGAACAGCACGGTCTTGTCCGCGGGGATCGAGGCGACCACCTCGACGGCGTTGGACGACGTGCAGCAGATGTCGGTGAGTGCTTTGACGGCCGCGGTGGTGTTCACGTAGGACACCACCACCGCGTCCGGGTAGTCGGCCTTCCAGGCCCGCAGGTCGTCCGCGGTGATCGAATCGGCCAGCGAGCAGCCCGCCCGCTGGTCCGGGATCAGGACGGTCTTGGCCGGCGACAGGATCTTCGCGGTCTCGGCCATGAAATGCACACCGCAGAACACGATGGTGTCCTCGGCGGCGTCTGCCGCGATACGGGACAGCGCCAGCGAGTCGCCCACGTGGTCGGCGATGTCCTGAATCTCGGGCAGCTGGTAGTTGTGCGCGAGGATCGTGGCGTTGCGTTCTTTCGCCAGGCGGCGCACCTCGTCCGCCCACTGCGCGTCGGCGACTACGTCGCCGAACCCGCCTGACTCCATCGCACGGTCCAGAACCGTCATGGCCGTCTCCTTTGAACCTGGCCAGGTTTTCGACTTATGATCGAAAACATGCCACATACTAGCACTGCGCATGAAGTGCTCGCCGTCGTGTTTCAGGTGCGTGCCCTCGCCAGCAAAAAGCCGCAGCTCAGCGTGCTGCTATGGGAACGTGCCATGGAACCGCAGCGCGGCGCGTGGTCCCTACCCGGCGGCCAGCTGCGACACGACGAAGACATGACGAGTTCAGTCCGCCGTCAACTTGCCGAGAAGGTCGACCTGCGCCAACTGACCCACCTCGAGCAACTCGCGGTCTTCTCCGATCCCAGACGTGTGCCCGGACCGCGCACCATCGCCTCGACCTTCCTCGGCCTGGTGCCCTCCCCCGCCACACCCGAACTGCCGGCCGACACGCGCTGGCATCCGGTGTCGGCACTGCCCCCAATGGCCTTCGACCACGGCCCGATGATCACCCACGCCCACGCCCGGCTGGTCGCCAAGATGTCCTACACCAACATCGGATTCGCCTTGGCACCAAAGGAATTCACGCTCACTACGCTGCGCGACATCTACGCCGCCACGCTGGGCCACCAGGTGGATCCGACCAACCTGCAGCGCGTGCTGGCCCGCCGCGGCGTCATCACCCCGACGGGCACGACCGCGCGTTCCGGACGCAGCGGCGGCCGGCCGGCCGCGCTGTACCGGTTCACCGACTCGACATACCGCGTCACCGACGAGTTCGCCGCGCTACGCCCACCTAGTTAACCTACGCACCGTGACGTAGATCACTTTACGGCCACATTTCGCGAGCCGGAATTGGTTTTTAAGGGTTCCTTAAGACATGATTTGCCGATGACCATGGGCAACGCAGCCAGGGCGTTCGACGCCGAGTGGATCGGCCAGCCGTACCACGAGGAGCTGCAGTCCGGCATCCGCCCCCTGCGACCCAGCGACGACGCGTTCTACATGCCGCCCGTCGGCTTCGAGCTCACCACGCCCGGGACCGTCCTGCGGTCCCGCGACGTCGAGCTCGGCTTCATGGGCGTCATCCCCCAGGGCGTTACCGCCACGCAGCTGCTGTACCGCAGCACTGACCTGGGCGGCGCACCGCAGGCGGCGGTGACCACCGTGCTGCTGCCCGTGGACCACAACCCGGACAGTCGTTGCCCCATCGTGTCGTACCAGTGCGCCATCGACGCGGTCTCCGACGCCTGCTTCCCGTCCTACGCCCTACGGCACCGGGCCCGGGCCCTCGGCTCGGTGGCGCAGCTCGAATACATGCTCATCGCCGCGGTCCTCGCGCAGGGCTGGGCCGTGTCCGTCCCCGACCACGAAGGCACCGACGGCATCTGGGGCGCCCCGCACCAGCCCGGCTACCACATCCTCGATGGCCTGCGCGCCGCCATAAACACCGAATCACTCGGCTTGTACGCCGACGCACCGATCGGCCTGTGGGGCTACTCGGGCGGCGGCCTCGCCAGCTCCTGGGCCGCGGAGGAATGCGCAGGCTACGCACCTGAGCTCAACGTCGTCGGCGCCGCCCTCGGCTCGCCGGTCGCCAACCTGGGCAATGTGTTCCACCAGCTGAACGGCACCGCCAAAGCCGGCCTACCGGCCACCGTCATCGCGGCGCTCATGCACATCTACCCGGGCCTGAACCGCGTCATCCACGAGCATGCCACCGAGGCCGGCAAAGCGATGCTGCGCAACATCAAGGGCATGACGACCGTCGAGGCCGTCGTCCGGCACGCCGGACTCGACATGGGCAGCCTGCTGAAGAAGCCGCTGCATGAAGTGCTCGACACTCCCGAGGTGCAGCACGTCTTCGAGAGCATCAAGCTGGGCAAGACCGCGCCGACGCCGCCGCTGCTGGTGATGCAGGCCGTGTACGACCAGATCATCGCGGTCGGCAACATCGACGAGCTGATCGACACCTACGTCATGGGCGGCTCGCACGTGACCTACCACCGGGACATCCTCAGCGAGCACATCGCCCTGCACCCGCTGGCCGCACCGATGGCACTGAGCTGGCTGGCCGACCGGTTCGCCGGTAAGCCGTTGGGCCCCACCGTGCGTACGTCGTGGCCGGTCCTGCTGAACCCGGCGACCTACCTCGGCTTGATCAAGCTCGGTGTGGTCAGCACGAAGGTGCTGCTGGGCCTTCCTATTGGGCGTCGGTAGCCGCAACCGCATCGGCGGTCGGCAGCACCACACCCGCCGGCGGCGTCGGCTCCACCGGCGGCCAGGCACCCAGATCGTCGCGCTTGGTCGCCAACGTGCAGAAGAGGTACACCAGCGCGGCGACGCCGGCCGGGAAGAACAGCGTCGTCGCGACAACCCACGGCGAGTGGCCGAAGAACACCGGCGCCGCCTCGACGAGGTAGCCCACCCGATGCTCGGGAGACAACGCCGTAGCCGCAAGGTCCGGCGTCCCGTAGCGCCAATGAGCGACGACGGCACCGACACCGGTGAGCGCTCCGGCCGCAGCCACATTGCCGAGCGCCAGTGCGCCGGCCAGGACCGGCCCGCGATGTGCCCGCCACTGCCACACCAGCGTGGCGGCCAGCACGGCGATCACCGTCAGCAGGCCAACCGCCAGCGCAGCGCCGAGGAACACCCGGTCCGCCTCGTCACCGAAATACCCGTGAATGCGCTGGCCCTTCTTCGTCAACGCCACGACAGCGTCGACAGGTGGCGCCAGAAACGCCCACAGCACCCCACCGAGCGCGCCGGTCAGTGTCAACCCGACGACGACCCGCAGCGCGGCCGCGCGATGCGAAAGCTTCGGCGGCTGCACCATTTCGGCACGCTGGACGCCTTCGGTCACCTTTGGGTCTCCAGGTCCTTCGAGTCCACCACCCCGTGCCGTGAGCACTTGGCCCACCACCCGTCGGGGCGCACCTGCACCACCATGCGTCGGCCGCATTCGGCGCAGAACCGGGGCGCTTCCAGACCGAGCTGGGCCGTGGTCGGCATCACGGCGCCGTCGACGGCATCCGCCGCGACACCGGTGTACACGTTGAACTTGCCGGCACTGACCGGTGCGGGCAATTCGCGGGTCATCACAGCGTGGCGTTGAGGGCCTTGATCGGCATCTGCAGATCGTCCAGCAGTTCCAGGTCGGACTCGGCCGGGCGTCCCAGCGTCGTCAGGTAGTTGCCGACGATGACGGCGTTGATACCGCCCAGGATGCCCTGCTTGGCGCCCAGGTCGCCGAGCGTGATCTCACGGCCACCGGCGAAGCGCAGCATGGTGCGCGGCATGGCCAAGCGGAACGCGGCGACAGCGCGCAGCGCGTCAGCGGCCGGCAGCACCTCCAGGTCGCCGAACGGCGTGCCCGGGCGCGGGTTCAGGAAGTTCAGCGGCACCTCGTGCGGGTTCAGCTCGGCCAGGTTGGCGGCGAACTCGGCGCGCTGCTCCAGCGTCTCACCCATGCCGAGGATGCCGCCGCAGCAGACCTCCATGCCGGCCTCGCGCACCATCTCGAGCGTCTTCCAACGCTCTTCCCAGGTGTGGGTCGTGACGACGTTCGGGAAGTACGACTTCGAGGTCTCCAGATTGTGGTTGTAGCGGTGCACGCCCATGGCCTTGAGCCGGTCGACCTGCTCCTGATCGAGCATGCCCAGCGAGCACGCGATCTGGATGTCGACCTCGTTGCGGATGGCCTCGATGCCGGCGGCCACCTGGGCCAGCAGACGCTCGTCGGGCCCGCGCACCGCGGCCACGATGCAGAATTCGGTGGCGCCGGTCTTGGCGGTCTGCTTCGCGGCCTCGACCAGGCTCGGGACGTCCAGCCAGGCGCTGCGCACCGGGGAGGCGAAAAGACCGGACTGCGAACAGAAATGGCAGTCCTCGGGGCAACCGCCGGTCTTCAGGCTGATGATGCCCTCGACCTCGACCTCGGGACCGCACCACTTCATGCGCACCTCGTGCGCGAGGGCCAGCAGGTCTTCCAGCCGGTCGTCGGGCAGCTGCAGAACTTCGAGCACCTGCTCCTGGCTCAAGCCTTCGCCACGCTCGAGCACCTGCTCGCGGGCAACACCCAGTACATCGGTCGCGGCCTGAGTCATCGGCACTCCTCACTCCAGGCCGACTGCGGCCTACAACTTGAACGGTGTTTAGGATACAGACGTGCAACTGCACCGAAGCGACGTGGTGGCCAAGGCCGCCGAAATCCTGGACAACTACGGGATCGCCGACCTGACCATGCGCAGGCTGGCGCGTGAACTGAGCGTCAGCCCAGGCGCGCTGTACTGGCATTTCTCCGACAAGCAGGAACTCCTGGGCGCCGTCGCCGACCGCCTGCTGGCGGCCGCGACTCCCCTTCCGGTCAGCGGACCGGTGAGCGGCCAGTGGCCCGGCCGCATCGTGACGCTGTGCTCGGCACTGCGCGACGCCCTGCTGTCCGCCACCGACGGCGCCGAGCTGGTCTCGGCCAGTTTCTCCGCCGGACGGTCGGCCGAGCTGAGCCGCATCGTGGCGGCCCTGGCCTCGGCCTGTGCCGAGTCCGGGCTCACCGCCGACGACGCCGGCCTCGCCGCGCGCACCATCGTGTACTACGTGCTGGGCTTCACCGCCGACGAACAGTCCCGCCTCCAGTGGGACGCGGCCGGCGCGACCGTGGCCGACGGCGACTCGGTGTGGTCCGAAAACGCCGGCGGCCGTTTCACTTTCGGCCTGAATCTGCTGATCGACGGGCTGGCCGCACACGGAGATGACCGGGCGCAATCGGTTGACGCCTCCCGAGCCCGGTAGACCCGGTAGACCGTCCACGTCAACGAAAAGTTCCTGAGTGCAATCACTTTGGCGATCTGCCCATGGTTATTGCACTCAGGGATGCCTGACGGTCTCGAGAAGTACCTGGCTTCAACCACGACAGGTGCGAGTGCCTCGAAATTGAAGCCAGGTATCAGACTCAGCTCAAGTCGATCTGAGTCTCTGTGCGGGCGTTGCCGTTCCAGAGCCGCAGTCCACGAGCGGTCGCGCTGATCTCTGCCGGCCTGCCGGCGATGCTGAGTGCTCTGACGAGCCGGTCCGGCGGGACCCGACGCGCCAGGGTGACGTGCGGCGTCCAGTCACCGGGATTGGTGTGGGGCATGGGGCCCGGGCGCAGATGCGGTGCGCTGAGCCGGCAGACCTCGACATGCAGGTCCAGTAGCTCGCCACTGGGCACCACGAGCCGCGCGAGGATTCCGGCAGTGCGACCGAACACCAGCGTGGTACCGAGGCGGGCCGGGAACGGGAACCTCCCGGCGAGACCAGCCAGCGCCGGTAGCACCGCGTCGTCGATGTGTTGGGCGACGCACAGGGTGGCGTGTGGACGTGCGGCGGGCGGCTGAGCAGCGATCCCCGCGTCCCGCAGGTCATCCCACAGCGACCGGATCACGGCCTCGGTGTCGAGGTCGAACAACAGCTCGACCGAGTGCACCATGTCAACCGACCAGGCTCGAAACCCATTGCGGAGCAAATGCTTTCGCGCTCACGGCGGCGAAATCCTCGAGCGACAAGCGGCCGGCTCCAGCGGGCAGCACCGCACGCACCGGGGCGATGTCGTCCAGCGCGCCCCGATTGGACTCCTCCGCGACCCCCGGCTCCTGCGGCCAGCTACCGATCACCAATCCTGCGCACGCGATGCCGTGGGCGGCAAGCGATTCGACGGTCAGGCCCGTGTGGTTGAGGGTGCCCAGGCCCGGCGCGACGACGACCAGGACCGGCGCCCCGAGCTCGATAGCCAGGTCACGCAACGTCGTGCCGTCGGAGCCGAGCTGGACGAGCAGTCCCCCAGCGCCTTCCACCAGTGTGAGCTGACGGGGCCGGTCCACGTTCTTGATCAGCGCGATCAGCTCGTCACGGGACGGCAACGTCATGCCGGCCAGTGCGGCCGCCGCGACGGGCGCCAGCGGCTCGGGATAGCGCCAGCCCGGGACCAGCGAGGTGACCCCGGCCAGGCGTCCCACTTCGGCCAGGTCGTCGTCACCGTGGCCGGCGGCCGGAGAGATTCCGGTCTGCACCGCCTTGCACACCGCGACGTCGAGGCCGGCCTGTCGAGCGGCGCACGCCAGGGCCGCGGTGGCGATGGTCTTGCCGACGCCGGTGTCGGTACCGGCGACGAACAGGACCGTCACGACTGCACCAGCGCGAGCACCTCGCCGAGCACCCGACCGGCCAAATCCAGTTCGGTGTCATCGAGGGAGGCGCGCGCGGTCAGCCGCAGCCGCGAGGTGCCGGCGGGCACGGTCGGGGGCCGGAAGCAGCCGACCCGGACCCCACGGTCCAGACAGGCCGACGCCGCGGCCAGCGCGACCTCGGGGTCACCGAGGATCACCGAGACGACGGCGGAGTCAGGGGTACCGACGGCGCCGCCGAACCGGGCCAGCGTCGCGGCGTGGGTCAGCACGGCCTGCGCGCGCCACGGCTCGGCCACGAGGACCTGCAGCGCGGCCCGCGCGGCGCCGACAGCAGCCGGAGCCAGGCCGGTGTCGAAGATGAAGGTGCGGGCGGCGTCGATCAGGTGGGCCCGCACCGCGGCGGGGCCGAGAACCGCACCACCCTGGCTGCCGAGTGACTTCGACAGCGTCGTGGTCACCACGATGTCGGGTTCTCCGGCCAGGCCGACCTCATGGACCAGGCCGCGCCCGCCGGTACCGCGTACGCCCAGGCCGTGGGCCTCGTCGACGATCAGCAGCGCACCGTGCCGGCGACAGACCTCGTGCAGGGCGCGCAGCGGGGCCAGTGCGCCGTCCGTGGAGAACACCGAATCGGTGATCACCACGGCGCGCTCCTCCGAGCGGCTGACCAGCGCGGTCTCCACGGCGCCGACGTCGTTGTGCGCGGACACCACCACCCGCGCCCGGGACAGCCGACAGGCATCCACCAGCGAGGCGTGGCTGTACGCGTCGGACACGATGAGCGAGCCCGGCCCGGACAGCGCCGCCACCGCACCGATGTTGGCGGTGTAACCGGAGGAGAACACCAGCGCCGACTCGGCGCCCATGAAGTCGGCCAGCTCGGCCTCGAAGTCCTCGTGCAGCTCGGTGTTGCCGGTCACCAACCGAGAGCCGCCGGAGCCCGCACCCCAGGTGTGGAGCGCCGTCACGCCGCCCTCGATGACGTCGGGATGCTGAGACAGACCCAGGTAGTCGTTGGAGGCGAGGTCCAGCTCGGTGGCGACCGCGGGGCGGACCCGCAGCGAGCGGCGCAGGCCCGCGGCCCGGCGCTTGCGTTCGACCTCGGCGAGCCAGGCCAGCGGCGAGTGATCAGTCATCGGCGCGCTCCTGACTCCAGTGCAATTGAACGGTGTTCAGGTTAGCGCACGGGCTACGGCGACCACACCAGAGGTGATCCGGTCGATCTCCGCGGGAGTGCAGATGAAGGGCGGCATGACGTACACCAGCTTGCCGAAGGGCCGCAGCCACAGCCCGTGCTCGATCGCGGTGACCGTGGCCAGCGCCATGTTCACCGGTTCGCGCATCTCGACGACGCCGATGGCACCCAGCACGCGCACGTCGGCGACCGAGGGCAACTCCGCCGCCGCCGCCAGGCCACGCCGCAGCCCGTCCGAGATGGCAGCCACCTGCGCCTTCCAATCCCCGCTCAACAGCAACTCGACCGCTGCCACCGATACCGCGCACGCCAGCGCGTTGGCCATGAACGTCGGCCCGTGCATGAGTGCCCCGGGCTCGCCGGAGCTGATCACCCGCGCGATCTCGGCAGTGCACAGCGTCGCCGCCAGCGTCACGTAGCCGCCCGTCAGCGCCTTGCCGACGCACATGATGTCGGGGCTGACGCCGGCGTGGTCCGCCGCGAACAGCTCACCGGTGCGCCCGAAGCCGGTGGCGATCTCGTCGAAGATCAGCAGCACGTCGTGGCGGGTACAGATGTCGCGCAGCGCCGTCAGGTAGCGCGGGTCGTGGAACCGCATGCCGCCGGCGCCCTGGACCACCGGCTCGACGATGACGGCCGCGAGTTCGTCGACGTGCGACGCCAGCTGGGCCTCGAAGGCCTCGACATATGCCGGGTCGTACTCCGTGGGTACCCGCGGTGCGAAGATCTGCGGCATCAGGACATCGGTCCAGATCGAGTGCATGCCGCCGTCGGGGTCGCAGACGCTCATCGGCGTGAAGGTGTCGCCGTGGTAGCCGCCGCGCCACGTCATCAGCTTGTGCCGGCCGGGACGGCCGAGGCTGCGCTGGTACTGCAGCGCCATCTTCGCGGCAACCTCGACGGAAACCGAACCCGAATCCGAGAAGAACACGGTGTCCAGACCGGCCGGGGTGATCTCCACCAGCAGCTGCGCCAGCCGGGCCGCGGGCTCGTGCGTCAATCCACCGAACATGACGTGATTCATGGTGCTCAGCTGACGGATGATCGCGGCGTCGAGCACCGGATGCCCGTGGCCGTGCACCGCCGTCCACCACGAGCTCATCGCGTCGATGACCTGGACCGGCCGGCCCTCGTGGATGAGCGTCAGCAAGGTGCCGTGCGCCTCGGTGGCAACCACCGCGGGCAACGCTCCGGCACCGATGGTGCTGTACGGGTGCCAGATGTGGGCGGTGTCGATCGCCGAGATTTCGGCAGGGTTCAGCGCTGGCACGATGACCGAGCCTAATCGCCCGCCGAGCACGTCGACACCGGCGTACTCGGCCGGCGGGCGACTCGCCGCTACATGAACCAGTTCTGGATCTTGGGTAGATTGACATCCGACCATGACGACTCTTGCAGCACCGCGGCCGGCGTCGCAGCCCGGGTCGGGCAACGCCGCGCGCGTCTCCGACGGCGGTGCAGACGCCGCTGCGGGCAACGCGCCGAGTGCGTTCTACCGCCACGACCTGGACGGTCTGCGCGGTATCGCCATCGCCATGGTCGCGGCCTTTCACGTCTGGTACGGCCGGGTTTCCGGCGGTGTCGATGTCTTCCTGGCGCTGTCCGGCTTCTTCTTCGGTGGCAAACTCCTCCGGATCGCGCTGACGCCGCAAGCGCCGCTGTCCCCCGGTCCGCAGCTGCGCCGCCTGGTCCGCCGTCTGCTCCCCGCCCTGATCGTCGTGCTGGCCGCGGGCGCGGTGCTGACCATCCTGATTCAGCCTCAGACGCGCTGGGAGACGTTCGCCGACCAGAGCCTGGCCAGCCTCGGCTACTACCAGAACTGGGAGCTCGCCGAGACCGCGTCGAACTATCTGCGAGCCGGCGAATCCGTCAGCCCGCTGCAGCACCTCTGGTCGATGTCGGTGCAGGGCCAGTTCTACGTCACGTTCCTGGCGCTGATCTTCGGCTTCGCGTATCTGTTCCGGCGCAGGCTCGGTGACCGGCTGCGGCCCGCATTCATCGCGCTGCTCAGTGTGCTGACCGTGGTGTCGTTCGGGTACGCGATCGTCGCGCACCAAGCCGACCAGGTCAGTGCCTACTACGACAGCTTCGCCCGCGCCTGGGAGCTGCTACTGGGTGCTCTCGTCGGCGCGCTCGTGCCGTCCGTCCGGTGGCCGATGTGGCTGCGCAACACCGTGTCGGTGGTCGCGCTGGCGGCGATCCTGTCATGCGGCGCCCTGATCGACGGCGTGCGAGAGTTCCCCGGACCGTGGGCGCTGGTTCCGGTCGGCGCGACCATGCTTTTCATCCTCAGCGCCGCGAACCACACCGAGCGGCTGCCCGCGCCGAACCGGCTGCTGGCCACCGGACCGTTCCTGTCTCTCGGCGCCATGTCGTATTCGCTGTACCTCTGGCACTGGCCGCTGCTGATCTTCTGGCTGGCCTACAGCGGCCACAGCCGGGCTCATTTCGTCGACGGCACCGCCGTGCTGGCGGTGTCCGGGATGCTGGCCTGGCTGACCACCCGCTACGTGGAGAACCCGTTGCGCCGGCCGTCGGCGTCGGCTGGTGCGGCCGGCCGGAGCCGGATGCGGCGGCCCACCGCGCTGCTGGCGACAGTCGTCGCCCTGATGGGCGTGACATTGACCGCCACGGCGTTCACCTGGCGCGAGCACATGAACACCGCACGCGCCAACGGCAAGGAACTCGTCACGCTGTCGCCCGTCGACTACCCGGGCGCGCGCGCCTTGCTGCACCACGCCAGGGTGCCGAAGCTCCTGTTCCGCCCGACCGTGCTCGAAGCCCATGACGACGTGCCGGCGACGACCGCTGACGGCTGTATCGCCGATTTCGATGACCTGTCCATCCGCAACTGCACCTACGGCGACACGAAAGCGCCCCGCACCATCGCGCTGGCCGGCGGCTCGCACGCCGAACACTGGATCACCGCACTGGACCTCCTCGGCAAGCGGTACCACTTCAAAGTGGTGACTTATCTGAAGATGGGTTGTCCGCTGTCGACAGAGCCCAATCCTCTGGTGATGGGCGACAACCGGCCGTACCCGAAGTGCTACGAGTGGAACGAGCTGGTCATGCCGAAGCTCGTGACCGACCACCCGAGCTTCGTGTTCACCACTTCCACGCGACCCTGGAACATCAAGCCCGGTGACGTGATGCCGGGCACCTACATCGGTATCTGGCAGCGGCTGTCCGACGCGAACATCCCGATTCTGGCCATGCGCGACACCCCCTGGCTGGTGCGGGACGGTAAGCCCTTCTTCCCGGCCGACTGCCTTGCCAGCGGCGGCAATTCGACGTCCTGCGGTATCGCCCGCTCCGAGGTACTGTCCGACCACAACCCGACCCTCGATTTCGTCGCGCAGTTCCCACTGCTGAAACCGCTCGACATGAGTGACGCGGTGTGCCGACCCGACGACTGCCGCGCTGTGGAGGGAAATGTATTGCTGTACCACGACTCTCATCATCTGTCCGCCACCTACATGCGCACCATGACCGCCGAACTCGGCCGCCAGGTCGGGGCTGCCACCGGCTGGTGGTGAGCTGCCTTCATGGTTGTTGGCGTCTGGCCGGGTAGCGCCTATCCCCTCGGTGCCACCTACGACGGTTCCGGTACCAATTTCTCGCTGTTCTCCGAAGTCGCCGAACGCGTCGAGCTGTGCCTGATCGCCAAGGACGGCACCGAGGAACGCGTCAACCTCGACGAGGTCGACAGCTACGTCTGGCACTGCTATCTGCCGACGGTGACGCCAGGACAACGGTACGGATTCCGCGTGTACGGCCCATGGGATCCGGTCGCGGGGCACCGCTGCGATCCGAGCAAACTGCTGCTCGACCCCTACGGCAAGTCCTTCTACGGCGACTTCGACTTTTCTCAGGCGCTGTACTCCTATGACCTGACCGGAGCACCTCAGCAGTCGGCCACCGGCGAACCCCCGGGCGTTGATTCGCTGGGGCACACCATGACCAGCGTGGTGATCAACCCGTTCTTCAACTGGGACAACGACCGGGGGCCCCGGACGCCGTACCACGAGACGGTGATCTACGAGGCCCATGTCAAGGGCATGACGCAGACCCATCCGGCCATCCCCGAGGAACTGCGGGGCACGTACGCCGGGCTCGCGCACCCGGCGATCATCGAGCACCTGCGGTCTCTCGGCGTCACCGCGATCGAACTGATGCCGGTGCACCAGTTCCTGCACGACCACCGGCTGCTGGACCTGGGCCTTCGGAACTACTGGGGCTACAACACGTTCGGCTTCTTCGCCCCGCACTACCAGTACTCGTGGAACCAGCACGCCGGCAGCGCGGTCGCCGAGTTCAAGACCATGGTGAAGTCGTTCCACGAAGCCGGCATCGAAGTCATCCTTGACGTGGTCTACAACCACACCGCCGAAGGCAACCACCTCGGCCCGACGCTGAACTTCCGCGGCATCGACAACGCCGCCTACTACCGGCTCGACGACGAAGACCCGTCGCTCTACAAGGACTTCACCGGGACCGGCAACAGCCTCAACGCCCGTCACCCGCACACCCTGCAGCTCATCATGGACTCGCTGCGGTATTGGGTGCTGGAGATGCACGTCGACGGCTTCCGCTTCGACCTGGCCTCGACCCTGGCCCGCGAGTTCTATGACGTGGACCGACTGTCTGCGTTCTTCGATCTGGTGCAACAAGATCCGGTGATCAGCCAGGTGAAGCTGATCGCCGAGCCGTGGGATGTCGGCGAGGGTGGCTACCAAGTCGGCAACTTCCCAGGTTTGTGGACCGAGTGGAACGGGAAATACCGGGACACTGTGCGCGATTACTGGCGGGGCGAGCCCGCAACCCTTGGCGAATTCGCCTCCCGGCTGACGGGTTCCTCAGACCTGTACGAAGCGACGGGCCGGCGCCCCGGCGCCAGCATCAACTTCGTCACCTGCCACGACGGTTTCACCCTGACCGATCTGGTGTCCTACAACGAGAAACACAACGAAGCCAACGGCGAGGACAACCGGGACGGCGAGAGTCACAACCGATCCTGGAACTGCGGTGTCGAGGGCCCGACCGACGATCCCGAGATCCTCGCGCTGCGGGAACGACAGCGCCGCAACATCTTCGCGACGCTGATGCTGTCGCAAGGCACTCCGATGATCAGCCACGGGGACGAGATCGGACGCACCCAGCAGGGCAACAACAACGCCTACTGCCAAGACAACCCGCTGTCGTGGATGGACTGGAGCATGCTCGAGGCCAACTCGGCGCTGCTGGAATTCACCCGCACCGTAGTGGCGCTGCGGCGCCGGCATCCGGTGTTCCGCCGCCGCCGGTTCCTTGCCGGGCAACCGATCCGGAGCAGCGGACAGGTCCGCGACATCGCCTGGCTGACCCCGGCCGGCGACGAGATGACGCTGGAGGATTGGGATTCGGGTTTCGGCAAGAGCATCTCGGTGTTCCTCAACGGCGATGCGATACCCGAACCCAACGCGCGCGGTGAGCGCGTCACCGACGACTCGTTCCTGTTGTGCTTCAACGCCCACGACGAGGCGCTGGAATTCGTGATCCCCGACCAGGGCTACGGCCAGCAGTGGGCGGCGGATCTCGATACCGCGGATCCGCGCGGGCGCACCGCCCTGGTGGCGGCCGCCGGCGAGACGATCTCGCTGCAGGCCCGCTCGCTACTGGTGTTGCGTAAGACGGCGTGAACACAGTGCCCATGTCGCCGGTCATGTCCACATACCGACTGCAAATGAGCAGCGCCGGCATGACCTTCGACGACGCGCGTGCCCTGCTGCCCTACCTCGCCGATCTCGGCGTCTCACACCTCTACCTGTCGCCGGTATTGACCGCCGTCGCCGGGTCGACGCACGGCTACGACGTCACCGATCCGACCGCCGTCTCGGCAGAACTCGGCGGGCCGGACGGGTTTTCGCGGCTCTCCGAAGCCGCCCGCGCGTGCGGTATGGGGCTGGTCGTGGACATCGTGCCGAACCACGTCGGGGTCGATCGGCCCGAACAGAACCCGTGGTGGTGGGACGTCCTGACGTATGGGCGTTCATCTCGGTTCAGCACCTTCTTCGATATTGACTGGGACCTGGACCCCGACGGCCGAATCGTGTTGCCGGTGCTCGGTTCTGACGCCGACGTCGATGCTCTGACCGTCGACGGTGAGGTGCTGCGACTGGGCGACCGAATCTGGCCGATCCGGCCCGGCACCGGCGCGGGCACCGCCGCCGAGGTCTACGCGCGGCAGGCGTACCGGCTGACGGGTTGGCAGTCCGGTGCCTGCGGATACCGGAGGTTCTTCTCCATCACCTCGCTGGCGGCGGTGCGCCAGGAGGACCCAGACGTGTTCGACGCCAGTCATGCCGAGATCAGCCGCTGGTTCCGGGAGGGTCTGGTGGACGGGCTGCGGGTCGACCACATCGACGGGTTGACCGATCCCGCCGGCTATCTGGCTCGGCTGCGCGAACTGACCGGGCCCGACGCGTGGATCGTCGCCGAGAAGATCCTGGCCGCCGACGAGCCGCTGGAACCCAGCCTGCCCATCGGCGGCACCACCGGGTACGACGTGCTGCGGGAGATCGGCGGGCTGTTCGTCGACCCCGATGGGGCGGGCCCGCTGACGGACCTGGCTCGCGAGACCCGATGCGACACCCGGGAATTGAAGATCCGGGTGGCCACCGAGGTCCTGGCCAGCGAGCTGGCCAGGCTGCGCCGCGCCGTCGTGCGTACCGCCGGAAGCGACGACCCCGCCCTGCCTGCGGCCATCGCCGACGTGGTGAGCCGCATCGACGCGTACCGCACGGACTACCAGTCCGTGTCCGCGATGCTGCCGCGGGCCATCAGCGAAACGATCGCCGAGGCACCGGAATTGGCGCCCGCCGTGGCACTTCTCACGGACGCCGTCGAACAGCCGGAACCGGCCGCCCGGTTGCAGCAGCTGTGCGGCGCGGTGACGGCCAAGGCCGTCGAAGACACCCTGTTCTACCGCGACGCCCGGCTGGTGTCTCTCAATGAAGTCGGCGGCACCCCCGAACTGTTCGGCATGGGCACGGCCGAGTTTCACCGCCGCGCCGCAGCGCGCGGACGAGACTGGCCGGCGAGCATGGTGACCCTGTCCACGCACGACACCAAGCGCAGCGAGGATGTCCGGGCCCGCATCACGGTGCTGTCCCAGCGCGCCGACCGGTGGTCACAGCGGGTTCTCCGCTGGAACAGGGTGTGTGTCCCACCAGACGAGGGCACCGGATTGTTCCTGTGGCAGAACATCATCGGTGTGTGGCCCACATCCGGCGAGATCGACGACAGCCTGCGCCGGCGGTTGCACGCCTACGCCGAGAAGGCCATCCGGGAAGCCGAACTGCACACCGATTGGGAGCAGCCCGACAGTGAATTCGAGGACGGGGTGCACGACTGGATCGACGCCCTGTTCGACGGTCCGGTCGCGGGCGAGGTCACCGCATTTGTCGCGGAGCTCGATGAGGCCACCCGCAGTGACGCCGTCGCGCAGAAACTGCTGGCCCTCACCGTGCCCGGCATCCCCGACGTCTACCAGGGCACCGAGCTGTTCGACGACAGCCTGGTGGACCCGGACAACCGTCGTCCGGTCGACTTCGCTGTCCGCCAGACCGAACTGAATACCTTGAGCCACCCCAAGATCCGGGTCGTCGTGGGGGCACTGCGGTCGCGCCGGGAGCGGCCGGCCACGTACCTGTCGGGCGACTACACACCCGTCGCCGCCGCGGGGGCCGCCGCCGACCACGTGATCGCCTTCCAGCGCGGCACCGATGTGCTGGTGGCGGTTCCGCGGTGGACGCTGAAGCTCGGCGAAACCGGATGGGGCGAGACGACACTCACCCTGCCGGACGGCGACTGGACCGACCGCCTGACCGGCAGAGCCTGGTCGGGCACCGTGACCGCCGACGCACTGTTCGCCGAACTGCCCGGCGCGCTGTTGGAGAAAGCCCGTGCCTGACCACGAATTCGCGGTATGGGCCCCGATACCGCAGGCCGTCGCAGTCGAGGCCGACGGAGCCAGACACCCGATGCACCGCTCGGACGACGGGTGGTGGCGCGCCACCGTCGAGGTACCGGCCGATGCGCGCTACGGCTTCATCCTCGATCATTCTGATCCGCTGCCCGATCCGCGGTCGCCACGGCAACCCGATGGCGTGCACGGCCTTTCGCAGCTGTGGCAGTCCGAGCCCGTGGCCCCCTGGGCCGGCCGGGCCATCGACGGCGCGGTGATCTACGAACTGCACGTCGGCACCTTCACCGCAGCCGGCACGTTCGACGCCGCCATCGAGCGGCTGGACCACCTGGTCCAGCTCGGCGTCGACTTCGTCGAACTGATGCCGGTCAACGCGTTCAGCGGCAGTCATGGCTGGGGCTACGACGGCGTGCTCTGGTACGCAGTCCACGAACCTTACGGCGGCCCATCGGGTCTCGTCCGGTTCGTCGACGCCTGCCACCGGCGTGGCCTCGGTGTCCTGCTCGACGCGGTGTTCAATCACCTCGGCCCATCGGGGAATTACCTCCCGAAGTTCGGGCCGTACCTGACCGTGGGCCGGACGCCGTGGGGCGAAGCCGTCAACATCGCCGATGCCGACTCCGATGCGGTGCGTCGCTACATCATCGACTGCGCGCTGCGCTGGATGCGGGATTTCGGCATGGACGGCCTGCGGTTGGACGCGGTGCACGCGCTGGTCGACACCACAGCCGTTCATCTGCTGGAGGAGCTGGCCACCGAAACCGACACGCTGGCAGAAGAATTGGGCCGCCCGCTGTCTCTGATCGCCGAAAGCGACCTCAACGACCCACGGCTGATCACCCCGCGAGACCACGGCGGCTACGGCCTCGCCGCGCAGTGGGACGACGACATCCACCACGCCATCCACACCGCCGTCTCCGGCGAACGGCAAGGCTACTACGCCGATTTCGGGTCTCTACAGACCCTGGCCACCACCCTCACGCACGGCTTCTTCCATGCCGGCACGTATTCGTCGTTCCGGCGCCGGCGTCATGGCCGGCCCCTGGACACCGCGCAGCTGCCGGCCACCCGACTGCTGGCCTATACGTGCACGCACGATCAGGTGGGCAACCGGGCGCTCGGTGACCGTCCGTCGCAGCATCTCGATTTCGGGCAACTCGCCATCAAGGCCGCCTTGGTCCTCGGATCGCCCTATACGGCAATGCTTTTCATGGGCGAAGAGTGGGGCGCATCGACGCCGTTCCAGTTCTTCAGCTCGCACCCCGAACCCGAACTGGCCCGCGCGACCGCAGAGGGGCGCAAGGCGGAGTTCGCCGATCACGGCTGGGCCGCCGAGGACATCCCCGATCCGCAGGACCCTGCGACGTTCCAGCGCTCCAAACTCGACTGGGCCGAAGCCGGCACCGGCGAGCACGCCCACCTGCTGCAGCTGTACCGCGAGCTGATTGCGTTGCGGCGCACCGAACCCGACTTCGCCAATCCGTGGCTCGACCAGCTGCGCGTCGAGTTCGACGAAGGCGACCGGTGGATCGTCATGCACCGTGGGGCGTTCGCCGTGGCATGCAACCTCGGCGCGCAGCCCGTCGCGGTGCCCGTCACCGGTGCGCCGGTGCTGTGGTCAGCCGCGCCTCAGGTCGGAACGGACGCCGCGACCCTGCACGGCCACAGTTTCGCCATCCTCCGCCGAGATGACGCTTGATGACGAAATATCGCCGAATCCCGTCATAACGCGTCATCTCGGCGAGGAGATGGCTACGTCAGATACCGGTACGCCGGCGAGCCCGGCTCCAACGGCTCGACATGGATGCCGGAATCATGCATCCGCGCGAGCAGGCCGTCGAAATTGGCGGCCGAACCGAGCTCGATGCCGACCAGCGCCGCGCCGGTCTCCCGGTTGTTGCGCTTGACGTATTCGAACAGCGTGATGTCGTCGCCCGGACCGAGCACCTCGTCGAGGAACCGCCGCAGCGCGCCGGGCTCCTGCGGGAAATCCACCAGAAAGTAATGCTTGAGACCCAGGTGCACCAGCGACCGCTCGAGCACCTCGCCGTACCGCGAGACGTCGTTGTTGCCACCGGAGATCAGGCAGACCACCGTCGACCCGGCCTCGACACCGTTCTCCATCAACGCCGCCACCGACAGCGCACCCGCGGGCTCGGCGATGATGCCCTCGTTCTGGTACAGGTCGAGCATCGCGGTGCAGACCGCGCCCTCGTCGACCGTCGTCACCGACACCATGTCACCGGCCGCGGCCAGCGCCGCATACGTCAGCGTTCCGGCCCGGGCCACCGCCGCCCCGTCGACGAACTGGTCGGCGTGCTCGAGGGTCACCGGCTCTCCCTTGGCCAGCGCCGCGATCATCGACGCCGCACCCGCGGGCTCGGCCCCGAGCACAGACGTCGCGCTGGTGTGTTCGGCCAGGTAGGTGGTGATCCCGCTGATGCAACCGCCGCCGCCGACCGGCACGATCACCAGGTCGGGTTCGACGTCGAGTTGCTCGAGGATCTCCACCGCGATGGTGCCCTGCCCGGCCATGGTGCGCAGGTCGTCGTACGGCGGCACCAGCGTGGCGCCCGTCCGCGCGACGTCCTCGAGCGCCGCCGCGGCCGCCAGGTCGTAGGTGGCGCCTCCCACGATCAGCTCGATGAAGTCGCCGCCGTGGTACCGGATGCGGTCCCGCTTCTGCTTGGGGGTCTTGGCCGGGACGTAGACGCGGCCGTGCACACCCATCGACCGGCAGGCCAGCGCAAACCCCTGCGCATGGTTGCCCGCCGACGAGCACACCACGCCGGCGGCCTTCTCCTCGTCGGAGAGCTGCATCAACAGGTTGTAGGCGCCACGCAGCTTGTACGAGCGCACCGCCTGCAGGTCCTCACGCTTGAGGTAGACCTGGGCGCCGGTCAGCGCCGACAGCCGGTCGCTGTACTGCAACGGGGTGCGCGTCACGACCGAGGAAATTCGCCGGGCAGCCGCATCGATGTCGGCCGCGGCAAGCGGCGACGACCTGTGGGTTCCCTGGCTCAGCTCGGCAGACACCGCTCAATGGTGTCATCCCGGTGCGAAACTGAGCGAATGGACCCCACATCAGAACCGTTGCCGCCGGCGGTCAGGACGTTCATCGAGCGGACTCACCGCATCACGAACAGCGCGGAACAACATGTGCCGTCCTGGCTCCGGCCCGGCGATCCGGAGAACCGGCTGCCGGTGATCTTCGCGATCCTGGCCGCGGTGACGCTGCAGCGCGCGATCCCTGTGCAGTACACCGTCCCGGAAATACCCCGGTGGCCGTTGATCACGCTGGAACTGCTGCTGGTCGCCGTCCTGATGGTCATCAATCCGGTCCGGTTGTCCCGCCAGACCACCGTCGGCCGCTGGACCATGATCGTGCTGACCGCGGCCATCACGCTGGACAACACGGCCTCGGCGATCATCTTGGATTTGAACATCCTGTCCGGCAAGGTGAGCAACGACGCCGGCGTCCTATTGGGCAGCGGCGCAGCGATTTTCATCACCAACATCATCGTGTTCGGCATCTGGTACTGGGAGCTGGATCGCGGCGGCCCCTTCGCCCGGCGGGCGGGAGACAACCCCTACCCGGACTTCCAGTTCCCGCAGATGTCCGATCCGCAGAACGCCAAACCCAATTGGCGCCCGACCTTCGTCGATTACCTCTACACCAGCTACACCAATGTGGTCGCGTTCTCCCCTACCGACACCATGCCGCTGTCGCGCTGGGCCAAGACGATGATGACCGTGCAGTCGATGGTGGCGGTGTCGACCACCGCGCTCGTGGTGGCCCGGGCCGTCAATGTGTTGAAGTAGCCCACGTCAATCCAGGTGGAACTCGAGCACTGGACAGCAGCACCCACACCTCGGTCGCGCCCAGCTCCACCGCGTGCGGCACCGGTGTGTTGTTCACCACCCGCCATGGGGGGCACCGACCGAGGTGCCGACGATCAGATCCGGCGTGCTGCCCGCCTCGGCGAGCCCCAGCAGCATGACCACCTGGATGGACCCCGGGCTGCCGCCACCGGACAACACGAACGCCGTCGTCATGGCGACCCCGTACGCACATCGAGTCGGTCCGCCGAGACGATTCCGGACACCTCGCGCAGCGCCCGACGCCATCACGGAATTGCTCGCCACACGCGATCATCCGCTAGAGTGAACATCGCCAGGCCGCAGTAACCCCGGGCCCCAAATTTCGCCGCCACGAGCGGCCTACCGCCGAGAGGCGTTCTGCGGTCTGGCTTTAACTTCTCAGAAGCTGTAGCGCCGACATCGTCGGCCATCGCGTCAATCCAGCGAGTCGCTGCGCCACAACCCGGCTGCGGCATGCAGCTCGTTGGCGATCCGGGTGAACGCCACAGCCCGGTCGGTCAGCTCCGCGGCGCGCTCCGGCGCGGTCGTCGTCGCGTCCTCGGCGAGACTCGTGCAGCCGGCCGCACTAACCCGGCAATACGCCGCCGCGCGCTCGAGGGCGACCGCGAAGTCGCCCTCGAAGACGCCGCGCAGGATTCGGTCGGCGAGCTCCCGGATCTCCGTCGGCCCGACGGGCGTCTCGGCGCCGGCGACCACGGGGTCGATCGAGTGCAGCACCTCCGCACCGCGGCCGAACATCAGGCTGGCCGAATAGGGGTCGTTGCGGATCGACAGCCGCAGCAGATACACCCGCCACAGCGCGCCGGGCAGGCTGCGCGCGCCGGCACCGGCCCACAACTCGGCGATGGTCTCGATGCCGTGCTCATCGGTGTAGGCCACCAGCCGCGACACCACGTCCGGGTCCGGATAGGTCCGCACCCGCTCCAGCAGCGCCGCCGCCGTCTCATGGGCGATGCGACTGTCCTGCACCGGGTCCTCGACATCGTGAAACGCCTCGAAACCGCGGCCCAGAAACTTGGTCGGCTTGTGAATCCGCCGACGGTCATCAGTCATGCGCTATTTCTTTCCCGTCACTGCGCTCGCCCTAGCGCCAGCCGTCTGCGTCCTTCGCGGCTTGCAGCAGCACCTCACACAGCTCTCCCAATTCAGCGGGCCCGGCGCCTTCGGCAACAGCGGTCGCGACGTCCTCGGCCGCACACCGTACCTGATAAACGCGGTCGGAGAGGGCCGCCGCTTCCTCGGCGCTGAGCACCACCGAGTCTTCCGCCAGGTTGGTCCCCTTCACCATGGCACGCTGCTCGTAGGCCCGCTGACGGCACGATTGGCGGCAGTACTGGCGACGACGACCCATGCCCGCGTCAGCCACCTCCCGGCCACACCACCGGCACGGTTGGGCCTTCGAACGCTTCATGTCCGCCTCACGGTCGTGACTGTATCGGGAGACGGCTCGGACCCCGGTATCATGGATACCTGAGTCGGGAACTTCACGCCGCTGGTCTGCGTTGATTCCCCTGTCGCTATACCAAGGGAGTGATTGACCATGGCTGATCGAGTCCTGAGAGGCAGTCGCCTCGGAGCCGTGAGCTACGAGACCGACCGTAACCATGACCTGGCGCCGCGTCAGGTGGCCCGGTACCGCACCGACAACGGCGAGGAATTCGAAGTTCCGTTCGCCGACGACGCGGAAATCCCCGGCACCTGGGCGTGCAAGAACGGCATGGAAGGCACCCTGCTGGAGGGTGACGTTCCAGAGCCCAAGAAGGTCAAGCCGCCGCGTACCCACTGGGACATGCTGCTCGAGCGTCGTTCCGTCGAGGAGCTCGAAGAGCTGCTCAAGGAGCGGCTGGAGCTCATCAAGACCCGCCGCCGCGGCTAACTACGCAAACGAAAAAGCCCCGCCCACGGCGGGGCTTTTTTGTGTTTGCGGCTCGGTGGTCAGCGCACGATGCCGCGAGCCCGGTCCAGCCGGCCGCGGATACCCCACTTCGCCACCTGCGACATGGCCTCACGGATGTTCGATCCGCTCATCTTCGACACGCCCAGCTCGCGCTCGGTGAACGTGATGGGCACCTCGGCGACGGTGAAGCCCGCATTGATGGCACGCCAGGTCAGGTCGATCTGGAAGCAGTAGCCCTTCGAATCGACATCGTCGAGGCCGATCTTCTCCAGCACGTCGTGCCGGTAGGCGCGGTAGCCGGCTGTGATGTCGTGAATCTTGACGCCCAGGAGCAACCGGGCATAGGTGTTCGCGGTGCGGGACAGCACGAGCCGGCGACGGGGCCAGTTCCGGATGGCGCCGCCCGGGACGTACCGGGACCCGATGGCCAGATCGGCGCCGGCGTCGACGGCGTCCAGCAAACGGTAGAGCTCCTCGGGCGCGTGGCTGCCGTCGGCGTCCATCTCGACGAGGACGCTGTAACCGCGGTCCAGGCCCCAGGCAAAGCCGGCGAGATACGCCGCGCCCAGGCCACCTTTGCCGGCCCGGTGCATGACGTGCAGGCGGTCGGGATCGGCCAGCGCCAGTTCGTCGGCCAGCTTGCCGGTGCCATCGGGGCTGTCGTCATCGACGATCAGCACATGGACGTCCGGGCGGGCAGCGTTCACGCGGCCGACGATCAACGGCAAATTCTCGCGCTCGTTGTAGGTCGGAATGATCACCAGCGTGCGCTGACTCGGACGGTCATCGCCCATGGTCAGTTCCCCTGTTCGTTTCGGTGTCGGTGTCGGTGTCAGTTCCGGCGGCGCTGCCGTCCTGATGCTCCGCAACCGCCTGGCGGCGGCGCATGAGGTTCCTATTGTGCAGCATGGCAACCAGAAGGGCGGCAGCACCGACCCCCACAAGCAACCCGTCGATGACCGGTCCCCACCGGGTGGCGAGGGTGAGGTCGGTCTTCAACCGCACTTGGCGGTCCAGATAGGCCGGCTGGAAGAACTCGGTCCGCTCGAGGACATGGCCGTCGGGGGCGACGATCGCGCTGATCCCGGTGGTGCCGGCAACCACGACGTACCGGTCGTGCTCGACGGCACGCAGCCGGGCGAAGGCCAGCTGCTGAAGGCTCATGGGCTCGTCGAATGTCGCGTTGTTGGCGGGCACTGCCAGTAGCTGTGCGCCATTGAGAACCGATTGGCGGGCCGCCCGGTCGAAGATGACCTCCCAACAGGTCGTCACGCCGATCGGCACGCCGGCGGCGGTGACCACACCGCTGCCGTTGCCCGGAACGAAGTAGCCGGCCCGGTCGGCATATGACGACAACAGCCGGAAGAAGCTGCGCCAGGGTAGGTACTCGCCGAACGGCTGGACGATGGCCTTGTCGTGACGGTCCCCCGGCCCGTTTGTCCCGTCCCAGACGATGACGGAGTTGGTGGTCACCGGATGCTCCGGCGTGTAGTCGGGCGCGGCCAGCACGGTGCCCACCAGGATCGGCGCGTGGATCGCCGAGGACGCCGCCGAGATCAGTTCCGCGGCGTCGGCGTTGACCAGCGGATCGATGTCCGACGAGTTCTCCGGCCAGATGACCACCTGCGGCTGTGGTGCCCGGCCGGCACGGACGTCCTCGGCCAGCTGCTTGGTTTCGTGCACGTGGTTGTCGAGCACCGCGCGGCGCTGGGCGTTGAAGTCCAGACCGAGCCGCGGCACGTTGCCCTGGACGGCGGCGACGTTGATTGCGGGGTCGTCACCGGACCCGGCACCGGCCTTGCGGACGTGCGGCCACGCCAGGCCGGTGAGCAGCAGAACCAGGGCGATGCAGATACCCGGGATGAACACCTCCGGCGGCGCGGCGGCACCGGTGCGGTGATCGTGACGCCAGTGCCTGACGGCCTCGAGCACGATCGCCGTCAGGCTGAATCCGATCAGTGCCACCGCGAACGACACCAGCGGCGCACCGCCGAGTTGTGCGAGCGGCAGTAGCGGGCCATCGGTCTGGCTGAACGCCACGACGCCCCACGGGAAGCCGCCGAATGGCACCGTCGACTTGAGCCATTCCGCTGCCACCCACAGCGCGGCGAACCACAGGGGCCACGCGGGCAGGCGCCGCACGAGGACCGCGGTCAACCCGAACACCCCGGTGAAGAACGCCTCGAGGGCCGACAGCGCCAGCCACGGCACCAGGCCGACGAAACTGCTGATCCACGGCAGCAACAGCACGTAGAACACCAGGCCGGTCAGCATGCCGTAGCCGAAACCGCCTGCGGGAGTTGTGCGTTCGTCAGCCAGCACCCAGGCCAGTAGTGCCAGTGCGGGAAACGACAGGTACCAGAGATCGAACGGCGGGAAGCTCGCGCACAGCAGCAGACCGGCCACGACGGCCGCGGCGAGCCGGACCAACCGCGGCTCGAAGAACTGCCGCAGACTCGCGATGATCCGCGCGCCGCGGCTGGGGCCCTGCGGCTCGGGTGCCTGTGGTTGTTCGGGTGTCTCCACCTCACCCTGGACGGCATTGTCCAGGGTCTCTTCGGCGTCCGCCATGCCTTCCAGACCTCCCCGGCCGTCAGCCATGGATCTGCTCACCGCGGTGCACGGTCTGCAGGCAGGTCGGCAGCTCGTCGTCGGGCCCGAGCGCAGGCAGCGCCGGGACCCGGGACCGCGGATCGGTCGACCAGCGCTGGACGGCGTCGGCCGGTGCGGTCACGTCCAATGTCGAGGCACCTCCCGGCAGTTTCCAGACGGCGTACGAGGCGACCGCGCCGGGCACCAGCGTCCCCGTCATGCCGTCGCGGACGCCGCCGGCCCGCCAGGCACCACGGGTGGCG
This sequence comes from Mycobacterium sp. FW102-FHT13B02, assembly GCF_058790275.1. NCBI lineage: Bacteria > Bacillati > Actinomycetota > Actinomycetes > Mycobacteriales > Mycobacteriaceae > Mycobacterium > Mycobacterium sp. FW102-FHT13B02. The sequence continues at coordinate 42,642 of NZ_JBYTCM010000027.1, forward strand.
GCCAGGAACGCCGACCGCGCCGAAATGGCACTTCCGGCCGTCTTGTGGCTGATGGCGGCGCGCACGGATTCCCACGGATTGATGCTGGTGACGGGGCTGTCCGAACCGAAGGCGAGGGGCACGCCTTGGGATGCTAACAGCGCAAACGGGTTCAAACCCTGTGAGCGATCGGCACCGAGACGCTGCGCGTACATGCCGTCCGCGCCGCCCCACAGCGCGTCGAAGTTCGGCTGCACACTGGCCACGACGCCCCACGAACCCAGCCTGCGCGCCTGTTCCGAATCCACCATCTCGAGGTGCTCGAGCCGGTGACCGCAGCGCGCCACCGCGGGCGCCCCGAACGCCGCCACGGTCCGGTCCAGCGCTTCGATGACAGCGGCGACGGCCGCATCGCCGATGACGTGGAAACCGGCGGTGATGCCGGCCTCGGTGCAAGCCAGCAGATGCGCAGTCACTGCGTCGGTGTCCAGGTAGCAGTTGCCACAGGCGGGCGGGCAGCCGGGCGCATCGGAGTAGGGCTGCTGCAGCCAGGCGGTGCGCGAGCCCAGCGCACCGTCGATGAAGAGGTCACCGGCCAATCCGTGAGCGCCGGTGTGGGCAATCAGATCCCGCGCAGCAGTAGCGCTGGTCACGGCCTCGCCCCAGTAGCCGACGATGTCGACGCCGTGTTCGGTGGCCCGCAGTTCGGCCCAGTCGTCGAGGCCGCCGATCTCAGGGCCGGCGCACTCATGCACCGCGACGATGCCGTTGCGCGCGGCCAGATCGAGTGCGCCGCGCTGCGCGTCGCGGCGCTGTGTCGCACTGAGCAGGTTGCGGGCCGCGGCCCGCACGCGGTGGTGGGCCTCGGCGGTCAGCGGCCCCTGCTCGGAGAAGCCCGCGGTGTCGGAAAGTCCGGGCACCAGCTGCCGCAGACCGGTCGATGCGACGGCGGAGTGCACGTCGACCCGGGCCAGGTACGCGGGACGGCCACCGAGCACTCCATCGAGGTCCGCAGTGGTCGGGACAGCGTGTTCCGGCCAGCCCGATTCGTCCCAGCCGTGGCCCCAGATGACAACGTCCGGGTGCTGCGCGGCGTACTCGGTCAGCAGGGTCAGCAGGTGCGGCAGGGACGTCGCGGTGCGAAGGTCAAGCCCGACCACGGTGAGTCCGGTGGCGGTCAGGTGCACATGGCTGTCGACGAATGCCGGCGCCACGAATGCGCCCTCGAGATCGACGACAGTCGCGTCCGGATACAGCGCCCGGCCGATGTCATCGGAGCCGAGCCAGGCCACCACTCCGTCGCGGATGGCGATCGCCGTGGCGTCGGGCGCAGCCGGGCTGTGAATACGACCGCCGAGCAGCAGAGTCGTCGCAAAGGTGGTCACGAACGTGACAGGTTAGTCCGTTCAGCCGGCGTGCCGGTGTACAGCAACCGGTGCGCTGTCGATGACCTCGATCACTTCCCCGTCGATGTAGTCATCGCGGCCGCGATAGCGCTCGTCGTGATTGACGTAGATCACCTGGGTCGGGAAGTCCATGGGCGTGAGCTGACGACTGAACAGGGCCTTTGCCGCCGGCCGCACCGCGCGCCTGGTGAACGGCACCAGCATGAGCGCCCCGAGCACCGAGCTGGCCAGCCCGGGAAGAACGACCAGCACCGTGCCGAGCGCCACCAACAGGCTGTCCGTGGCCAGCGTCGGATCGGCGGATCGAGCGCTCAGCGCGTCCGACAGCCTGCTGAAATGCCGGGCGATCTGGGTGCCCGCGACGGCCAGGCCGACGGCAAAAGTGGCCAACAGCGCCAGCAATGTCCAAGCCACACCGATGGTCGAGGCCAGGACCGCCAGCACCGCGACCTCGACCAAGGCATAAACGAGAAATAGTCGCATCGCCATGCCCTGGACAACGCGGAAACGCTGGAATTGGTTCCTAGGCGTCCGGAACCGGCTCCACCTCGATTGCTGCGTGCACTTTCTCGACGCCGCCGCGGATGATGGCCTGCGGGATCCACCACCACGCGTGCCACCAGTAGCGCCGGGTCACCATGTCGAAGACGCGCTTGGTCTCGGACTTGGGCAGGTTGCGGGCAATGGCCTCGACGGGCTCGCCCTTGACCTTGCCCAGTGCGCCGCACTTCTGGATGGTGACCCGCGGGGTGTTCTTGATCCGCTTGGTCTTCCAGGAGCCGTCGTCGGTGCTGATCAGCAGCTTGCCCTCGTGCGGCACCCCCCAGACCGGAGTCGGCTTGGGCCGGCCGTCCTTCGTGAAGGTCGTCAGAAGCAGGTACTTCTCGCGGTACACGTCTTCGAACGTCGGAGCCATGGCTCTAGAAGACCACGGTTTCATTGCCGTGGCGCAGGATGCGGTCCTGACAGTGCCACAGCACCGCCCGGGACAACACGGCCCGTTCCACATCCGCACCCAGCCGAACAAGCTCCTCGACGCTGTGGGTGTGGTCGACGCGGACGACGTCCTGCTCGATGATCGGTCCCTCGTCCAGATCCTCGGTCACGTAGTGGGCGGTGGCGCCGACGAGTTTCACGCCGCGCTCCTTGGCCCGCCGGTACGGCGTCGCGCCGACGAACGCCGGCAGGAAGGAGTGGTGGATGTTGATCAGCGGACAGCCGATGGCCTCGAGGAACGCCGGCGTGATGATCTGCATGTACCGGGCGAGCACCACCAGATCGACGTTGCCCTTGAGCAGCTCCAGCTGACGCTGCTCGGCCTGCTCGCGAATGTCCCGGGTGGCCGGGATGTGGACGAACGGCACCCCGAACGCCCGGACCTGCTCGGCCAGGTCGGCGTGGTTGGAGATCACCATCACCACGGTCATGTCGAGTTCGCCGCGCCGGTTGCGCCACAGCAGGTCGAGCAGGCAGTGGTCGGCGGTCGACGCCATGATCGCCACGCGCTTCGGCCTTGACGCATCGGTGAACCGGTAGTCCATGTCGAATTCCTGTGCCACCGAATGGAATTCGCGCTCCAGATCGGGCTGCGCGGCGGCCAGCCCCGGCAGGTGGAAGACGGTGCGTTGCAGGAAGACACCGTCTTCGGGAGCCGTGGAATGCTGGTCCAGCGAGATGATGTTGGCACCGGAGTCGGTCAGGAATGTCGAGACCGCGGCGATCACGCCACGGCGGTCCGGGCAGTTCAGCAGTAGCCGCCCGATGTCCTTGTGGCGCGGCAGCTTTGGCGCGCCTGCGGGGAATCCAGTCACTACGCGGCCCGCAACTCCAGCGCGACGTTGTTCTCCATACCGCCGCGCAGCTTGGAGACGAAGTTGAAGGCCTTGCCGATCAACCCGTAGCGCTTGCCGATGCCGTCGTAGACGGTGTTCAGCTGCGACTTGTCCAAGATGGCCGCCGTGGCCTCGACGGCCTCGCTCTTCGGGTTGCCACGCATGTCGCACTTGGCGACCGTGACGCGCGGGGTGTTGCGGATCCGCTTGACCTTCCAGGCCTTGGCTTCGGAGATGACCAGTAGCCGGTCACCGTCGGGCACGGCCCAGACGGCGGTGGGCTTCGGCCGGCCGTCCTTGGTGAAAGTGGTCAGCAGGATGTAGTTCGCGGTGGCGACGTCGGCGAAGGTGAGGGCCATGGCGATCAGGCTAGTCGGGCGGTGTGCGGCCAGCGCTGCGAACTGGTTCGCCGGCCGCGAAACGCGTGATGGTTCACAGCTGGCACCCGCGTGGTAGACGGTCGCCGAAAGCAACTGGACGGCGGTAGATCGGCGGTTCTGGCGCCACCCAGTTGCGTTCGGTCATTGCGTCAATGTCGACCGCCACACTTGTCGGTGGCCAGTCGTAGCGTCGTGTTCCAACCGATCAGGAGGTCGACAAGATGAAAATCCTTGTAGCGACAGCGCTCACTCAAGGTGTTCGCGGAAATGACTACAACTACTGCGTCCCAGGAGAACTCGTGTGGGTTCAGGATCCGTGCGACCGTGACCGCCGCGACCCTGAAGGCGGATGCGGATGCGGCCGGGGTTTTGCCGGTCTCGCATCACATCGCGCCACGACCACTGCTCAGGTCGTTGATGCGGAGATGACACGACAAGAACTGGTCCTCGCAATGCGGACCAGCCTCAGCGACGGCGGATGGCCACCCGAGTGGGCTGAAGAAGTTGCCGACGAGAACCTCGCCATGGCCGCAGCATTCGACACCGGAACAGTGATCGAACGTCGACTCGAGGAGTTCTCGCCGCGGGCCGCGTAAACCTAGCCCTCCAGCTCCCCTTCGGTCTCCAACAGCACCTGCTTGAGGCCGTCGAGGGTCTCGGACTCCGGCGCCGACCACATGCCGCGGCCCGCCGCCTCCAGCAGCCGCTCGGCCATACCGTGCAGCGCCCACGGGTTGGACTCGGACATGAACTTGCGGTTCTCCGGATCCAGCACATAGCTCTGGGTGAGCTGCTCGTACATCCAATCGGCCATGACGCCCGCCGTGGCGTCGTACCCGAACAGGTAGTCGACGGTGGCAGCCATCTCGAAGGCGCCCTTGTAGCCGTGCCGTCGCATCGCCGTCATCCAGCGCGGGTTGACCACCCGGGCCCGGAACACGCGCGTCGTCTCCTCCGACAGCGTGCGGGTGCGGACGGCGTCGGGCCGGGTGTTGTCGCCGATGTAGGCGGCCGGGTCCTTGCCGGTCAGTGCGCGGACGGTGGCGACCATGCCGCCGTGGTACTGGAAGTAGTCGTCGGAGTCGGCGATGTCGTGCTCACGGGTGTCGGTGTTCTTGGCCGCCACCGAGATTCGCCGGTAGGCCCGGTTCATGTCGTCGGTGGCCGGGGCACCGTCCAGGCCGCGACCATAGGCGAAGCCACCCCAGGCGGTGTACACCTGGGCCAGGTCGGCGTCGTCGCGCCAGTTGCGGCTGTCGATGAGCTGTAGCAGTCCGGCGCCGTAGGTTCCCGGCTTGGAGCCGAAAATTCTTGTGGTGGCGCGTCTTTGGTCACCGTGGTCGGCGATGTCGACCTGAGAGTGGGCGCGGACGTAGTTGTCCTCGGCGGATTCATCGAGCCCGGCGACCAGTTGCACGGCGTCGTCCAGCATGGCCACCACGTGCGGGAAGGCGTCGCGGAAGAAGCCGGAAATGCGGACGGTGACGTCGATGCGCGGGCGGCCCAACTCGGCCAGTGCGACCGGCTCCAGCCCCACCACACGACGTGACGCGTCGTCCCAGATCGGCCGTACACCCAGCAGCGCAAGCACTTCGGCGATGTCGTCACCCGCAGTGCGCATGGCCGACGTGCCCCAGACCGAGAGCCCGACGGACTCGGGCCAGCGGCCGTAGTCCGTCCGGTAGCGTTCCAGCAGCGAATCCGCCATCGCCACACCGGTTTCCCACGCCAGCTTCGACGGGACGGCCTTGGGGTCGACGGAGTAGAAGTTGCGTCCCGTGGGCAGCACGTTGACCAGTCCGCGCAGCGGTGAGCCCGACGGTCCGGCGGCGATGAACCCGCCGGCGAGCGCGTGCAGGATCTGGTCGATCTCGCGGCCCGTCGCGCGCAGCCGCGGCACCACCTCGGTGGCGGCGAACCGCAGCACCTTGGCGACTTCAGCGTTGTCGGTGATGCCGTCGACCGCGGCGGCGTCCCAGCCGGACTTTTGCAGTGCCGCAACCAGTTCACGCGCCTGGCCCTCGGCCGCATCGACAGTTGCCCTGCCGGCCTCACCATTTTCGGCCAAGCCCAGCGCCTCGCGCAGGCCCGGCACCGACTGCTCGCCGCCGAACAGCTGGCGGGCCCGCAGGATGGCCAGCACCAGGTCCAGCTCGGCCTCACCGTCCGGCGCCTGGCCCAGGATGTGCAGGCCGTCGCGGATCTGGACGTCCTTGATCTCGCACAGCCAACCGTCGACGTGCAGCAGCATGTCGTCGAACACGTCCTCGTCGGGCCGGTCCTCCAGCCCCAGGTCGTGGTCCATCTTGGCAGCGCGCATCAGCGTCCAGATCTGCTGACGGATGGCCGGCAGCTTGCCGGGGTCCAGCGCCGAGATGGTGGAGTGCTCGTCGAGCAGCTGTTCCAGCCGGGCGATGTCGCCGTAGGTCTCGGCGCGGGCCATCGGCGGGATCAGGTGGTCGACCAGGACCGCGTGCGCGCGGCGTTTGGCCTGCGTGCCCTCCCCGGGATCGTTGACCAGGAACGGGTACACCAGCGGCAGGTCGCCCAGTGCGGCGTCGGTGCCGCATGCCGAGGACATGCCGAGCGTCTTACCGGGCAGCCATTCCAGGTTGCCGTGCTTGCCCAGGTGGATCATCACGTCGGCGCCGAAGTGCTTGTTGATCCAGTGATAGGCCGCCAGGTAGTGGTGGCTCGGCGGCAGGTCGGGGTCGTGGTAGATCGCGACAGGGTTCTCACCGAATCCGCGCGGTGGCTGGACGATCAGCACGACGTTGCCGGAAACCATTGCGGCGATGACGATTTCACCGTCGGGGTCCTGCGAGCGGTCGACGAACAGCTCACCGGGGGCCGCGCCCCAGTGCTTGGTCACGGCGTCGGTGAGTTCGGCCGGCAAGGTCGCGAACCAGGCGCGGTAGTCCTTGGCAGACACCCGGACGGGGTTGGCTTCCAGCGCTTCGGTGCTGAGCCAGTCGGGGTCCTGACCGCCGCGCTCGATCATGGCGTGGATGAGGGCGTCCCCATCTTCGGCGTCGACGCCGGGAATGTCGCCGATGCGGTAGCCGGCGTCGCGCATGGCGCGCAGCAGCGCCACGGCGCTGGCCGGGGTGTCGAGTCCGACGGCGTTGCCGATGCGGGCGTGCTTGGTGGGGTACGCCGAGAACACCAGGGCGACGCGCTTGTCGGCGGGCGCGATGTGCTTCAGGCGCGCGTGCCGGACCGCCAGCCGCGCCACCCGCTCACAGCGCTCGGGGTCGGCGACGTACGAGATCAGGCCTTCGCTGTCGATCTCTTTGAACGAGAACGGCACGGTGATGATGCGGCCGTCGAACTCGGGCACCGCGACCTGCGACGCGACGTCCAGCGGCGTCAGCCCGTCGTCGTTTTCGTCCCACTGCGCACGCGAGCTGGTGAGGCACAGGCCCTGCAGGATCGGGATGTCGAGAGCCGCCAGGTGCGCCACGTTCCAGTTGTCGTCATCGCCGCCCGCACTGGCCAGCGCCGGGGTCGCGCCGCCGGCCGCCAACACGGTCGTGATCAGGGCGTCGGCCGTCCCGAGCAACTCGATGAGTTCGGGTTCGGCGGTGCGCAGCGAGGCGCAGAAGATCGGCAAAGGACGGCTGCCCGCGTCTTCCAGGGCCTCGCACAGCGCGTCGATGTAGGCGGTGTTGCCGGCCAGCTGCTGCGCCCGGTAGTACAGCACCGCGACGGTGGGGCCGGTCACTTCGGACTCGCGCGCCTCGTGCTCATTTGCTCCTCGCGTGCGCAGCAGTCCCCAGCTCGGGGTCGATTCGGGCTCACCGAAGCCGAGCCCCGTCATCAGGACCGTGTCCGACAAGAAGGAGTGCAGGTTGCGCAGGTTCTCCGTGCCGCCGTGCGCCAGATAGATGTGCGCCTGGAGGGCGACGCCGGCGGGGACGGTCGAGTGGCTCATCAGGTCGGCGTCGGGCGTCTGCTCACCCGAGAGCACCACGGTCGGGATTCCGGTGGCGACGACGGCGTCGATGTCGTCCTGCCAGGTCCGGTAGCCGCCGAGCACCCGCACGACCGCCAGGTCCGCGCCGGCCAGCAGGTCCGGCAATTCGCCGTCGATCAACCGGGAGGGGTTGGCCCATCGGTACCCGGCTCCGCTGGCCCGGGCGGTGATCAGGTCGGTGTCGGACGTCGAGAGCAGTAGTACGGTCGGCACCGCCTATTCGTACCGTACGGGCGGCCTCCAGTGGTGGCTGCCCTCGGTAGGGGTGCTGTGGAATGCACAACGGGGCGGGTTGCTGGGCAACCCGCCCCGTCGGCGGTCTTACTTACGTGAAGCTGCTGGGATCAGCGCTCGCTGGCACTCCAACGCGAGTACCAGGTCTTGCCTCGGTACGGCAGGCCGGCGGCCACGATGAGAGCGAAGACGCCACCAACATACAAAGCGAAATCGGACATTACGTCCCTCCTTACGTCATCCGAAAGCGGTGGAGCAAACGGAAGTTCGTGTTCCACGGTACGGGCCGATGCGGCGAAAACAAGGGACATGTAAGGCAGGGAACAGGCCGGAAACGGCAGTGACCTATTTCACTATTCTCCGCACAACGTAACGTGGACAAGGTGATTCGCACACGTGATGACGACGCCTGCCCAGGCGCCCTGCAGGTGCACCAGGCAGCTGACGGCGGCCTCGCCCGCATCCGCCTGGCGGGCGGCATGATCACCGCTGGGCAACTGGAGGCGCTGGCCCACGCCGCGAACGAATTCGGTTCACCGGCAATGGAACTGACCTCCCGCGGCAATATCCAGGTGCGCGGCATCCACGACGCCGCAGGGCTGGCCGCGGCGGTCGATACGGCAGGCCTGCTGCCCTCGCCGACCCACGAACGGGTCCGCAACATCGTGGCGTCGCCGCTGACGGGCCGCAGCGGCGGGCTGGGCGACGTCCGGGACGTGGTCCGCGACCTCGATTCCGGGCTGCAAAACCGCTCTGACCTGGCCGAGCTACCCGGACGGTTCTGGTTCGGGGTCGACGACGGGCGGGGCGACATCTCGGGCCTGGCACCCGATGTGAGCACCCATCTGGTGTCCCCCGACACCGCCGCCGTGCTGGTGGCGGGCCGTGACACCGGGGTGCGGATTCCTGCCGCACAGGCCGGCGGCACCCTGCTGGACCTCGCCCAGACCTTCCTGGAGATTCGCGGGAACCGCTGGCGGACAAGCGAACTGGACAATACCGACGAGCTCCTGACCGGCGCCGGGCTCCACCCCACCGACTCACCGGGCGCCACCTGGCCGCCCGTCGACGCCCCGCCGGTTGGCTGGGTCACCCAGGACGACGGCCGGATCACGTTGGGCGCGGCTGTCCCGCTGGGTGTGCTGCAGGCCCGTACCGCGGAGTTTGTGGCAGCAATCACCGCCCCGGTCGTGGTCACTCCATGGCGCTCGTTACTCATCTGTGACCTCGAAGAGGGTATTGCCGACACCGCACTGCGCGTGCTGGCGCCGCTGGGTCTGGTCTTCGACGAGCACTCCCCCTGGTTGTCGATCAGTGCCTGCACCGGCAGCCCGGGGTGCGCCAAGTCACGCGCCGACGTCCGGAGTGACGCCGCCGCGGCAGCGGAGTCCGGCGAGCCCGGCGGGCGCCGGCACTTCGTCGGCTGTGAGCGCGCGTGCGGCAGTCCGGCCGTCGGAGAAGTGCTGGTGGCGACCAACTCGGGGTACCAACCGCGCCACCCGTAGGGTTATCGGGTGCTCGACTACGTCCGCGACGCTGCGGAGATCTACCGGCAGTCGTTCGCGACGATCCGCGCCGAGGCGGATCTGGCGCGATTTCCCGACGACGTCTCGCGCGTCGTCGTACGCCTGATCCACACCTGCGGCCAGGTCGATGTCACCGCGCACGTCGCCTATACCGACGACGTTGTGACGCGCGCCCATGCGGCATTGGCCGCCGGAGCCCCGATCCTGTGTGACTCGTCGATGGTCGCCGCCGGCATCACCCGCTCGCGTATGCCGGCGGACAACGAGGTGGTGTCACTGGTCGCCGATCCCCGGGCCCCAGAACTGGCCGCGAAGCTCGGCAGCACGCGTTCGGCGGCGGCCGTCGATCTGTGGGCGGACCGGCTCGGCGGCGCCGTGCTGGCCATCGGCAATGCGCCGACCGCGCTGTTCCGGCTGCTGGAGCTGCTGGACGAGGGCGCTCCGGTGCCCGCGGTGGTGCTGGGCGGTCCGGTGGGCTTCGTCGGCTCGGCACAGTCAAAGGACGAACTGATCGCGCGGCCGCGCGGCATGGACTATCTGGTGGTGACGGGGCGGCGTGGCGGTAGTGCCATGGCTGCCGCCGCGGTGAACGCGATTGCGAGTGAACGCGAGTGAGGCTTGCCGAACGAGCAGAAGGTGGACGATGACAACGGGAACGCTCTTCGGTGTCGGCCTGGGTCCGGGCGACCCGGAACTGGTGACGGTCAAGGCCGCCCGGTTGATCGGTGAGGCCGACGTGGTGGCCTATCACAGCGCGCGGCACGGCCACAGCATCGCGCGGCGCATCGCCGAACCGTATCTGCGTCCCGGCCAGATCGAGGAACACCTGGTCTACCCGGTGACGACCGAGACCACATCACACCCAGGTGGGTACGACGGCGCGATCGAGGACTTCTACTCCGAGGCCGCCGAGCGCATCGCCACCCACCTGGCGGCGGGCCGCAACGTCGCGCTGCTCGCTGAGGGCGATCCGCTCTTCTACAGCTCCTACATGCACATGCACACGCGGTTGACCGAGAGGTTCCATGCGGTAATCGTGCCGGGAGTGACGTCGGTCAGCGCCGCGTCGGCCGCGATCTCGACACCGCTGGTGCAGGGCGAGCAGGTGCTCACAGTCCTGCCCGGCACCCTGCCCGAGGGCGAGCTGCAGCGCCGGCTGGCCGACACCGACGCGGCCGTGGTGATGAAGCTCGGCCGGTCGTACCCCGCTGTGCGACAGGCACTTTCGTCAGCAGGACGGCTCGACGAGGCGTACTACGTGGAACGCGCGAGCACCGAGGCGCAGCGGGTCCTGCCGGCCGCTGACGTCGACGACGCGACGGTCCCGTACTTCTCGATCGCGATCCTCCCGGGTGGGCGACGCGACAAGGCAACGGTCGGCAGCGTGGTGGTGGTCGGGCTGGGTCCGGGCGACCCCGAGTGGACCACGGCCCAGACCCGTCGGGAACTCGCGGCCGCCACCGATCTGATCGGCTACGGGCCGTATCTGGACCGGGTGCCGGATCGCCCCGGCCAGAAGCGCCACCCCAGCGACAACACCGACGAGCGTGCCCGCGCCGGGCTCGCCTGCACGCTGGCCCAGCAGGGCCGCACCGTCGCCGTCGTGTCCTCGGGCGACCCCGGGGTTTTCGCGATGGCGACCGCGGTGCTCGAAGAGGCCCAGCAGTGGCCAGGCGTGGACGTCCGGGTGATCCCGGCGATGACCGCCGCGCAGGCGGTGGCCAGCCGCGTCGGCGCGCCGCTCGGCCACGACTACGCGGTGATCTCGTTGTCCGACCGACTGAAGCCGTGGGACATCATCGCCGAGCGGCTCACCGCCGCCGCCCGCGCCGATCTGGTGCTGGCGATCTACAACCCGGCGTCGAAGACCCGGACCTGGCAGGTGGCCGCCATGCAGGACCTGCTGTTGGAGTACCGGGACCCGAACACGCCCGTGGTCATCGGACGCGACGTGGCCGGACCCAACGAGTCGGTGTGCGTGGTGCGCCTTGCCGACCTCAAGCCGGCCGAGATCGACATGCGCTGCCTGCTGATCATCGGTTCGTCGCAGACGGTATGGCACACCACTGCCGATGGCGACCGAGTCTTCACCCCGCGGACGTACCCGAGCTGACCGGTCGTCGAGGCGCCACAAAACCAACAGACCTCCGATGGTTCTAGCTGTCAAGGCAGAGGGCCCCGTCAACTGCCCGGGTCTTGACGCGCCCGTTCGCTTGCTGAGACTGCGGCCGGCGTCTCATATCTAGAGACGTTGGACGGCTCAGATCTTGTCTTGGATCTTCAGTCAATTTCGATGAGATCGACGGGCTTGGCGTCCTCTCGCGGAATGCGGTCGAGTACCGGCTGCAGGTGGGGGTCGGTGACGTGCCCATCGAATTGGACGCGGCTGCTGGCGCCGCGCCGTGCGAGGGTGTCCAGCAACGTCGTGAGGACGCTGACGACCAGTTCTTCACCTCGGGTTTGGGTGGGGCGGACGGTCTCGGCGACGACCTCGATCCCCGCATCGTCGGGGAAGGCCAACGCGATCGCGGCCAAGTGTCCGTCAACCCAGACTCCGGTACTGAGCGCGCGATCGACCTGGGCGATTTCGTGGCGAGACGCCTCCATCAACTCGTTGGTGTTGGTGACCGGTGACCAATCCCGGTGGGTCCACGCGTAGAGATCGGCGAAGGCCGCGACCAGTGTCGCCCGGTTCATCTTCAGAACGCCGCGGCCGGATCCGGACGCCGCCGCCTGGGCTGGTGCCGATGCGATCAGGCACTCGGGTCACGGTGCTCACCGGCTGGGTCGTCGTCGAGGGTGATGAAGACGTCATCGAGGACACGGGGCCGGCCGGCGCGCACCGCGGTGGCTCGGGAGGCGTGGTTGTGGCGGTCGATGGTTCCGATGAGCAGGTCGGTGGCCTCGGCGAACCCGCCGTGGGCCCATGCGCACTGCGCCGAGGTGGCGTACCGCTGCCCGGCGTGGGCGACGGCGATGACCTCTTCGTTGATTTCCTGGCCGGTGATCCAGCCGAGCGAGCCGGGCGCCACCGCGAAGGCGCCGACGGTGTCCTTCCCGCGGGTGATGGCCCACATCTGGTGCCGGGCATGCCAGTCCCGCAGATCCTCGGGTGGGGCTGGGGACAGGTTGTTCGACAGCACGGGATTCGTCGCGGCGAGGTGGGCGTAACGGTCGGTGACCGCGTCGATGGCGCGTTGAGGAGTGTCGAAGCGGCGCAGCGCGACGCGGCCGTCGTCGGGGGCCATGTCGCGGCACCGGGCGGCGTGGATGCTCTTGTCGAGCAGGACGCCGGGTCGATTGGCCAGCCGGCCGGGCCGGGTCCGCACCCGCAGGTAGCGCACGTGGAACGCTGACCATTCGGCGTGCACGCATGCGGCCAGCGCGTCGAGGTCGTCGAAGCTGTGAGCCACGACGTCGACGAACGGGCGGGTCAGGTTGCGCGAGTAGAACCTGATTCCCCCCAAGAGGTCACCGCGTGCGGTGCGAATGTGTCGGTGTGCGTAGTCCAGGGACTCGATCCCGGGCAGATGGACGTGATCGGAGAAGGTCCTCGCGAACTCACCGTCACCGACGAACCCGGCTTGCTCGGCGAGCCATCCCCCGACCTTGCCGAGCCCCGACGGGCCAAACAACCGCTCCGCCACCACAACCTGGTCACCCAGCGACGGCCACCGCTCAACGATCCCCACCACAACAGCATCCGCGTACATCCGTCTCGAAATCGACCTAATTTCTCGACACCGGCGCCGGACCGTCCAGATCACACCGGCGGACTATCTCGGATCTGGACAAACGAGACCAACCTTCCGGCTCGGGGCGTTGGATCGGGTCAGCGCCGCCTGACCCACTCCACGGCATCGTCGACGGTGCTGACGGTCGCGACCCCGGTCGGCAGCGCCGGACGATCCACCATGATCACCGGGATGTTCAGCGCCGCAGCAGCGTCCAATTTGGCCCGCGTCATGCTCCCGCCGCTGTTCTTCGTGACCAGCGCGTCGATGCGGTGTGCGCGTAGCAGTGCGAGCTCGTTGTCGTAGTCGTACGGGCCGCGCGAGAGCAGGATTTCGTGATTCGGGGGCAGGGTGTCGGCGTCCGGCGGCGTGACCGCTCGGATCAGGAACCAGGCGTCCGATGAGCGGAACACCGTGGTGCCCGAACGTCCGGTGGTGAGGAAAATCCGTTGGTAGCCATGGTCTTTGACGGTCTGTGCGGCGTGCCGGTCGTCGGTGACGACGATGGCATCGCCGTGCGGCCAGGCGGGCCGGGCCAGCACCAGGTGCGGCAGCTGCAAGCCGGCACAGGCCCGCGCGGCGTTGGCCGTGATGTTGGCGGCGAAGGGGTGCGTGGCGTCGACGACGGCGGTGATCCCGTTGTCCTGCAGATAGGCACGCAGGCCGTCGACGCCACCGAAGCCACCGATCCGGACGGGTCCGACCGGCAGGGCCGGGTCCGGGACGCGGCCGGCCAGGGAGCTGATCAGCTCGACATCAGGGTGCAGCACCTTGGCCAGCGTCCGCGCCTCGGAGGTGCCGCCCAGGAGCAGTAGCTTCATGGGCAAACGGTCCCCCGGCTGTGCCATCAATGCCGCGTCCCGCGGCGGCGGCCGCTGGAGTACAGGTAACTGTCGGCAAAACCCTGGGCGCCCAACACGTCTCCGACGAAGATGACGGCGGTCTTGGTGATGCCGGCCGCCTTCGTTCGGTCGGCCAGCTCGGCCAGGGTGCACGTGATGACTTGTTCGGTCGGCCAGCTCACGAAAGCCACCACCGCGCAGGGCGTTTCGGGGCGATACCCGCCATCGAGCAGCTGCGGGACGATGCTGTCGATCTGCGCCGCAGCCAGATGCAGTACCAGTGTGGCGCCCGGTTTGGACAGCGTGACGAGATCCTCGCCGTCGGGCATCGCCGTCGACAGCGTGGCAACGCGCGACAAGGTGATGGTCTGAGCGACACCGGGCACCGTGAGCTCCCGACCGAGTGCGGCGGCGGCGGCCGCGAAAGCCGGTACGCCCGGGACGATTTCGTAGTCGATACCGAGTTCGTCGAGCCGACGGCACTGTTCGGCCACGGCGCTGTAGATCGACGGGTCACCGGAATGCAGGCGCGCCACGTCGAGTCCGGCTTCGTGTGCCGCGGCGAGCTCGTCGATGATCTGCTCCAGGTTGAGCGGACCGGTGTCCACCACCCGCGCGCCCGGCGGGCACTCCGCCAGCAGGTCGTCGGGCATGATCGAGCCCGCGTAGAGGCAGACCTGGCAGGACCGCAGCAGTCGCTGTCCCCGCACGGTGATCAGGTCGGCGGCGCCGGGACCAGCGCCGATGAAGTACACCGTCATTTCTTGACCACCGTCCACTGGGTTATCGGCATCGCCGGCCGCCAGCCGGTGAAGCCGCCGATCGGTTGGCCGTGATAGTGCTGGAAGCGCCGCAGGTCGCCGCCGAGCTTTGCATAGAGCTGCACCACATATGCTTCCGACTCGGCGGTGACCGCGTTGGCGACCAGCCGGCCGCCGGGTTCCAGCGCGTCGAAGCAGGCCTCGAACAGCCCCGGCTGGGTGAGGCCGCCGCCGATGAAGACGGTGTCCGGCGTTGGCACGTCGGCGAAGCTGTCGGGTGCGGCACCACGGACATCGACGCGCAAGCCGAACATGGTGACGTTGTTGGCGATGCGCTCGCGGCGCACCTCGTCGCGTTCGAAAGCGACCGCTCGGCCACCGGACGCCCGGCACCATTCGATGGCAATGCTCCCCGACCCGGATCCGACGTCCCACAACGCCTGACCGGGACGCGGCTGCAGCGCCGTCAGCGCCAGCGCCCGGATGGTCTGCTTAGTGATCTGTCCGTCATGGCCGAACGCCGCGTCCGGTAGCACCGCAGCGACACGTCGTTCGGGAAGGTACTGCACGGCAATGACATTCAGCGCATCAACAGCAGGGGCGTCGGTGGCCCACTCCGCGGCAACCATGGTGGTGATCCGTTCAGCGGGGCCGCCGAGTTGCTCGAGCACGGTGAATTGCGACTCGCCACAACCAGTCTCGTCGAGCAGCCGGGCCAGCGCCCGCGGCGTATCGGAGCCTTTGGACAACACCACCGCGCGTCCACCGTGCCGGATCGCGGTGTGCGGTGCGGCGTTGACAAGGCTGATCACCTCGGTGTCCTGCACGCTCCACCCCAGCCGCGCGCAGGCCAGCGTCACCGACGACACGTGCGGCAGCACCGTCACCCGATCCCGGCCGAACAGCCGGCTCAACGTGGCGCCGATGCCGTGCAGCATCGGGTCGCCGGAGGCCACCACGTGCACGTCGGACAGCCCGTCGAACAACGCGGGCAGGGCCGGCAGCATCGGCGACGGCCAGGCCCGCCGCTCGGCGGTCACCTGCGTGTCCAGCAGATCCAGCTGCCGGGGACCACCGAAAATCACTGTCGCGCGGAGCAGTTCACCGCGCGCGGCCTGGCCGAGGCCGGCCAGGCCGTCGGCTCCGATACCGACGACGGTGATCTTACCGTTCCCGGTCATCTGCGGCCTCCGCTCGTCGCGCAAGCGCTCATCAGTGCCCTCTGCTCTTCGCGCAAGCGCTCATCAGTGCCCTCTGCTCTTCGCGCAAGCGCTCATCAGTGCCCTCTGCTCTTCGCGCAAGCGCTCATCGCGGCATCCTTCGCCAGATCGCCTTCGGCACGAACCGCGTCGCGAAGATCAGCGGCCGAATCCCCCACGGCACCCACACCGCGCCCTTGCCGCGCCCCAGGGCCCGGGCCGCGGCGTCGGCGACCTGCGCCGGCGTGCTCGACATCGGTGCCGGCTCCATGCCCTCGGTCATGCGGCCGATCACGAAGCCGGGCCGCACGATCAGCAGTTGGATACCGGTGCCGTGCAGTGCGTCGGCCAGCCCGCAAGCGAAGCCGTCCAGGCCGGCCTTGGCCGAACCGTAGACGTAGTTGGCCCGCCGGACCCGCGCGCCGGCGATCGACGAGAACACCACGAGCCGACCCCGGCCGGCGGCACGCATTCGCTGCGTCAGCAGCGTCAGCAGGTTCACCTGGGCCACGTAGTCGGTGTGCACGACAGCCACCGCATGGGAGGCATCGTCCTCGGCGCGGGCCTGGTCCCCGAGGATGCCGAAGGCCAGCACCGCGGTGCCGATCGGGCCGTGCTCGGCTTCGATCGCGCCGATCAACGCGGCGTGCGAGGGCAGGTCGTCGGCATCGAACTCGCGGGTCCGGACGCTGGCAGCGCCCGCCGCGCGAACCGCTTGCACCTCGTCGGTCAGCTGGTCGGCCTGGCGTGCCGCGAGCACCACTGTGTTGCCGGGCGCCAGCCGGATGGCCAGTTCCACGCCGATCTCACTGCGGCCGCCGAAGACGACGACCACCTCGCCGCCGGTATCCGCCGTGTCGTTCACGGCTGCGATTATCACCTGCGCTACTTTTGACCGTGATGGCGAAGGCAACGACACGGCTCACCAGTGACGCGCTGGCATTCCTCACCGAGCGTCATCTGGCGATGCTGACCACCCTGCGGTCGGACAATTCGCCGCACGTCGTCGCGGTCGGTTTCACCTTCGACCCGAAAACCCACATCGCGCGCGTCATCACCACCGGCGGTTCCCAGAAGGCCCTCAACGCGGCCCAGCGTGGTGTTGCCGTGCTGAGCCAGGTCGACGGCGCCCGGTGGTTGTCGCTCGAAGGCAAATCGACGGTCAGCCATGATGCCGACGACGTTCGCGACGCCGAACTGCGATATGCGCAGCGCTACCGCACGCCGCGGGTCAATCCCCGGCGCGTGGTGATCGAGGTCCGGGTGGAACGCGTCCTCGGCTCCAGCGGGCTCCTGGACCGCGGCGAGGCGTAGTCGCGCGACGGAGGCGTTGCGCTTCGGCGACGAGGTGTAACGCGGCCCGACAACCCGGCAGGCAAAGGCCACCAACCGGCATGACTCGCGTCGCCCCGGCATGGTTCGATCTAAGACGCCATGACTATCGCCAGCCCTTTTCCTGAAGTCCAGATCCCGACTACTGCCGTCTACGAGTACATATTCGGCGATCTGGCCGAGGCGGATGCCGATCGCATCGCCATCACCGAGGTAGCGACCGGCACGGAGTACACGTACCGCGAGCTGACCAACCGCATCGAGGCGTTCGCCGGTGCGCTGGCCGCCCGCGGCCTGGGCACGGGCGACGTGGTGGGCCTGCTGGCACCCAACAGCGCCGCGTTCGCAGTCGCCTTTCACGGCATCCTGCGGGCCGGCGCCACGGCCACCACCATCAACGCGCTGTTCACCGCCAAGGACATCGCCAAGCAGCTGACCGACTCCGGTGCCACCATGCTGATCACGGTCACCGCGCTGGCACCGCAGGCGCTGCAGGCCGCCGGCGAGGTCGGCTTGGCTGCCGACCGCATCGTCGTCCTCGACGGTCCGGGTACCACGGTGGACGGCCATCCGAACGCAGCGGAACTGCTGGGCACCGCACTGCCCGCACCACAAGTCGGCTTCGACCCGGCCACTCATCTGGCGGCATTGCCGTACAGCTCCGGCACCACGGGAAATCCCAAGGGCGTCATGCTCACCCACACCAATCTGGCGGCGAACGTGGCGCAGATTCGGCCGATCCAGGGCCTGGTCCCCGACGACCGCGTACTGGCTGTGCTGCCGTTCTTCCACATCTACGGCATGACGGTGTTGCTCAACTCCGTGCTGCACGCCCGGGCCCGGCTGGTGATCATGCCGAGCTTCGATCTCGCGGTGTTCCTCGAGACCATCCAGGACCACAAGTGCACGTTCGCGTTCATCGCGCCGCCGGTCGCCGTCGCGCTGGCCAAGCACCCGATGGTCGACTCCTACCGGCTCGATTCCCTGAAGGGCTTGATGTCGGGTGCAGCGCCGCTCGACGACGACCTCGGGATGGCGGTCTCCGACCGGCTCGGCTGCCCCATCGTGCAGGGCTACGGCATGAGTGAGCTGAGCCCGGTGAGCCACTGCATGCCGTTCGACGGTGGTCGCGAACTCGTCGGCGCCGTCGCGCCACTGAGCTCGTGCGGCTGGACGGTGCCGAATGCCGTCAGCAAGATCGTCGACCCCGATACCGGAGCCGAGATCGGCCAGCCCGAGCACGGCCTGAGCGAGGTCGGCGAACTGTGCTTCCAGGGCCCCAACGTCATGACCGGTTACCTCAACAACGACACGGCCACCGCCGAGACCATCGACGCCGACGGTTTCCTGCACACCGGTGACCTGGCCCGGGTCGACGCCAGTGGCTGCATCTACATCGTCGACCGGCTCAAGGAGCTCATCAAGTACAAGGGCTACCAGGTGCCGCCGGCCGAACTCGAGGCCGTGCTGCTGACGCATCCCGGGATCGCCGATGCCGCGGTGGTCGGGGTCCGTGATCCGGAATCGGGCGAGGAAGTGCCGAAGGCATTCGTGGTGCGGCAACCGGGGTCCGCGCTGTCGGGCGACGAGATCATGGACTTCGTCGCCGGGCAGGTCGCGCCGTACAAGAAGGTCCGGCAGGTCGCATTCATCGATGCCATCCCGAAGTCCGCAGCCGGCAAGATTCTGCGCCGCGAACTGCGCGGGATCCGCGAGCTCTAGGGACCGATCGTCAGGTCGGCGTCGCGCACGGCCTTGGCCTGGCGATACCCGACCCCGAGCCCGACGAGCGGCATCAACACCAGCCCGGCCAGCCCGAACAGATCGCTCCGTAATCCGACGGGCTCGGCGGCGGCCCACACCGGGACGCCGGTGTGGGCGGCCGACAGCAGATCCGCAGCGGTGTCCTCGCGCGGTGCCGCGGGCATGTGCACCTCGACAGCGGGTGGGGCCACCGCAGGCGCCGCCCACCACGCTTGTCCGGCCGCCGTCGTGCCGGTGTGCTGTTCGGCGACGACCACTGCCGTCGGCTGGGTGGCTGGTGTACGCGTCGGCGTCGCGGCGGGGTTGTCGGAACCGTTGTTGGACTGGGTGCCCGGCGCACTGCTGTTGCCGCCGCCCTTACCGTTGGATGAGCTTCCGGTGTTGGTCTGGCCCGAAATAGCGGAGTTGCCGCCGGAATTGGCATGCGTGACGGATCCACCGGCAGCAGAGTTGCCACGCGAGGTGCTGTTCTGGCCGGACCCGGCCTTTCCCGAGCCGCTGTTTCCGCCGTTGCCGTGGGACCCGCCCGGGCTAGCCGCTGCGATCGCGACCGTAGGGCCGGCCGCCACGAGAAATGCCGCTGCCGCGAGACTCCCCGCAGTCCGTAGCGCATTGTCACGGCGCACGTCCGCCCCCGATCAATCCCCTACCGAGTGGCACCCCGCGGCGCACTCTGGACTCTCATCATCGCACGTCACCGAGCCCGGATTGACGATTTCCGCGGTTCGCCGGGCAGGTCAGAACTCACGCGGCGTCCGGGTCCTGGGCAATGCCGTCGGCAGCCCTGCGGAGCAGGGTCAGTGCCGTGCGGGCCCACTTCTCGGTGGCCCCGGCCAGCCCGCAGGCGGGCGTCAGGCCGACGCGCTCGCGCAGCACCGTCCGCGGAAACCCCAGCCGGTCCGTGATGCTCGCGGCTGTGGCGGCGACCGTCTCGACCGGGACCGAGCGGTCGGGTGCCACGCCCGGCAGCACTCCCAGCATGATGGTCCGGCCCGCCTCGATCCACTGGCCGATGCCGTCCAGATCAGCCGCGGTCAGTGTGGCGGCATCAACAGAAATGGCGCTGAAACTGGTGCGCGCCAAGGTTTTCCACGGCACATCGGCCGCACACACGTGAATGGCGGCCGGTCCCCCGACGGTCGCGAGACACTCGTCGAGCAGACTCGCGGCCAGCAACGCGTCGACCGGCGCCACCGGAGACATCCGAGTCACCCCGGCCAGCCGCCCAGCCAACGCGGCGGGCAGTGCCGGTTCGTCGAACTGCACCACCACCTCGGCCTCGCAGCGCCGCGCGACCTCGGCGCGATGGCGCGCCACGCCCTCTGCGAGTGATCCGGCCAGGTCTCGCAGCGCGCCCGCATCGGTGATGGCCCGGTGCCCACCGGACAACTCGAGTTCGGCAGCCAGCGTCAGTGGACCGGGGACCTGCACCTTGATGGTCCGCCCGGCCCGGCGCAACCCGGCCTTCTCCCACGCTTCTTCGAGTGCGTCGACGTCCTCGTCGAGCAGACCCGTGGCGCGGCGGACGACGGCACCGCGGCCGGGCGCGATGCGGTAACCGCGGGGCACGGTGTCGATGCCGATGTCGACCAGCAGCGCACCGGCGCGGCCGATGATGTCGGCGCCGATACCGCGGGCCGGAAGCTCCACCAGATGCGGCAGGGCGGGTAGCTCACCGACCACGACGGCCGCCGCTTCCCGGGCGACCGTCCCCGGCCACGAGCCGATACCGGTTGCCTGGGCGAAAATAGTCACGCGGCCAACATTATTCGATGGGTTCCTCGGCCTGGTCCTCCACGTAGCTCCGCAGCCGGTCCAGCGCCCGGTCCCACCGCTTCGACAGCGCGGTCAGGTAGTCGCTGGCTTGGGCCAGGGGCTCCGGCTGGATCCGCCAGATGCGCTCCCGGCCGTGCCGGCTGCTGGTCACCAGGCCCACCGCCGCCAAGAGCTGCAGATGTTTGGTGGCCGCCTGCCGGGTCACCGGGATCACCTGTGTCACTTGCGAAGTCGAGCATGGTCCGCCCTCACAGAGACGCACGACGATGCGCAGCCGGTTGGGGTCGCCGAGGGCGTCGAACAACGGCGCCCGGGTCTCGACGGCCGTACTCACGCCCGCTCGTCCAGGTACTTGCGTACCAGTTTCGTCTGCGCTTCCCAGCCGCCGCTGTTGGCTTCGAATGCCGCGGCGCGGCGGTCGGCCGGGATGTTGTCGAACCCGGATTCGACGATCCGCAGCAGCACACCGTCGGCGGTTTCGGTCAGCGTGAACTCGACCAGCGTGGTCGGTTCGGCGTCATAGCCGGCGTCCGGTTCGACGGCGTACGGGTGCCAGCGGAAGGCCAGTCGCCGCCTCGGCTCTACAGCGACGATGTGCCAGACGGACGACTTCCCCGCGTGCGGTTCCTGCGCAGCGGCGACCGCGTCGTCGACCTCGGTCGGGGTGATCACCCCGGTCACCGATTCGCCGGCCACGAACGGGCCGTCGAACCGCACGCCGAACCAGCGCCCGAACTCGTCGGCATTGGAGATGGCGCGCCACACCCGGTCCAGCGGTGCGCGCAACATGACTTCTTTTTCGATGCGGTCGGAATACATAGGCAACCTCCTGGTTGCCTATTAGGCTAGGACGGCACGCTCGGACACGCAACCATTCAGTTGCCTTTGGATGAGGTCAGCGCGCGATGGTGGCGCTGCCGATGACCTCGTCACCGTCGGGGTCGCGGCGGTACAGCACCATGGTCTGACCAGGTGCGACGCCGCGCAGCACGGACCGCAACTGCACGGTGAGGACGCCGTCGTTGAACTCGGCGACCGCGTCGGCCAGGCCGCCGTGCGCCCGGACCTGAATCAGGCACTCGATGGGCCCCACCGGCGCCACACCCGAGGTGAACACCGGACGCTCACCGGTCAGCGTGTGTACCTCGAGGTCGTCCACGCCGCCGACGTGCACAGTGCCGGTCTCGGCGTCGATGCCCGTCACGTAGCGCGGCAGACCGTCCGGCCCCGGACCGGCGATGCCCAGGCCCTTGCGCTGGCCGATGGTGAAACCGTGCACGCCGTCGTGTTCGGCGAGCACCGTGCCGCCGGCGTCGACGACCGCGCCGGGACGGATGCCGATGCGTGCCCCGAGGAAGGCCCGGGTGTCGCCGGACGGGATGAAGCAGATGTCATGACTGTCCGGCTTCTCGGCGACCGCCAGCCCACGCTCGGCGGCTTCCTGCCGGATCTGCGGCTTGGGGGTGTCGCCGATCGGGAACAGCGCGTGGCTCAGCTGCTCGGCCGTCAAGACACCGAGGACGTACGACTGGTCCTTGTCCGCGTCGACGGCACGACGGAGCCGACCGTCCTCCAGACGCGCATAGTGCCCGGTTGCCACGGCGTCGAAACCGAGCGCCAATGCGCGGGCCGACAGCGCCGAGAACTTGATCTTCTCGTTGCAGCGCACGCAGGGGTTCGGCGTCTCACCGCGCGCGTACGACTCGACGAAGTCGTCGATCACGTCTTCCTTGAAGCGGTCGGCGAAATCCCAGACATAGAACGGGATTTCGAGGATGTCCGCGACCCGGCGGGCATCTCCGGCGTCTTCCTTGGAACAACAGCCACGTGACCCGGTGCGCAGGGTGCCGGGAGCGGTGGACAGGGCCAGGTGCACGCCCACCACGTCATGGCCGGCGTCAACCATGCGCGCCGCTGCCACCGAGGAGTCCACTCCCCCGCTCATCGCTACCAGAACCCGCATGACTACCTTCCCAACCCGGCACTGGCCAGTGCAGCCTGACGAGCCCGCTCGACCGCGGCCGGCAGCACAGCCAGCACGGCGTCGATGTCGGCATCAGAACTGGTGTGCCCCAACGAAAATCGGAGTGATCCGCGGGCGCTGGCCGGAGCGGCGCCCATCGCGATCAAGACGTGTGACGGCTGCGCCACCCCGGCCGTACAGGCCGAGCCCGTCGAACATTCGACGCCCTTGGCGTCCAGCAACATCAATAGAGCATCGCCCTCGCATCCGCGAAAAGTGAAGTGCGCGTTGCCCGGCAGTCGGTCCGCACCGGCGCCGCCGTTGAGCACCACGTCCTCGATGCCGGACAGCACGCCCTCGATCAGACGGTCGCGCAAAGCCCCGATCCTGGTCCGGTGCGCGTCCAGACCCTCGACCGCGACGCGCGCGGCCGCAGCCATGGCCACAACGCCCGCGACATCCGGTGTGCCTGAACGCACGTCACGCTCCTGCCCACCGCCGTGCAACAGCGGCACGCACGCGACATCCCGGCGCAGCAACAGCGCGCCGACCCCGGTGGGTCCGCCGAACTTGTGTGCCGCCACGCTCATGGCCGACAGCCCGCTCGCGGCGAAATCGACCGGCACGGCCCCGATCGCCTGGATCGCGTCGCTGTGCATCGGGACGCCGAATTCTGCAGCGATGGCGGCCAATTCGGCGATCGGCTGAATGGTGCCGACCTCGTTGTTGGCCCACATCACGCTGACCAGCGCGACGTCGTCATGGGTTTCGAGGATGTCGCGCAACGCCGCGGGCGACACGGCACCGGCGGAATCGACCGGCAGCCATGTCACCTCCGCACCCTCGTGCTCCACCAGCCATTCGACGGCGTCGAGCACCGCGTGGTGCTCGACGGGTGACGTCACGATCCGGCGGCGGCCGTCGCAGCCGTCCCGGCGCGCCCAGAAGATGCCCTTGACGGCCAGGTTGTCGCTCTCGGTGCCGCCGGCGGTGAAGATCACCTCGGAGGGCCGGGCGCCCAGCTGCTGGGCCAGAGACTCGCGGGCCTCCTCCATCCGGCGCCGCGCGGCCCGCCCCGAGGTGTGCAGCGAAGACGCGTTACCGCCGGCCGCCAGGACCGCCGTCATCGCCTCGATGGCAACGGGGTGCATCGGGGTGGTGGCGGCGTGGTCCAGATATGCGGGGCTCATGGCCTGTCCAGGATACCGGCCAGGCCAAACCGGTCAGGCGGCCAGCACGTGCCCGTGAACAGCGGCGACGGGCAGCGGACCGACCTGGTGCACCGCGGCCTGGCAGCGGCCGGCCAGATCGCGGCGATCGGTACCCGGCAACTGCAGCGACTGCACCTGGATGTGGCACACCGTCAGCTTGGCGGTGATGACGCGCTTGATTGACGTCAGCAGCGAATCGTCGCCGATGAATGCCGGGATGGTCGACTGGGCGCCGTCCCGGTGCCGATACGTCAGTCGCAGCGGCTGGACGGGACGGCCGGCGTCCACCGCGGCCTGGAACATGGCCGGCGCGAAGGTGCCGTGGCCCAGACCGCACCACGTGGTGCCCTCCGGGAACGCGACGACGGTCTGACCAGCGGTGAGCCGGTCCGCGACGGTGCGGACCACGTCGGGCAGCCGGCGCAGGCTGTTGCGGTCGATCGGGATGACCTTCATCAAGCGGGCCAGGAAGCCAAGGGCAGGCCACTCGATGAGGTCGGCACGCGCCACGAACGACCCGGGCATGACCGCGCCGATCACGAAGATGTCGACCCACGAGACGTGGCCTGCGACCACCAGCACGCCGCTCAGGTTGCGGATCGGGCCGCCGGACACACTGATCCGCACACCCAGGCCGCGCAGCACCAGCCGGCAGTACATCCGCTGGATGCGCGACCGGCCGGGCAGCGGCACCGCCAGCAGCGGCAGGGTGGGCAGCAGCAGCATCGTCATGATCAGCCGCGCGGTGGTGCGCAGGGCGACGACGAACGGGCGGCTGACGTGCACGGCGTCCACCCGGATGCAGCTGGCGTCGCACGACGCCTTCGGCAGCCAGGGGTGCTCCTGCACGGCCGTGGGCGTGGTCACTGCCCGGCCTTGTCGGTGGCCGTGGCGGCCGAACGCAGCCGGGTCAGGTAGCGCACGTCGGCCTCGCGCTTGTCCAGCAGGGCCGGGAAGTCACCGACGCCGAAGTCCGGGTCGTAGGCGGGGTCGCCGCACACCTTGGCGCCCAGGCGCAGGTAGCCGCGCATCAGCGGCGGGACGGTTACTCGGGCCGGCGGCTCGATGTCGTCGAGCAACTTGCCGTCGATGATCACGGGACGGTACGGGCGCACGTTGTACTCCGAGGCGTGCCGCTTGTTGACGAAGTCACGGACGCCGCGAATCTGGGTGGCCGGCGGCTCGTCGGGGCTGCCCTGGATGGGCACCGACACGCAGCCGGTGACGTAGTCGTAGCCGCTGTGGTCCAGGTAGGCCAGGATGCCGCCCCACATGAGCAGTACGACGGCGCCGTTGCGGTGATCGGCACGCACCACGGCGCGACCCATCTCCACCAGTGAAGGGCGCAGGCTGTCGAGCGCGCTGACGTCGAATTCCGTTGCGGTGTAAAGCCCACCGGCGGCGATGGCGCCGGGCGGTGGCAACATGCGGTAGCAGCCGACGTACTCGCCGGTGTTGTCTTCGCGGACCAGGAGGTGGTCGCAGAACTCGTCGAATCGGTCGGCGTCCCGGCCACTTTCGAAACCGGGGCTGTCGTCGGTGAGGGTGTAGCCCGGCTCCGAGGTGAACACGTGGTGACGAAGCCGTTGCGCAGCCTCGATGTGTTCGGAGTCGGCCGACAGCAGCAGCGTGTAGCGCGGAGTGTCGGTCGATGAACTGGTGTCGTCAGGGGCGATGAGTACAGAACTAGTGCTCATGTTGTGCACGGTGACGGAGCCGTTCAGCGCGGCGGCATCGTTCACGTAACGCGTTGATGACCGGTTGCGAAACATCACGGTCCGTTACATTCGGCACATGATGCCGCGATGAGAAGCCGCGCCGCGATTGTCCGTGAGGTGGGCGGGGACTGGTCCGTCGAGGAATTCGAGCTCGATCCGCCGCGCGCCGGTGAAGTATTGCTGCAGATGGCGGCGGCCGGGCTGTGCCACTCCGACGACCACATCCGCTCCGGGCAGCTGGCCGCGCCGAATGGCGCTGCGGCGCCGAGTATGCCGCCCACCATCGGTGGTCATGAAGGTTCGGCGGTGGTGCTCGAGGCCGGTCCGGGCGTCACGCGGTTCTCCCCTGGCGACCATGTGGTGACGTCGTTCCTGGCGGTGTGCGGGAAATGCCGTTGGTGCACAAGCGGTATGGAGTACCTGTGCGATGTCGGCGCCGGCACGCTGATACCGGGCATGCCGACCGATGGGACCTTCCGCCACCGCAGCCTCGCCGGTGAGGAGTTGCGACACACCTCGAAGATCGGTGCGTTCGCGGAACACACTGTGGTGGCGGCGGATTCGCTCGTGAAGATCGATCCGTCGTTGCCACTGGTGCCCAGTGCGCTGTTGTCGTGCGCGGTGCCGACCGGGTACGGGTCGACCGTGCGGCGGGCCGGGGTGCGCGCCGGCGACACCGTGGTCGTCATCGGTGCCGGGGGCATCGGCACCGCCGCCCTCCAGGGTGCCCACCTCGGCGGCGCGGCGCGGGTGGTCGCCGTCGATCCGGTGGCCTTCAAACGGGATAGCGCGCTGACGTTCGGCGCGACCCACACCGCGGCGACCGTCACGGAAGCCGTCGCGCTCGTGCGGGAGCTGACGCGCGGCGTGATGGCCGACGCGGTGGTGGTCTCGCCGTCGATGATCGGTGACGGCGACGTCGCCGATGCGCTGTCCCTGACCCGCAAGGGTGGCACGTGCGTGCTGACGGGAATGGCGGCGCCGTCAGCCGGGGCCGTACAGCTCGATCTGCAGGACCTGATCCTGATGAACAAGAACCTGTGCGGGACGCTGTTCGGGTCGTGCAATCCGACCAGCGAAATACCGGCGCTGGCACAGCTCTACCGGGAGGGCCGGCTCAAGCTCGACGAGATGATCACCCGACGCTACCGGCTCGACGACATCAACAAGGCCTTCGATGATCTGCTGGACGGCCGGGTGATTCGCGCCGTCTTGGATTTCACTTAGTCCAGCGCCGCGTTGTGCCTGTGGCCAGGGTCGTGGTTACTCGCACAAGCACGCCACAGATACCGACTCAACGCGCTCACGTCGCCACCCACACGTTGAGCCTGTAACCGGGGCGGTGGTTACTCGCACGAATACGCCACAGATACAGGCTCAACGTGTGTCGGCAATGCCGCGGGCAATCAGCTTGGTTTCCAGGTACTCCTCGAAGCCGGCCAGGCCCATCTCCCGGCCGATCCCCGACTGCTTGTAGCCGCCGAACGGCGCGTCCGGCGAGTACCAGACGCCGCCGTTGACGTTGATGGTGCCGGTCCGCAGCCGCGACGCCACCCAGTCGACGCGGTCCTGATCGGAACCGACCACCGCCCCCGACAGACCGTACGGAGAATCGTTGGCGATGCGCACGGCGTCCGCGTCACCGTCGTGCGCGATGACGGTGAGCACCGGGCCGAAGATCTCCTCACGCGCCACCCGAGCGTCGTTGGTGAGTCCGGCGATGACGGTCGGTTCGACGTAGAAACCGGCATCCCGGTCCTCCGGGCGGCCACCACCGCACGCGAACCGTCCGCCCTCCTCGAGCGCCAGCCGCAGGTAGCCCTCGACCCGGTCGCGCTGCCGCGCTGAGATCAGCGGGCCGCACAACGTCGCGGGATCGGTGGGATCGCCGAAACCGATGCCGGACATGGCCGACGCCGCAGCCGCGACGGCTTCGTCGTACCGAGCCCGCGGCACCAGCAGCCGGGTCGTGAAGGCGCAGCCCTGCCCGGCATGCATCGCCACCCCGGCAGCAGCGGCGGCGCAGGCCGCGGGCAGATCGGCGTCGTCCAGCACGAGGTAGGCGGACTTGCCGCCGAGTTCCAGGAACACCTTCTTGATGGTCTGCGATGCCGCTGCCATGACGGCCCGGCCGGTGGCCGTCGATCCGGTGAACGACACGAGGTCCACTCGCGGGTCCTCGGTCAGCTGGGCGCCGATCCGGTGATCATCGGAGGTGACGATGTTGACGACGCCGGCGGGAAAATCGGTGCGCTCGTGGATGATCCGGCCGACTTCGGCCGCACACCACGGAGTGTCCGGGGCGGCCTTGAGCACGACGGTGTTGCCGGCGGCCAGCGCCGGGCCCAATTTGGCGAAGTTGATCTGATGCGGGAAGTTCCACGGCGTCACCGCGCCGACGACGCCGCACGGCTCGCGAACCACCGTGCGCCGAGTCGGTTTACAGAACGGGGCGGCCGCTCCGAGATCGGTTGTCCACGCGTAGTTTTCCGCGAGGTCGGCCACATAGCCCAGACCGTCGACCGGCAGCTGCAGGTGGCCGCCGTAGGTCAGTGAGACCGGGGCCCCGACCTCGGCGACGGTGATGGCCCGCAGGTGCTCGATCTCCTCACTCAGCGCGTCGCGCAGCTGCCGCAGGCAGTGCACCCGCAGCGCGGTGTCGCGCGACCAGTCGGTGTCGTCGAATGCCGTGCGGGCCGCGGCGATGGCGCGGTCCATGTCGCCGGTGTCCGCGTCGGCTGCGTGTCCCAGCGTCTCCTCGGTGGCCGGATTGATGGTGGTGAACTCGCCACGGCCACCCGGCACCAGCTGACCGTCGATCAGCAGTGCGGTCCTCACGTGATCATAAGCCCCTCAAGAGTTTCCGCGTCCCGCCAGGCGGCGAGGATGTCGGCGTACTCGGTGGGGCTGCCGAAGAAGAAACTGTCCTGGTTCAGCCGGTCGCTGGGCTGTCCTTCGCGGTTGTAGTAGCCGGGCGTACAAGCTTCACGCCGGCCGGAGATCACCACGGATCGGGCCACGACGTCACGGACCCAGCTGTCCTCGGCCGCGGCGCTCGCCTCGACCTCGGCGATGTCGTGCTTGAGGGCCCACGCGATCACCCACGCGGTGTGCCGCGACTGGGTGTCGATCAGGTACGGGAAGTTCACCGTGAAGCCCGACTGCGCGATGCTCGCGATGAAGCAGTTCGGAAAGCCGTTGACGTGCAGGCCGTGCAGCGTGCGGACCCCCGAGGACCACTTGTCGGTCAACGTATTTCCGGCGCGGCCGATCACCTCGAAGCCGGCGCGCCGCGTGTAGTCGGTGCCGACCTCGAAGCCGGTGGCGAAAATCAGACAGTCCAAGGGGTATTCGGTGCCATCCACCACGACCCCGGCGGCGCTGATCTGCTCGACGCCCCGGCCCTTGGTATCGACCAGGGTGACGTTGTCGCGGTTGAACGTCTGCAGGTATTCGTCGTGGAAGCACGGCCGCTTGCAGTAGTAGCCGTACCAGGGCTTGAGCCCCTCGGCGGTGGCCGGATCGGTCACCAGCGCATCGATCCGCGCCCGGATCTCTTCCATCTTCGCGAAGTCCGCCAGTTCTGCCGTCGACGCCCGCGGATCGGTTCCCTCTTTGGCGATCGGCATGGCCTTGGCCAGGCTGGTCCAGGCGTCGGCCACCAGGTCCTCGTCGGCCTGGCCACCCGCGGTGAGGATCTGGAAGTTCTCGATGCGGCGTTGCTGCCACCCGGGTTCCAGCGCCGCGGCCCAGGCCGGATCGGTCGGCGCGTTGGCCCGCACGTCGACCGTCGACGGCGTGCGCTGGAACACGAACAGCTCCCCGACCGCCGGCGCCAGGCGCGGCACGCACTGGATGGACGTCGCGCCCGTACCGATGATGCCGACGCGCTTGTCAGCCAGGTTCTCCAAACCTGCGCCGGTGTAGCCGTAGTCCCACCGGCTGGTGTGAAAGGCGTGGCCTTCGAATTCGGTGATGCCCTCGATCCCGGGCAGTTTCGGCTTCTGCAGGTAACCATTGGCCATCGAGACGAACCGGGCCCGGATGGCGTCGCCGTGGTTGGTCGCGATCACCCAGCGGGAATCGTCCGAGTCCCAACGGATTTCCTGCACCTCGGTCCGCAGGCAGGCGTTGCGGTACAGGTCGTAATGCTCGGCAATGGCCCGGCAGTGCGCAAAAATCTCGGGACCCTTGGCGTATTTCTCGCTCGGTATGTAACCCAGCTCTTCCAGCAGCGGCATGTACACGTACGACTCGACGTCGCAGGCGATGCCGGGGTACCGGTTCCAGTACCAGGTGCCGCCCACGTCGGCCGCCTTGTCGATCAGCCGGATGTCCGCCACACCCAGTTCACGCAGCCGAGCGCCCGTGAGCAGCCCGCCGAAACCGGCCCCGATGATCGCGACGTCGACCTCGTCGGTCAGCGGCTGCCGGGTGAAACCCGGCTCCGTCCAAGGGTCTTCGCCGAAGGACGCGAACCGGCCGGCGATCTCGACATACTGGCCGATGCCGTCGCTCCGCAGCCGCCGCGCGCGTTCCTCGGCATACCGCTGCCGGAGTACGTCCGGGTCAAACGTCGCGCTGTCGCCGCGTTGCGTCATCGATGCATATTGGAACACGTTTCAGTTTCTGGCAAGGGTTCATGCGCTGTCCCGGTGCGCCAGCGCAACGCGAAGCTGCTGCCGCCCGCGGGAAACCCTGGACATCACCGTGCCCATCGGCACGCCCATGAGCCCGGCGGTCTCGGCGTAGGTGTACCCCTGGACCTCCACGTAGAACATGGCCGTCCGGGCTCCTTCGGACAGTTCCGCGAACGCGGCCTCGATATCGCCGTCCGCCATGAGGTCGAGCACCTCGACCTCAGCCGAACCGTGGGTGGTCGGCTGTTCATGGCCGCAATCGATGATCACCTCAAGGGAAACCTCCGGCGGGCGCGCGGCCCGGTGGCGATGCCTGCTGACCCAGCGATTGTGCAAGATGCGGAACAGCCAGGCGTTCAGATTGGTGCCCTGCTGAAATGACCCGAAGCCCTGATACGCGTGTAACAGGGTGTCCTGCAGCAGATCTTCGGCATCGGCTTCGCAGCGTGTCAACCGGCGGGCGCCACGGCCGAGCGCGTCGAGCAGCGGCGCGGTACCCGCGGCAAACCGGGCCGCGAGGTCAGCGTCCGGCACCGGCGCTGCCGTCACGATCGACACTCCCCTCGTCTAGGGCAGCGCAGGGCGCGCCGCCGAACTCAGCCTTACCGGGAAGCGCCTGCAGCGAACCATTGGAAGTACGTGGTCGCTACCTGAATCCGTGGTGTGCGTAACGATGGATGACTTCGCGCGCCGGTGCGCGTTCAACGCCGCACAGGGTCAAATCCATGACGCTGCCGAATGATGCGCCACAAGGAGACAACGTGAGTTTGGACAGCATTTCCCATCTCGATCGGACGGGACTCGACGAGTTGGTCCCGTCGCGCTACGCGGTGCCGGTCGGCGACATTGACGTACTGGTGATCAGTGACGGTGTCCTGCCGATCACGGCTTCGACACTGGGCACCAATGTCCCGCCGGCCGAACTGACGGGATGGTTGGACGACAACTTCCTGCCTCCCGAGATCGTCGACTGGCCGCTCAACATCGTGGTGGTCCGGAGCGGCGACCGGACGATCCTGGTCGACGC
Source organism: Mycobacterium sp. FW102-FHT13B02 (assembly GCF_058790275.1). NCBI lineage: Bacteria > Bacillati > Actinomycetota > Actinomycetes > Mycobacteriales > Mycobacteriaceae > Mycobacterium > Mycobacterium sp. FW102-FHT13B02. Next base: position 73,942 of record NZ_JBYTCM010000027.1, read on the forward strand.
CGGACTGGGCCTGGAATTTCCGGACTTCCCGCGCGCCGGACAGACCGTCCAGCGACTCGAGGCCGCCGGTGTCGATCTCGGCTCGGTGACCGACGTCGTGCTGACCCACATGCACATGGACCACGTCGGCGGGCTCATCACCGAGGGCGTGAAGGAGCGGTTCCGGCCGGACCTGCGCGTCCACGCCGCCACGGCCGAGGCCGAATTCTGGGCGGCCCCCGACTTCTCCCACACCGTCATGCCCGGGCCCATCCCGGACGTGCTGCGCCGGTGCGCCACGCAGTTCCTGAACGACTACAGCGGCCAACTCCGGACTTTCGAGACGGACTACGAGGTCGCGCCGGGCGTCCTCCTCAGCCGAACCGGGGGTCACACCCCCGGGCACAGCGTGGTTCGCCTAGAGTCGCGTGGCGAGAAGCTCACCTTCGCCGGCGACGCCGTGTTCGCCCCGGGCTTCGATAATCCGCAGTGGCAGAACGGCTTCGAGCACGACCCCGAAGAGGCGGCCCGGGTGCGGGTCCGACTGCTGCGGGAAATCGCGGCCTCAGGGGAGGCCTTGGTCGCCACGCACCTGCCGTTCCCGTCGGTGTGCCACGTGGCGGCCATCGGTGATGCCTTCCGGTGTGTGCCGGCGGTCTGGGACTACTGATCCGCGCAACGAGAACGGCCCCCGGACTGCTTGTCCGGGGGCCGTTTTCGGCGATCAGGCCGCCGCGCCACCGCCGTCCGCGTGCAGAGTCGACCCGGTGATGAAACTGGACCGCGGGGACGCCAGGAACAGCACCGCCTGTGCGATCTCGGCCGGCTGCGCAGTACGGCCCAGCGGCAACCCGCGGCCGAGTTCGTCGTTCGTGTCGCCCCATTCGGCGGCCACCCCCGGCGTCGCGGTAGGCCCGGGAGCAACACTGTTGACCCGGACCCCATGCGGCCCGAATTCGGTTGCCCAGGTGCGCGTCAGCGATTCCACGGCCGCCTTCGACGCGCTGTAGCTGGATGCCCCGGGCACGCCTTTGAACGCGACCATCGAGGTGACGTTGACGATGCTCCCCCGTCCGCGCCGGAGCATGCCCGGCACCAGTGCCGCAACCAGGAAGTAGGCGCCGCGCACGTTGGTGTCGAAGGTCGACTCGAACGTCGCGACGTCCTGCTCCACCGTGAGCGCACTCGGAAAGCTGGCGGCGTTGTTGACAACGATGTCGACATCGCCACATTGCCGGGCAAGGGCTTCCACCGATTCGAGGTCGGCCAGGTCCGCGGCGATGAACCGCACCCCGAGTTCGGCAGCCGCCGCGGCGCCGCGGTCCGCGGACCGGCCGGTGGTGATCACCGAGGCGCCCGCGGCCGCCAGCAGGCGAGCCGTCTCGAACCCGATGCCCGCGGTCCCGCCGGTCACCAGCGCGGTCAGCCCGGTCAGTTCGGTCACTGTGTCGCCAGCCAATCCACCAACCTGAGATCGGAGATGATCGCGTCGCCGCTGGTGACCAGTCCGGTGTCACCGACCTTGGTGCCGAAGTAGACCGCCGCCGGGTCGACCACGATCGGCAGGCTTTCGCCGCGATGGGCCAGCGCCAGCTTGGCCAGGCCGGCGAAGGTCAGCTTGTCCGGTCCGCCGATGTTGACGATCCCGTCGATCGGTGCGGCCTGCGCGACCCGCGCCACCTCGGCGGCCACGTCGGCTCCCGCGATCGGCTGGATGAGTCCGTCGGGCACCCGGACTTCACCGTCCACGGTCAGTGATGCGGTGATGGCTTCGGCGAACTCGTGGAACTGGGTGGCCCGCACGATGGTGTACGGCAGCCCCGATTCGGTGATGATGCGCTCCTGCGCGACCTTGGCGCGCATGTACCCGCTGTCGGGCAGGCCGTCGCACCCCACGATGGACAGCGCCACGTAGTGTCCGACACCGGCCGCCTTCGCGGCGGCCGTGAGGTTGGTCGCCGACTTGGTGAAGAAGTCCAGCACCGGGCCGTCGGAAAAGTCCGGTGAGTTGACGACGTCGACCAGCACGTCGGAGCCCGTCAGCGCTTCGGCCAGGCCCGCGCCGGTCAGCACATCAGCCCCTGAGTCCCTGGACGCCGCCACGGTTTCGTGGCCGGCCGCTTTGAGCAGCGCGACGACCTTCGAACCGATCTGGCCGCTGGCGCCCATCACAGTGATCTTCATCAGACATACCCTTTCGAGTTGTTTGGTTGTGCACCTTCCACATTGGCAGGCACAAAGAGCGAGCGAACCCCGGAAAACCCGTAGTCTGCGTCGCTGTCGTCAGTCGAGGAACACCACGTTCTCGCTGATCGGATTTCGCGGCGTGTCAAGGTGGTTCGCCGGAAAAGCCGGGTCGGCATAGCCGATCGAGATGCCACACAGGACCGCGAGTTCCTCGGGAATGTCCAGCTGCTCACGCAACACCTCCGGATAGAAACTGATCGACACCTGTACACAACTCCCGAGCCCCTGTTCGGTCAATGCCAGCATCAACGTCTGCAGGAACATCCCGACGCCCATCGCGTCCACGGTGCCGAAATCGCGGTGCATGCACACCACCCCGGCGACCGGGGCACGGAAGAACTCCCAGTTGCGGCGCTGGGCAGCCCAGCGCCCCTCCGCGTCGTTGCGCTCGATGCCCATCGCTCCGTACACCAGGGCGCCGCTCTCGCGGCGCAGATGCGCGAACCGGGGCGGCAGACCTGCCGAGCCGACCGCGGGCGGTGCCGCGTCGACGGCAGCGAGCAGCGCATCGACCAACTGCGCGCGCCGCTCACCGGTGACGAAGTAGACGTGCCACGGCTGGGTGTTGGAGTTCGACGGCGCCCGGATCGCCAGTGCCAGCGCCTCGTCGAGCAGCTCCCGCGGAACGGGCTTGTCCGGCAAGAACATCCGCGACGACCGACGCGACCGGACGATATCGCCGAACCCCATCGTCATCGGACTCGCCGGTCCTTGCGGGCCTCGAGTTCGTCGTCGTCGACGACGACGAGCATCGGCACGCCGGGAGTACAGATCATCGTCACCAGAAAGCGCAGTGGGACGTCAGTGCGGTTGTTAGCGTCCGAATAATGGATAGCGTCGCCGCCCGGTTCCCAGAACGCCTCCCCGGCCTTGATCACCCGCGGCGCTTCGCCTTCCAGCTCGAAGAGCATCTCGCCCTCCAGCACATAGCCGAACGACGGTCCACCCGGGTGTCGGTGCGGCGGGGCTCCCGCGCTACCCGCCGGCCACTCGATGATCGACGTCATCACGTGGGCATCGGCGGGAATGAACGGCGGCGTGACGGTCTGGATGGTCGTGATGGCTTTCATCAGGTCATCAGTGGCGAACATCGATTACTCCTCAGTTGAATTCGGACCCGTCCGGTGTCGAGTTCAGACTTTCAGCCGCATCGCCGGCAGGGACCCTTGGAAGTCCGTAGTCGCCGCCCTGCCGCGATAGGAGCGAGCGCGACTCAGTCTCCGATGAACGTGACGGTCTCTTCGAGCGGGGCCCGGCCGGTACGGATGTAGTCCACGGTGGCGTCCTCGTAACCGATCGACATGCCGCAGAACAGGATGAGTTCGTCCGGGGGTAAGACGACCTCGGCGACGGTGTTGTGGACCTGCGACCACGCCATCTGTGGGCAGCTGTGCAGGCCCTCTGCCCGCAGCAGCAGCATCACACTCTGTAGGTACATCCCGAGGTCGGCCCATTGGGCTAGGCCGAGGTCGCGGTCGATATAGCAGAACAGGGCCGCGGGGGCGCCGAAACAGTCCCAGTTGGCGATGGCGGCCCGCTGGCGCGCCTCCCAGTCCTCGCGCGCGATACCGAGCACGCTGTAGCGCTCGTTGCCGAACGCCGAACGCCGGTCACGGTACGGCGATTTCATCGCGGGCGGGTACATCACGTACTCGCGTTCGTCCCACAGCACACCCGCAGCAACCCGCTCGACGGCGCGCTTCTTCAGCTCGGCCAGCGGCGCACCGGTCACCACGTAGATGTTCCACGGCTGGATGTTCGAGCCAGAAGGCGCCCACGCCGCGGCGCTGAGAACCCGCTCCATCACATCCCTGGGAACTTCCTTGTCGAGGAAACCACGCACCGCACGCCGGCTGGTAACCGCCTCGTAGACGTCCACGATCACCTGCTTTCTCAGCCTGTTTCGACTGTCGACTTCAGCCTGCAGGCCGCCGCAGGCCGGCGAACCCTTGGGAATTCGTGGTTTCCGCGAAATACACGCCAACGGGATGAGTTCGCATGCTTCGGTCCGTTCTTGTGGCCAGGTGAGGAGAGAACATGACCAACGCCGAACAGCAGATCACAACCTCTGTGCTGGTGATAGGCACGGGCGGCGCCGGGCTCCGTTCCGCGATCGAACTCGCAGAACGCGGTATCGACGTCCTGGTGGTGGGCAAGCGGCCGAAGAACGACGCGCACACCACGTTGGCTGCCGGCGGAATCAATGCCGCGCTGGCCACGATGGACGCCGAGGACACCTGGCAGCAGCACGCGGCCGACACGATCACAGAGAGTTATCTGCTCGCCGACCCGGAGACGGTGCGGGTGGTCACCGAGGGCGCTGCAGAATCGATCCGTGATCTGGAGCGGTGGGGCATGGCCTTCGCCCGGGAACAGGACGGCCGCATCTCGCAGCGCTTCTTCGGTGCCCACACCTTCCGGCGCACCGCGTTCGCGGGCGACTACACGGGCCTTGAACTGCAGCGCACCCTCATCCGACGGACTGCGGACCTCGCCGTCCCAATCCTCGACTCGATGTACATCACCAGGCTGCTCGTCCGCGACAACGTCGTCTTCGGTGCCTACGGATTCAACATCGAGAACGGCACCCGCTACACCATTTACGCCGATGCCGTGATCCTCGCCGCTGGCGGACACACCCGGATCTGGCGACGCACGTCGTCGCGTCGCGACGAAAACACCGGTGACTCAATGCGTTTGGCTTTCGAGGCCGGCGGCCGGATTCGAGACCCCGAGCTCGTCCAATTCCATCCGTCCGGACTGATCGAACCCGAAGACTCCGCGGGCACCCTGGTGTCCGAAGCGGCCCGTGGTGAAGGCGGCGTTCTGCGTAACGATCTCGGGGAACGCTTCATGAAACGCTACGACGCCGAGCGGATGGAATTGTCGACTCGCGATCGGGTCGCCCTGGCGGCCTACACCGAGATCAAGTCGGGCCGCGGCACCCCTCGTGGCGGGGTCTGGCTCGACGTCTCGCATCTGCCGCGGACGCAGATCATGGAGCGCCTGCCGCGCGTGTATCAGACGTTGATGGATCTGCAACTACTCGACATCACGACTGCACCGATCGAGATCGCGCCGACTGCGCACTACGCGATGGGTGGAGTGTGGGTGCGTCCCGAGGATCACAGCACCGACGTCGAGGGCCTGTACGCGGTCGGCGAAGCATCGAGCGGGCTGCACGGGGCGAACCGCCTGGGTGGAAACTCACTCATGGAACTGCTCGTCTACGGCAAGATCGTCGGCCGGGCGGCCGCAGCCTACTCGGCTCACCTCACGGCTCAACAACGTTCTCACACAGCGGTTTCCACTGCACGTGGCGAGGTCGGTGAAGCCTTGGCGACAGACGGGTCCGAGAACGTCCGATCGCTTCAGCGGGCGCTGCGCAACGACATGACCGAGCACGCCGGCGTCGTGCGCGATGAGGTCGGCCTGCGGGCGGGATTGCACGAGCTCGCCGACATCGAGACGCGAATGACCGATGTCGGCGTTCACCCCGATATTGCCGGGTTCTACGACCTCGCGCATGCGTTCGATCTCAAGGCCAGCGTGATCGCGGCGCGTGCCACGTTGGAGGCAGCGCTGGAGCGCCGCGAGACCCGTGGCTGCCACAATCGCTCGGATTATCCGCAAATCGATGACAGGCTCAACGTCAATCTGGTGTGGTCGGGGCCGGGCCGGATCGAACACGAAACGATTCGTCCCATCCCGCAGGATATTTCGGTGCGGATGCGCGAGGTTTCGAGCCAGGGGAAGCTTGCCGAGTAGCGAGTGCGGCTACCTTGCCCAGGACACGGTACGCAGCTGCCTGCGTGAGGTGATGCCGAGTTTCACGAAGACCTTCCGGAGATGCCATTCGACCGTGTGCGTGCTGATGAACAGCTGAGCACCGATCTCCTGATTCGTCAGGCCGTTGGCAGCCAGTCGGGCGATCTGCCCCTCCTGGGCCGTCAGCTCGTCACCGGAGCTGATCGGTTGTTTCCGGACCTTCTCACCAGTGGCGATCAGTTCGCGGCGAGCTCGTTCGGCGAAGGCCTGCGCTCCCATTCGGCTGTACATCTCGTGCGCACTGCCCAGGTGCCTGCGGGCGTCGACGCGCCGGTTCACCCGACGCAACCATTCGCCATAGCGGAGATGGGCACGGGCGAGGTGGATGACCATACTGGTGCGCGCAAGACGCTCGACAGAGTCGGCGAACAGCCCGTCGGCCTGCTCGCCGTCCACGGTCATCGCGCGCGCACTGGCCAGGACACCGAGCCCAAAATCAGCCTCGCTGGCACCAGCGCGCGCCTCGAGGCGCTGCACGGCTGCGCCAGCCGCGTCAAGATCGCCGCTGCGCGCGGCAGCTTCGACGAGTTCGGACAGACACCACCCGTGCAGCCCGAGGTCGTCGTACCTGCAAGCGTCGCGCGCTGCGGCAAATGCTTCCTCGTACCGGCCGAGACCGTTGTAGAGGACGGCGGTGGCCCAACCCGCCATCGCAAGCGCGCGACCTTCGCCCCTGGCGGCTGCGCCCGCTGCCACGGCCTCGATGATCGGGAGCGCATCATCCGGGTTTCCGCGGAACGCGGCCAGAGACAGAGAGTGGTAACGCATCGGCGCGAGGTGATCGGTGGCTGCGGCGATCGACTTAGCCTCTTCGAGAAGCGTTGCCGCCGTGGCGAACTCGCCCGCCCACAGGTGCGTTCCGGCACGGAAGGCGAGGGCAGAGGGCAACACGGCCAACGCCCCGGCCGCCCGCGCCTGCCGGACCATGTTGCTCGCGAGGCGATTCCATATCGCGTCATCCCAGAGCTCGCCGGCGGCGTTCTCCTGGACGATGGCCAACCCGAGCGACGCCCAACCGAGGGACTGACTATCGCGCTGTGGCTGACCGCAGATCAACCCCAGTGCAGTGCGCAGCTGCCCGCGGGCAGCGCTCAGACCGCCGGTGATCCGCGTCGCTATACCACTGAGCAGCAGGTCCAACGGCCGATGCAGGTTCGAGGCACGACCCACAGTGGTATGGGCAGCGGCGGCGACCTTCTCCATCGCGCCCGGCTCACCGAGCCGCCCCGCGTACATCGCCGCGGTGAACGCCTCGAGGTACGCCTCTCCAGCTGCCTCGTCATCGAGACGCTCCAGCCGGATCGCGGCCTCGAGCAATTGCGACGCGGCCTCGGCAATCGGTGGAGCACCCAGCTGGCCGCCGCGGCTGCGCGCGAACTCCATCTGGGCCCGGAGTCTGGCCACCTGCGCACGCTGAAGCTCGGACAACGGTCCCAGTTCTGCGATGGCAAGCAATTCGCGTGCCGCCTCGGGCGCAGCCGCGTCGCATTTGGCCTGTGCGGCCGCGAGAGCTCGCGCACCGCGGAGTACCGGGTCCGCCGTCAGGGCCGTCGCGCGTTCCAGAAATGTTGCGGCGGCGGCTATTCCACCGCGACTCTGCGCGCGGCCGGCCGAGGCCTCCAGTTCGGCGGCCACTGCGTCATCGGGGCCCGCGGCAGCGTTGGCCGTATGCCAGACGCGCCGATCGGGATCCGACTGCGGATCCGTCGCTTCGGCCAACGCCCGGTGGATCGCTTTACGCTCGGCGACCGCTGCCGCTCGGTAGGCCGCCGATCGCATCAGCGGATGGTGGAAGCGCATGCGCGCACCGAATTCGATCACTCCCGCCGATTCGGCCGGGGCGAGTCGATCGACCGAAATTCCGAGTAATTCCGCTCCGCGCAGGAACAATGCCGTGTCCCCGATGGGCTCGGTGGCCGCGAGAAGCAGCAACCGCCGGGTGTCGGACGGGAGAGCCTGAATGCGGCGCAGGTAGCCGTCTTCGATCTGACCCACCGAGCGGCGCGCGCCCATATCCCAGAACCCGCCCGCAAGCTCGGACGCAGGTACGGTCCGTGGCACTTCGAGAAGGGCAAGCGGAATCCCACGGGTCTCGGCCACGATGCGGTCTCGCACTCGTGGGTCGATCCCGCCCACCAACACCGATTCGAGCAATTCCCTTGCGTCGCCGTCGGACAGACCGCCGACCCGAAGTTCCGGCAGACCGGCCAATGTCGCTGCGCCGCGATCGCGCGCACCGAAGACCAGCGCGACCGGCTCGGCCAACAGCCGCCGTGCGACGAATGCAAGCGTCTGCACAGACACCTCGTCGAGCCATTGCACGTCGTCGATGACGCACAACAACGGCTGATCGGCGGTGGCGGCCGCCATCAGGCTCAGCACCGCCAATCCGACCAGGAAGCGGTCGGGCGTCGCACCGACCCCGCGACCGAATGCGACATTCAGTGCCTCGCGTTGCGGTTCCGGCAATTCGTCGAGATAACCGAGCAGCGGGGCGCACAGCTGCTGCAGCCCGGCAAACGCCAGTTCCATATCAGACTGCACGCCGGCGACGTACGTCCGGCGAAACCCTTGCGCACGATCGGCCGCGTAGCGCAGCAGTGCACTCTTTCCGACGCCTGGCTCACCACGTACGACCAGGACCTGGCTGCTGCCCGATTGGGCGGCCGACAACAGAACCCGAAGCGACTCGCATTCGCCGGCGCGACCGCGCAGACGTTCTCCCTGAATCTCGCTCGACATAGACTCCACCGCGTCTCTCTGCGGTGAACCTTACCGTCGGCTGGAGCAACTGTTGTGCGCCGCCCGAACTGCAGGACCCGGACCGCCGATGGCCATCGGCTGGTCCGCTCGATGCCAGCAGCCGATCAGTAGTCCCACACCGTGGGCACACATCGAAAAGCGTTGCCCGCGTTCGCCACGTGACAGACCGACGGGAACGGCAAGTGCGTGGCCACCAATGCCCCGCGAGTCGACGCGAGCTCCCTCATCAGCCGGACCCGGACGCGGGCAGCCTCCTCGGGATCGTGTTCGAAGCCGTTGTGCCACTCGGGGTTCTCGAAAGTGGCCTGGAACATCGCGTCGCCGGCGAACATCAATCGATCGCCGCCCGACTCCACTCGAACCACGCTGTGCCCGGGGGTATGCCCCCCAGTTCGACTGACGTGCACGCCGGGCGCCACTTCGGTGTCGGTCTCGAACGTCCGCAGACGATCACGGTATTCGCCCAAGAACTGGGTAGCAGCCGACCGAAGCGCTTCGGGCACCCCCGGCGCCATGGACGTCTTGGAAAAGTCGGGCGACTCCCAGAACTCGGCCTCGACCGCTGCCAGATGAATCTTCAGGTCGGGCCGCAGTCGCGACCGCAGCCCATCGCCCAACAACGCACCGATGTGGTCCATGTGCATGTGGGTGAGCACCACGTCGGTCACCGAGGCCGGGTCGACGCCCGCACCCTGCAGCCGCAACGCCAGCAATCCGGCTCGAGAAGGGTCCGAAAACGCGAATTCCGTTCCGAGTCCGGCATCAACCAAGTCAGACCGCCGCGGATGGGTGCAGCCAGGTCGCGATATTGCGGATGTAGTCCTTGAAGATGTCCAACCGCACAGGGTCCGTCTTGATCTGCGTTCCGGGCGGCTCGGACACGAATGAGGGCGCTCCTCGATCGAGGTCCCAGTTGTAGTCCGCGAAGTGATGGAAGGTCGACTCGGCGACGGCTCGGCCCATGCGCCGACCATCGGGTGCGTACTCCCCGTCGAGTGCAACAGCAAGGTTGAAATTGCGGCCAGTCACCGCGCTCCGCCCTTGCGCGATGGCTGTCGCGTCAGGGGTTTGCGGCGACACCGATCCTTCGTGCGGATGCGCGGGGAACCATTCGATCCGGCCACTCACAGTCCTATCGGTGCGCAGCAGGAAATGTACGGGTTCCGCCACCACGACATGCTGATAATCGCCATTGGCGCCCGAATGGTAGTTGGGCCACGAGATGTTTGGGGTACCCGTGTCGTCGCACCTGATGGCCGGGTCGATGCTCGCGTCGTGGAACTCGTTGACCAATCCGAGTGACCCCAGCCGGTTCAGACAGCAACCCAGGTCTTGATGGTCGCGCGCAGTCAGCACTCCGCCGCCGTTGTCCCGGAATCTCTGGATCGCGCACGCCTCCGCGTCGGTCAGGCCGTCGCCGACGTCTACCGCCATCAGCCAAAGCTGATCGAAATCGAGTTCATCGAGATGTCCCAGAACGGCGTCATCGCTCAGTTTCGCGCGATCGCGGGCAACCACGTCGTGGCCAACCGCCCGTAACTCTTCGGCCAGCAGCGAGAAACGGCCGACGTGCCAGTCGTCAGGGTGCCCTGGGATCGTAGTCTGCAACAGGATTCGTGACACTGAAATTCACTCCAATACAACGGATTTCACGCGACATATGCCATGGCACCACTCCGCCGAGTCGTGCCGACGTGTTCTCGGCGGTTGCGCAGGTGTGATCGGCGGGCCGGCGACACCCGCTTCGGCCTGCCCAGATCAGCGTGATGTAAGGACGGGACAACCGGACCATTGGAAGTCCGTAGTTTCGCAATCCGATCAAGTGCTGGTCGGCGGCGGCGGACACAAAAGTGCCCCGGAACCTTGGGGCGGTTTCTAGGGGTTGTCGCAACACTGCTGGTTATTGAGCCCGTAGTAGATCACGCAAGCGCTCGGCTGGGGT
>NZ_JBYTCM010000028.1:0-69544 GCF_058790275.1 Mycobacterium sp. FW102-FHT13B02
CGGAAGCTAAGCCTGCCAGCGCCGATGATACTGCCCTGCACGGGCGGAAAAGTAGGACACCGCCGAACACAAATTAGCCCTCAGCCCCCGATGAAAATCGGGGGCTGAGGCATTTTGCGTTTCTGCCGCTTTTTGCATTTCGGCGCCGCGCAATTCGCGGCGCCGGCCTACGCCGTTCGATCAATCGAACAGCGTCGGCTCATCGGCTCCCGACCGGCTTTTCTCGAGATCCAGAAGCAATTTCTTGCGATCCAATCCACCGCCATATCCGGTCAAGCTGCCATTCGCCCCGATCACCCGATGGCACGGCACGATGATGCCCACCGGATTATGCCCATTCGCCAATCCCACGGCTCGCGAAGCACCCGGTGATCCGACTTGCAAGGCAATTTCGCCGTATGACCGCGTCTCGCCATAGGGAATGGTCAACAGCGCGCCCCATACGCGGCGCTGGAATTCAGTACCCACGAGGTCGAGTTCCAGATCGAATTCCTGGAGGTCACCGGCGAAGTAGGCGGTGAGTTGATCCACCGCATCCTGAAATGCCGTCTGGTCGGGCTCCCAACCGTCGTGGCTGGGTTCGTAGGTTTGTTCGTCCATCCGCAGATGTCGTATCCGGCCATCGCGTCCGGCGAGGGTGATGGTGCCGACCGGACTTTGCATGGTCCGGGTCTGCAAGGTGGCGCTCATGCCTGCTCCTGTTGTGGTGATTGCGTCGTGTTGCTGGTCAGTGGCGGCGGCCACTGGTTGACCGCGTGATCCAAGGAAGTCCATAGATGTTGTGTGGCATACGCGCGCCACGGGCGCCATCGTGCACTGTGTTCGATCAGTTGACGTGCATTGTCCGGTAATCCAGCCTGCTTGGCCGCGACTTGGACTCCGAGATCGCTGGCGGGAAAGGCATCGGGATCGCCGAGCCCCCGCATCGCGATCACCTCGGCTGTCCATGGTCCGATCCCGGGTAGTTCGGCCAGCTGGGCACGAGCCTGCAGCCAGTCTGATCCGGCGTCGAGTTCAACGGTGCCGGCTGCGAGGGCGTCGATCAATGCGACAAGGGTGCGTCGACGGGACTCGGGGAATGCGAGGTGGCTGGGATCGATCTCGGCCAGCTGCGACACGGAAGGGAAGACGTGGGTCAGGCCACCCATCGCATCGTCGATCGCCGTGCCGTAGGTGACCGCAAGCCGACGGGTATGCGTTGCCGCGGCCTTCATGGACACCTGCTGGCCGATGACGACGCGCAGCGCCAGCTCGTTCTCATCGACCGTACGGGGGATTCGTTGGCCGGGTGCCTTGGCGACGATGGGTGCCAGGTGCCTGTCGGCGTTGAGGACGTCGATGACGGCCTCGGGGTCGGCGTCGAGGTCGAGTAGTCGTCGGCATCGGGCGATGGCGGTGGCCAGGTCCCGGAAGTCGTCGAGGATCAGCGTGCACTGGACGTGGTCGACGCGGGGCGACAGGCCGACGATGCCGGTGCCGTTGGGCAGTCGGAGGGTGCGTCGGAAGGCACCGTCGTGCACTTCTTCGACACCGGGCACCGCGCCGGCCGCGAGATGCCCGAACACTCCCTCATAGGCGAAGGGCGTCCGGACCGGAAGGCGGACGGAAAGCGTTCCCGTGCCGGTGGTTTCGTTCGGTTTGAACCGTGCCTGTGCCCGTTGGCGGAGTTCGGTGGGTGTCAGTGCGCATACTTCGCGAATGGTGTCGTTGAACTGGCGGATGCTGGAGAATCCTGCGGCGAAAGCGACGTCCCCGAAGGGCAGCTTCGTGGTCTCGATGAGTACCCGCGCGGTCTGGCTCCGTTGGGCCCGGGCGAGCGCCAAGGGGTTCGCGCCGACCTCGGCCTGGAGTAGACGCTCGAGCTGCCGGGTGGTGTAGCCGAGCCTGGTGGCCAGCCCGGTGACACCCTCGCGGTCGACAGTGCCGTCGGCGATCAAGCGCATCGCGCGGGCGACCACGTCGGTGCGAATGTTCCACTCTGGCGACCCCGGCGACGCATCGGGCCGACAGCGCTTGCACGCCCGGAAGCCCGCTCGTTGCGCCGCGGCTGCGGTTGGGTAGAAGCGGACGTTGCGCGCGAACGGTGGCCGGACCGGGCAACTGGGCCGGCAGTAGATGCCGGTGGTGAGGACGGCCGTGACGAACCAACCGTCGAACCGGGCGTCCTTGGATTGGACTGCCCGGTAGCAGCGGTCGAAGTCGTCGTACATGTCTTCGACAATGGCATGCAGCCGCGCCGAGTACTAGCGGAAAATCGACATCAACGTGGCTCGCGAGACATATTTAATCATTTGTCTCGCAAATGGCTGACGTGCGGGTGTGTCCCTGTTATAACTGGAATGCGTTCTGGCCGGGGTCCAGGGGAGGCGCATGTCAATGAACGGTCGTGAGCAGTTGCTCACTGGCGCAGCGAGATTCGTCGGCCGGGTCGGTGTGTTGGCCGTCGCCCTCGGTCTTGGCGTGGCCGTGGCGAGCAGCCCTGGCGTCGCAGTCGCCGCGCCGAGCGACGCCGGTGGGTCGTCATCGGACAGCCACGCCAAGGGCGACGGTAATGCCAAGGGCGGCGAGGAGAAGTCCGACGCGAACAGCCCGAAGACCGACAAGGGCAACAAGGGCTCTGGCGTCGTGAATTCGGGGAAGAAGTCGTCGAAGCGCCCGTCGGGCAAGACGGACGTGGCGAAGCCATCGCCGGCGAAGGACTCGGCCGATACCGACAAGACGTCGGATTCCGGCACGAAGTCCTCGACCAAGAAGGTCTCCACCACGCCGCGCGTGACGGCGGCTCAGCAGCCCTCGAAGGAACAGGTGGCGGCGGTCGCGAACGCACCCGTGAGCACCGTGCCGAGGGTGAATGTGGCCGTGCCCGTGGCGTCGATCGGTGCGCCGATCGCTGCGGCGACCTCGGCGGTGTCGCATGCGCTTGCGGCAGTAGGCTGGACCGGGACGGCGAATGCGTCAGGAAACCCTATGGCGCCACTGCAGAACGCGGCATTGTCCGCACTGCTCGGCGTCACCCGGCGGGAGAACGCGTCATCCTCCGCGACAACGACATTGGCGGCCGCGCCGACGACGCTCCCGAGCACCGCCACGGTGCTCGGCACGTCCCAGCAGCTGGCCGCGGAGAAGCAGGCCAACGCCATCGTGAACACGCTGCCGATGCAGCTCATGAAGGCGATCCTCACGTTTGGGTTCCAGATGAATGCCAAGCAGCAGTACTCCCAGGTCGGCGGGCCCGACCAGGGGAACCTGAGCCAGCTGGGGCAAGCAGTCAACGAGTACGCCCAACAGGCCGCCATGGAGTACCAACTGCTGGACTCCATGAACCCGACGGTGCTGGAAATGGTTATGCCGCCGCATGATTGGTTCGGTCAGTCCGTCACGGGCACCCGGATTCTCTATGACAATCCGGACACCATCTACCGGATGATGGGGGTCAACTCGACGTCGACGTACGTCATCACGGGCAAGTTCGCGCCCGGTCAGATGCCCGCCGAGACCACGTTCAGTGTGCTGACCGGCCTGGGTGGGACCACGGCGGCGGTGCTCAATGCCAAGGACATGCAGATCAACCCCGACGGCACCTTCGCGGTCACGGTGAGTTCGCGTCCGGCCGCTCAGGGCGAGACCAACCATCTTCAGATTCCGGCCGACACCACGTTGATCGTGGCCCGAAACACGTTGTCGGACTGGAATGCTCAGTCTCCGATGAGTCTGTCGATCCAGCGGGTCGGTGGCCCTCCGGACAGCTTGTTCGCGCAAATCGGTGGCTTCGCCATTCCGGGCCTTGGATCGTTCGTGGCCGGTAATTCGCTGCTGACCAATCTGGTCTCGCTCGTCCCGCCGCTGCCGGTGGTGCCGACGCTCCTGAAGGGGCTGGAGGCCTCGGTGGTGTTGGCCCTCGGACTGCAGATGGAGCCGCAGTACATGTCGGTCGCCACACACGATTCATCCGGAAAGCAGAAGGCGCCCAACGTGTTCACCGATCCGGCGAGCAACGCCACGTTCCTGTCGACTCAGGTCCAGAGCCCGGGGTACTTCCAATTGGCCAACGACCAGGCGCTGGTGCTGACCATCAAGCCCGGCGATGCGGGCTATTTCGTCGTACCGGTGACCAACGACTGGACCATCACCAAGAACTACTGGGATCAGCAGACCAGCCTCAACATCGCCCAATCGGTGGCCAACCCGGACGGCAGCTACACCATCGTGGTGTCACCGACGGACCCCGGCGTGGCGAACTGGGTATCCACGGGCGGCCTGAACCAGGGCACCATTTCGATCCGCTTCCAGGGCATCGACACGACCGGCACCGAGCTGCCGAAGGTGAGTTCACAGGTGGTCGCGCTGAGCGACCTCAGCACGGTCCTGCCGCCCGGGACCGTGTATGTCACTGCCGCACAACGGCAAGCGGCCCTCGATCAGCGCAAGGCCGGATTCGACAGCCGCTTCGCGCCCTACCCGCAGGTGTGACTCAGTACTCGTGGTTGGGGCACTGCACGTCGACGTAGACGGTTGCGGCCACCGGCCCGCCGGGTTTGAAATTGCCGGGGTTGTTCACGCCGGTGACCCAGCAGACGTCCAGTGGTTTGACGTCGAAGCCGTTGGTCCAGTTGATGTGGACGAGGTAGCCCTCGGACTGGAGATTGTTGATGACGTCAGCTGCCGAACCGCTGGTGTCGTAGATGTCGGCAGCGGCGAGCGGTGCGAGCGCGAACGACATGGCGAGTGCGCCGGCGGCGGCCATGGCGGAATGTCGCTTCATGGTCAC
Organism: Mycobacterium sp. FW102-FHT13B02; assembly: GCF_058790275.1. Lineage (NCBI taxonomy): Bacteria > Bacillati > Actinomycetota > Actinomycetes > Mycobacteriales > Mycobacteriaceae > Mycobacterium > Mycobacterium sp. FW102-FHT13B02. The sequence continues at coordinate 4,769 of NZ_JBYTCM010000028.1, forward strand.
CATGATCCTCCGGATCTGTGTGAAGCAGTTATGAATTTCCGGCCAGAATGGCCAACCGCGTCGGCTCGGACAGCCCGCGCAGCGTGACGGTGTCGCCCAAAGCCCAGTGCGCTCTTTCCGATTCGCTGACCGCGTCGAGCATGTCCGCGGCGGCCGCCAGCTGACCCGGCACGGACTTGGCGAGCTCGCACAGTCGGGCTGCCGCATTGACCGGTTCGCCGATCACCGTGTACTCGAACCGCTCCTTGGCCCCGACATTGCCGGCCACCACCGCCCCGGCGGCGACGCCGAGCCCGGCTTGGAGCTCGGGCACTTCGTCGCGCAACCGTGACGCGATGGCGCGGGCGGCGGCCAGCGTGTCACCCTCGGCGCACTGCAGTGACACCGGCGCTCCGAACACTGCCAGCACCGCGTCGCCCTCGAATTTGTTGACGAAGCCGTGGTGGCGGTCCACCTCGTCGACGATCACGGCGAAGAAGCGGTTCAGCAGCTCGACGACCTCGACTGCCGGGCGGCTGGTCACCAGTTGGGTGGAGCCGATGACGTCGACGAAGATCACCGCCGCATGGCGTTCTTCGCCGCCGAGTTCTGGTTTTTCCTGCTCGGCCAGGGCAGCGACTTCGCGACCGACGTGGCGGCCGAACAGGTCGCGCACCCGCTCACGTTCGCGCAGCCCGTGCACCATCGAGTTGAATCCGCGCTGCAACTGGCCCAATTCGGTGCCGTCGAAGACCACGAGGTCAGTGGTCAGGTCGCCCCGCTCGACGCGGCTGAGGGCCTCTCGCACGATGCGGATCGGGCTCGCCGTCAGCCACGCCACGATCCACATCAACAACGCGCCGAACACCAATGCGAACACCGCCAGGACCAGGACGGCGAAGGCGAATTGGGTTGGCGTGAGGGTGGTTTGGGTCAGTGCGAACACCGCGGCCAACAGCACGCCCAGCATCGGAACTCCCGAGCCGAATGCCCACACCACCATGGTTCGGCCCATGATCCCCGGGGCCAGCCGCGACGGCGGGCGCCCGGCCTGCAGGGCGTCGGCGGCGACCGGGCGCAGCGCGAACTCGGTGTACAGGTTGCAACTGGTGGACACGACGATGCCGGGGAACGTCACGCCCAGCAGCAGTTTGGGAATGAACTGCGTGTCGTGCAACGCGTACAGCGTCGTCAGCAGTACGGCGCCGGCGCCCCATAGGCACAGCAGCACCCGCGTGAGCTGGCCCGGTGCCCGGAAGGTGTTGCGCTGGTCCTCGACTGTGGGAGTGCGTTCTTCGATGGCCCACCGCACGCTTTGGATCACCCTGTTGGTCGCCCACACCACGCCGACGAGGAAGGCGAGCACGATGTACGCCGGCGCCACGATCGTGGTGATCCACCAGACGTCGGACCGGAAGACGTTGGGGGTCGGGAACAGCACCGTCTCGATGAGAATCGAGACGCCGACGCCGATCATGTTCGCGACGATCACGAACGTGGTCAGGATCAGTTGGATACGGATCCGGCGGCGGCGCTGGGTTTCGGAGACGCGCCCCAGAATCCACGATCCGTACTCGGGTCTGGCCTGCAAGCTGGTACGCGGGGTGATGGCTTCCCGTAGCCGCGCCAGGCGCGTCGTCCCGGTCTGGTCCGCAGTCATTGGGCGTCAGCCTAGTTCGTGGGGCGAGTCCGGACCGGGATTCAGTGCCCCTAAGGTGGGTCGGGTGCGTCTCGTGATCGCCCAGTGCACCGTTGACTACGTCGGACGTTTGACCGCACATCTGCCGTCAGCCCGTCGCCTGCTGTTGTTCAAGGCGGACGGGTCGGTGAGCGTGCATGCCGACGACCGTGCCTACAAGCCGCTGAACTGGATGACGCCGCCGTGCTGGACTGTGGAGGAGACGGCGGCGGACGGGGTTTCGGCTCTGGTGTGGGTCGTCGAGAACAAGGCCGGCGAGCAGCTGCGGATCACCGTCGAGGACATCGAGCACGACTCCAGCCATGAACTCGGCGTCGATCCCGGTCTGGTCAAGGACGGTGTGGAGGCGCACCTGCAGGAGTTGCTCGCCGAGCACGTCGAGCTGCTGGGTGTCGGCTACACGTTGGTGCGACGGGAGTACCCGACGCCGATCGGTCCGGTGGACCTCCTGTGCCGGGACGAGACCGGTGCGTCGGTCGCGGTGGAGATCAAGCGCCGCGGCGAGATCGACGGCGTCGAGCAGCTGACGCGGTATCTCGACCTGCTCAACCGCGACAGCTTGCTGGCGCCCGTGGCCGGCGTCTTCGCCGCCCAGCAGATCAAGCCGCAAGCTCGCACGTTGGCGACTGACCGCGGAATCCGTTGCGTCACTTTGGACTACGACAAGATGCGCGGCATGGACAACGACGAGTTCCGGTTGTTCTGATGCCTCGGCGACGTCCGGAGCGGCCTCGGCGCGACCCGCCGCCGCGGCTCGGGCTGTCGTCGCGCCGGGTGGAGACCGGGCCCGACGGATACGACTACGAGGTACGTCCGGTTGCCGGTTCGCGCGCCGTCAAGACGTATCGGTGCCCGGGGTGCGATCACGAAATTCGCCCGGGCACTGCGCATGTGGTGGTGCTACGGGTCGACGACGCCGAAGACCGCCGGCATTGGCACACGCCGTGCTGGGCGAATCGGGGTAACAGAGGACCGACCCGAAGGTGGTCCTAGTTAGGGCGCGAGCGGCGCGTCAGTGTCCGTCGGCGGCGGGTTCGACGAGCTCGATCAGCACACCACCGGCATCCTTCGGGTGGATGAAGTTGATGCGCGAATCGGCGGTACCGCGGCGCGGGGCGTCGTACAGCAGGCGGACGCCCTCGGCTCGTAGGCGTTCGGACAGGGCGTCGATGTCGCTGGTCCGGTAGGCCAGCTGCTGCAGGCCAGGACCGCGGGTGTCGAGGAACTTGGCGATGGTCGACGTTTCGTCGAGCGGGGCCAGCAGCTGAATCTGGGCGCTGCCGACCGGCGCGCCACGCACCGAGAGCATGGCCTCGCGGACGCCCTGGCTTTCGTTGACCTCTTCGTGCAGCACGATCATGCCGAGGTGGTCGTGGTACCAGCGAATTGCGGCGTCGAGGTCAGCCACGGCGATACCGACGTGATCGATAGCGGTCACGAGCGCGCTGGCCAGCGCGGGACGGGCGTCGACGTGTTCGGTGGTCATAACGTAAAGGTAACCTGATACGACCGAATTTGCGCCTGTGTGATCGGCCACATTAGCCGTTACAGATTTGTTGGAGGATGGAAATGACGACCTCGGTAATTGTTGCTGGAGCCCGCACCCCGGTGGGCAAACTGCTGGGTTCGCTGAAGGACTTCTCGGGTAGCGACCTGGGGGCTCTCGCGATCAAGGGTGCTCTGGCAAAGGCCTTCCCGAATGGTGAGGCCGACGCGTCTCTCGTCGATTACGTGATCATGGGCCAGGTCCTGACCGCCGGTGCGGGCCAGATGCCGGCGCGTCAGTCGGCCGTCGGCGGCGGCATTCCGTGGGACGTCCCGGCGCTGACCATCAACAAGATGTGCCTGTCGGGCATCGACGCCATCGCGCTCGCTGACCAGCTGATTCGCGCCGGTGAGTTCGAGGTCGTGGTGGCCGGTGGTCAGGAGTCCATGAGCCAGGCGCCCCACCTGCTGCCCAAGAGCCGCGAGGGCTACAAGTACGGCAACGTGACCGCGCTGGACCACCTCGCGTACGACGGTCTGTACGACGTGTTCACCGACCAGCCGATGGGCGCCCTGACCGAGCAGCGCAACGACCAGGACAAGTTCACCCGCGCCGAGCAGGACGAGTTCGCCGCGCAGTCGCACCAGAAGGCCGCCGCATCCTGGAAGGACGGCGTCTTCGCCGACGAGGTCGTGCCGGTGTCCATCCCGCAGCGCAAGGGCGACCCGATCGAATTCGCCGAGGACGAGGGCATCCGGGGCAACACCACGGCTGAGTCCCTGGGCGGCCTGAAGCCGGCGTTCCGCAAGGACGGCACCATCACCGCCGGTTCGTCGTCGCAGATCTCGGACGGCGCGTGTGCCGTCGTGGTGATGAGCAAGGAAAAGGCCGAGTCGCTGGGCCTGACCTGGCTGTGCGAGATCGGCGCGCACGGCGTCGTCGCCGGTCCGGACTCGACGCTGCAGAGCCAGCCGGCCAACGCCATCAAGAAGGCCGTCGAGCGTGAGGGCATCACGGTCGACCAGCTGGACGTGCTGGAGATCAACGAAGCGTTCGCCGCGGTGTCGCTGGCCTCGACCAAGGAGCTTGGCGTCGACCCGGCCAAGGTGAACGTCAACGGTGGCGCCATCGCCATCGGTCACCCGATCGGCATGTCCGGCGCCCGCATCACCCTGCATGCCGCTCTCGAGCTTCAGCGCAGGGGCGGGAAGTACGCGGTGGCGGCGCTGTGTGGCGCCGGTGGTCAGGGCGACGCCCTGATCCTGCGTCGTCCCTAGTTTTCCGCGCCGAGATGGCGCTTGATGACGGTTTTCCGCCGATTTTCGTCATCAACCGTCATCTCGGCGATGACGAGGTGTGAACTACGCCTCGTAGTAGTCAGCCCGTCACTCGGGCACAATGGCGCCATGAGCGCTGTGGTGTCCCGGGTGGCGGGCTGGTTTCGTCTGATCGCGTTGGCTGAGGCCTTCAGCTGGATCGGGCTGCTGACCGGCATGTACTTCAAGTACCTCGGCACGCCCCGGACCGAGATCGGCGTGCACATCTTCGGCATGGTCCACGGCGTGGTGTTCCTGGCGTTCCTGGCCACCGGACTGGTCGTCGGCCGGGCCGCGCGCTGGTCCCCGGCCACGTGGGTGTCGGCGGCGCTGGCCAGCATCGTGCCGCTGGCCAGTGTCATCTTCCTGCGCTGGGCCGAACGAAGCGGGGCCCTGGCTGTCGGTGCTCCTGCGGCCGAGGCCGAACCGGAGGCGTCGGCCGTCGCGTGACAGACTGGACAGCGTGACTCGTCCGCGTCCTATTGGTCCCGCCCTGGCTGGTGCGGTTGACCTCTCCGCGCTCAAGAACCGTCCCGCCGAAGGCGCTGCCGCTGCCGGTGGCGCACCTGGTGGCATCGAGATCACCGAGGCCAATCTCGAAGCCGAGGTGCTCATCCGCTCCGGCGAGGTGCCCGTCGTGGTGCTGCTGTGGTCGCCGCGTAGCGACTCGAGCGTCCAGTTGGGGCAGACACTGTCCGCGCTGGCGGCCGAAGACGGCGGCAAGTGGTCGTTCGGCACGGTCAACGTCGACACCGCGCCGCGCATCGCGCAGATGTTCGGTATCCAGGCCGTACCGACGGTTGTGGCGTTGGCCGGGGGACAGCCGATCACGAGCTTCGAGGGCGGCCAGCCGGCTGATCAGCTGCGACGCTGGGTGGACTCGCTGCTGCAGGCGACCGCCGGCAAGCTCGGTAGCGGCGCCGAGGGCGAGGATGAGCAGGTCGACCCCGCACTCGCGCAGGCCCGGGACTTCCTGGACAACGGAGACTTCGACGCCGCCTTGGCCGCGTACCAGGCGATCCTCGACACCGACCCGGCGCACGTCGAGGCCAAGGGTGCCGTGCAGCAGATCGCGTTCCTGCAGCGCGCGTCCGCGCAGCGGCCGGAAGCCGTGCGTCTCGCCGATGCTTCACCCGACGACATCGACCTGGCCTTCGCGGCCGCCGACGTGCAGCTGTTCCAGCGCGACGTCGCCGCTGCGTTCAACCGGCTGATCGCGCTCGTCAAGAAGACTTCGGGCGACGACCGGACCCGCGTGCGGACCCGGCTCGTCGAGTTGTTCGACCTGTTCGACCCGGCCGACCCCGAGGTCATCGCCGGCCGGCGCAACCTCGCCAACGCCCTCTACTGATCTCTGCTCGCGGTCTACTCGGCGGGCTTGAGCCAGAGCGCTGACAGTGGCGGGAGTACCAGGACCGCGGACGCGGGCCGGCCGTGCCAGGGGTCGTCGGTGGCCTCGACCACGCCCATGTTGCCTGCGCCGGCACCGTTGTAGACGGTGGCGTCGGTGTTGAGCAGTTCGTGCCAGGTACCGGTGTGCGGCAGGCCCAGCCGGTACTGCGAGTGCTCGCTACCGGAAAAGTTGAAGACGCAGGCGATGGCCGACCCGTCGTCGCCGAACCGGAGGAAGCTCAGCACATTGTTGTTCGAGTCGTTGGCGTCGATCCACGAGTAACCCTCGGGATTGCTGTCGCGGGACCACAGCGCGCGGTTGTCGCGGTAGATGCCGTTGATGTCGCGGACCAGCTGCTGCACCCCCGTGGAGAAGCTGTGCTCGCCGAGTTGGAACCAGTCCAGTCCCCGTTCCTCGGACCACTCGGCGCGCTGGCCGAATTCCTGTCCCATGAACAGCAATTGCTTGCCCGGGTGGGCCCACTGGTAGGCCAGGAGCTGCCGGAGGCCTGCGGCCTTGGCGTGATCGTCGCCGGGCATCCGGGTCCACAGTGTGCCCTTGCCGTGCACGACTTCGTCGTGGCTGATCGGCAGCACATAGTTCTCGCTGTAGGCGTACAGCATCGAGAACGTCATCTCGTGGTGGTGATAGCTGCGATGCACCGGGTTGTGGCTGATGTAGTCCAGGGTGTCGTTCATCCACCCCATGTTCCACTTCATCGAGAAGCCAAGGCCGCCAAGGTTTGTCGGGCGGGTGACGCCGGGCCACGAGGTGGATTCCTCGGCGACGGTGACGATGCCGGGGACCAGTTTGTGGACGGTGGCGTTCATCTCCTGCAGGAACTGCACTGCCTCCAGGTTCTCCCGGCCGCCGTAGATGTTGGGCGTCCAACCGCCGTCGGGGCGGGAGTAGTCGAGGTACAGCATGGAGGCGACGGCGTCGACGCGGAGGCCGTCGATGTGGAACTCCTCGAGCCAGTACAGCGCGTTGGCCACCAGGAAGTTGCGGACCTCGTTGCGTCCGAAGTCGAAAACGTAGGTCCCCCAATCGAGTTGCTCGCCGCGCCGCGGGTCGGCGTGTTCGTACAGCGGCGTGCCGTCGAAGCGGCCCAGTGCCCACGAGTCCTTGGGGAAATGCGCGGGCACCCAGTCGACGATCACGCCGATGCCGGCCTGGTGCAGCGTGTCGACCAGGTACCGGAAGTCGTCAGGTGTGCCGAGTCGCGAGGTCGGTGCGTAGTACGACGTCACCTGGTAACCCCAGGAGCCGCCGTAGGGGTGCTCGGCCACCGGAAGTAGCTCGACGTGCGTGAAGCCCTGCGCCACGACGTATTCGGTGAGTTCGACGGCCAGTTCCCGATAGCTCAGCCCGGGGCGCCAGGACATGAGGTGCACCTCGTAGGTGCTCATGGGCTCGAATACCGGATTCAGCTCGGCACGGGCGGTCATCCACGCGTCGTCGTTCCAGACATGGGAACTGACGAAGGTTTTCGACGCCGTCAGCGGCGGCACCTCGGTGCTGAAGGCCATCGGATCGGCGCGATCGCTGACCGCTCCGTTGCCGCTGCGGATGCGGAACTTGTACAGACCGTCGGCTTCGAACCCGGGCCAGAACAGCTCCCACACCCCGGACGAGCCCAGTGCCCGCATCGGGGCCTCGCTGCCGTCCCAGTGGTTGAAGTCGCCGATCAGGTTGACGCCCTTGGCGTTGGGCGCCCACACCGCGAACGAGAACCCGTCGACGACGCCGTCGGGTGTGGTGAACGAACGGGGTTGGGCACCAAGGATTTCCCAGAGGCGTTCGTGGCGCCCCTCGGCCAGCAGGTGCAGATCCATGTCGCCGAGCGTCGGCAGAAAGCGGTACGGGTCAGCCGTGACGTGCAAGACATCGCCTGGGTATTCGACTTCGAAGCGGTAGTCGGCCAGCTTGGTGAACGGCACCTCGACAGCAAACACGCCATCCCCGATGGCCTCCATCGGGTAGCGCTTCTTGCCGATCAGCGCCGTGACGCCGGTGGCATGTGGACGCAGTGCCCGGATGACGGTGCGCTTGCCGTATTCGTGCGCGCCCAGGATCGAATGCGGGTCGTGGTGCTCTCCGGCCAGCAGTCGGGCCAGGTCGGCGGTGGGTGGCCGGAGGTGGCTGGTCACGGTTGCCTCCGCAGGAGGTTCAGCCGTTTGTCGTACGGGATTTGCGGCATGTTCAGGACGTGGGCTACTGCTTTGCCCGGGTCCAGTCGTATGTAATTTGCTGCGCCCCATTGATATTCCTCACCGGTGATCTCGTCTCGCACCCAGAACCGGTCGTGGTCCTCCATGCCGAGGGCGCCCATGTCCAGCCACAGCGTTGCCTGCTCGGGGCCGAATGCGTTGAGCGTCAACACCACAAGGACGGTGTCGCCGGTAACGGGGTCGAACTTGCTGTACGCCAACATCGCATCGTTGTCGACGTGATGGAACTTGATGGTCCGTAATTGGCCGAGCGCCGGATGCACGCGCCGAATCTCGTTGAGCCGGGTCAGCAGTGGCTCCAGGGACCGGCCGGCGGCCAGCGCCGCTTCGAAGTCCCGCGGCCGCAACTGGTACTTCTCCGAGTCCAGGTACTCTTCGCTGCCCTCGCGCACCGGCAGGTGCTCGAACAACTCATAGCCGGAGTAGACACCCCAGGACGAGCTCAGCGTGGCCGCCAGCACCGCGCGGATCGCGAACATCCCTGGGCCGCCGTGTTGCAGGCTGGCATGCAGGATGTCGGGGGTGTTGACGAACAGGTTGGGCCGGTAGAAGTCGGCGTACTCAGCGATCTGCTGGCCGAACTCGGTGATCTCCCACTTGTAGTTACGCCACGTGAAGTACGTATACGACTGGGTGAAGCCGAGTTTCGCGAGGCCGTAGAGCCGGGCCGGCCGGGTGAACGCCTCGGACAGGAACAAGACGTCGGGGTCGATGTTCTTGGCCTGGGCGATGAGCCAGGCCCAGAAGTTCGCCGGCTTGGTGTGCGGATTGTCGACGCGGAAGATCTTCACGCCGTGCGACATCCAGAACTTGACCACGCGCAGCACCTCGTCGTACAGGCCGGCCGGGTCGTTGTCGAAGTTCAGCGGGTAGATGTCCTGGTACTTCTTCGGCGGATTCTCCGCGTATGCGATGGTGCCGTCGGGCAACACCGTGAACCACTCCGGGTGCTCCTTGGCCCACGGGTGATCAGGTGCGCACTGAAGCGCCAGGTCGAGAGCCACTTCAAGGCCGTTGTCGCGGGCGGTGGCGACCATGTCGTCGAACTCGGCGATGGTCCCGAGGTCCGGGTGCACCGCGTCGTGCCCGCCTTCGTCGCTGCCGATGGCCCACGGAGAACCGACGTCGCCGGATGCGGCTGTGACGTTGTTGTTCGGGCCCTTGCGGTGCACCTTGCCGATGGGATGCACCGGCGGCAGGTACAAGACGTCGAATCCCATTGCGGCAACCCGCGGAATGGCCTTGGCGGTCGTGGAGAACGTGCCGTGCACCGGTCGGCCTTCGGAGTCCCAGCCGCCAGTGGACCGGGGGAACAGCTCGTACCAGGAACTGAACCGGGCCCGCGGACGGTCGACCCAGATGCCGTATTGCTCTCCGCGCGTGACCAATTCACGTAGCGGGTACTTGCGCAGCAGGTCCGTGACGTCGGGCGCCAACGCTGCCGCGGCTCGGACATACGGGTCGCCGGGCTCCCGGAGCCGCCTCGCGGCTGCGAGCAGCGGCGTGCGGTCGCCCTGGGGGACGGCCGTCGCGGCGCGCTCCATGAGGGTCGCGCCGACCAGCAGATCGTTGGACAACTCGGCCTCGCTCTGCCCCGCCTCGAGCTTGACCGTGATGGCGTGTCGCCACGTTGCGATCGGGTCGCCCCAGCCGTCGACCCGGAAGGTCCACAATCCGACCTCGTCGGGCGTGAACTGGCCGTGGAACACGTCGGGCGTGAAGCCCGGTGCCATGGGCAGCCGGGTGGGCTTGATTTTTGCCCGAGGCGGAGCCGGTACCGCGGTTGCACCGGGCGGGGTTTCAGCGAGCTGCGGGTAGACGGCTCCGTGGTAGCGCACCACCAGCGTTGCGGCGACGGCGTCGTGCCCCTCGCGCCACACGGTGGCACTGATCGGAACCACTTCGCCCACCACGGCCTTGGCGGGATATCGGCCTGCGGACACCACTGGTGCGACGTCGTCGATCTCGATCCGACCGGCCACCCAAACGACTCCTTACCCGGGCACATGCCACTACGCACCGTAGTGGCCTCAATGGCCCGCCCGTGCTTCTCATACCCACCGTAGTAGTCGATGACACCACAGGGGCAGTGAGCAGCTGGATGCGTCGTGCGCCGTCGCTGAACTGACCCTGCACGTGGAAAAAATGTCAGTAAGGTTCTTTTGTGTGAAAGCCCTCCGTCGGTTCACCGTCCGTGCCCACCTGCCCGAACGTCTCGCCGCCCTGGAGCGGTTGTCCATCAACCTGCGCTGGTCCTGGCACACGCCCACTCAGGAGCTGTTCGCAGAGATCGATCCGGTGCTGTGGGAACAGGTTGGCGCCGACCCGGTGGCGTTGCTCGGCGCGGTCAGCCCCGCGCGCCTCGACGAACTGGCGACCGACGACGACTTCGTCGGCCGGGTGGACTACCGCGCCACCGATCTGGACAACTATCTGAGCCGGCCGCTGTGGTACCAGGAGCAGGCCGACCATGCCGAGGATGGCGGCCCCGCGATGCCGAAGGGCATCGCCTATTTCTCCATGGAGTTCGGCGTCGCGGAAGTCCTGCCCAACTACTCCGGTGGTCTGGGCATCCTCGCGGGTGATCATCTCAAGTCGGCGTCGGACCTCGGCCTGCCGTTGATCGCGGTCGGGCTGTACTACCGGTCCGGCTATTTCAAGCAGTCGCTGACGGCCGACGGTTGGCAGCACGAGAACTACCCGTCGCTCGACCCGCAGGGTCTGCCGCTGCGGCTGTTGACCGGCGCGGACGGCCAACCGACCCTGGTGTCCCTGAACCTGCCGGAGTCGCAGGTGCTGCGGGCGCGGGTGTGGGTGGCGCAGGTCGGGCGAGTTCCGTTGTTGCTGCTCGATTCCGACATCCCTGAGAACGACCATGAGCTGCGGTCGGTGACCGACCGGCTATACGGCGGCGACCAGGAACACCGGATCAAGCAGGAGCTACTCGCCGGCATCGGTGGCATCCGCGCCATCCGGGCGTTCACCGAGATCGAGGGCATCGAAGCGCCCGAGGTCTATCACATGAACGAAGGCCACGCGGGTTTCCTTGGCGTGGAACGTATTCGGGAGTACATCAGCGGCTCGGGACTGGACTTCGAGACCGCGCTGACGGTGGTCAGGTCGTCGACCGTGTTCACCACCCACACCCCGGTGCCGGCGGGCATCGACCGGTTCCCCGTGGAGATGGTGCGCCGCTACTTCGACGACACCGTCGCTGCACCGCTGCTGCCCGAGGTGCCGCTGTACCGCGTGGTCGCATTCGGTGCCGAGGACGACCCGAGCAAATTCAACATGGCACACATGGGTTTACGGCTCGCGCAGCGCGCCAACGGGGTGTCGCTGCTGCACGGCCGGGTGAGCCGCGGCATGTTCAACGAACTGTGGCCGGGCTTCGACCAGGCCGAGGTTCCCATCGGCTCGATCACCAACGGCGTGCACGCGCCCACGTGGGCGGCGCCGAAGTGGCTGGAGTTGGGCCGGGAGCTGGTCGGCGTCGAGGGCATGGAGGCGGTCGACCAGGCGGCGGGGGAGCCGCACCTGTGGCAGCGGCTGCACGACGTCGACCCTGGCCACCTGTGGTGGATCCGGTCGCAGCTGCGCAGGATGCTCATTGCCGATGTGCGGTCGCGGCTGCGGCGTTCGTGGCTGGAGCGCGGTGCCACCGAGGCCGAACTCGGCTGGATCGCAACGGCTTTCGATCCGTCGGTGTTGACCATCGGCTTCGCTCGCCGGGTGCCCACGTACAAGCGGTTGACGTTGATGCTGCGCGACCCGGAGCGGCTGGAAAGGCTGCTGCTCGACGAGTCGCGGCCGGTGCAGCTGATCGTCGCGGGCAAGTCGCATCCGGCCGACGATGGCGGGAAGGCGCTGATCCAGCAGGTGGTGAAATTCGCCGACCGGCCCGAGGTGCGACACCGGATCGCATTCCTGCCGGACTACGACATGTCGATGGCCCGCGTGCTGTACTGGGGCTGCGATGTGTGGCTCAACAACCCGCTGCGTCCGCTGGAAGCGTGTGGCACGTCGGGCATGAAGAGCGCGCTCAACGGTGGGCTGAACCTCTCGATCCGCGACGGCTGGTGGGACGAGTGGTACGACGGCGAAAACGGTTGGGAGATACCGACTGCTGACGGCGTCACCGATGAGACCCGCCGTGACGACCTCGAAGCCGCCGCGCTGTACGACCTGATGCAGCACTCGGTGGCGCCCAAGTTCTACGAGCGCAATGAGCACGACGTGCCGATGCGATGGGTCGAGATGGTGCGGCACACCTTGCAGTCGCTCGGGCCGAAGGTGCTGGCGTCGCGCATGGTGCGCGACTACACCGAGAAGTATTACGGCCCTGCGGCGCAGTCGTTCCGGCGCACGATAGAGCCGATCGACGGCGTGCCGTTCGGTGCGGCCCGGTCGCTGGCCGCCTATCGCCAGCGGGTGACCGAGACCTGGCCGAAGATCCAGATCACCGACGTCGACAGCTACGGGCTGCCCGATACGCCGCTGCTGGGTTCGGAGTTGTCGCTGACCGCCAAGGTGCAGCTGGCTGGTCTGCGCACCGACGAAGTTGTGGTGCAAGCGGTTCTGGGACGGGTCGACGCCGGCGACCAACTGGTGGACCCGGTGACGGTGCCCATGACGCACACGAATTCCGGCGAGGGTGGCGTCGAAGTCTTCTCGGCAACCACGCCGCTGCCGGTGGCCGGGCCCGTCGGGTACACCGTTCGGGTGTTGCCGCACAACGCATTGCTGGCCGCCGACAACGAACTCGGGCTGGTCACGCTGGCGTGAGTGCACTGACTGTTGCGGTCGATGGTGGACCGTACGCGCTGGCGGCCGGCCCGGACGGCGCGATGTGGGTGACGTTGGTGTCGGCAGGTTCGGTGGCCCGGGTTGACGCTCGCGGTGCCGTGCGGCTGTTCGAAGTCGGTGCCGACAGCCGGCCGATGCAGATCTGCGCGGGTTCCGATGGGGCGATGTGGTTCACCTGTGCCGGCGCCGACCGGCTGGGCCGGATCAACGGTGACGGTGCCCTGACGTTCGTTGAACTAGATTCGGGCAGTGCGCCATTCGGCATCGCAGTCGGACCCGACGACGCCGTCTGGTTCACCGCCATGGACGCTGGGACTGTCTGTCGCGTAGGTGCCGACGGCGTCGTGGAGCAGGTCGCCGCGCCCGGCGGGATGCCGTCGATGATCACCGGAGGCGGTGACGGTGCGCTCTGGTTCACACTGAATCAGAAGTCTGCCATCGGGCGACTGACGGTGGACGGCAAGCTGTCGGTCCGGCAGACTCCGACGCCGTCCGCAGGGCCGGTCGGCATCTGCGCCACCCACGACGATGCCGTGTGGTTCACGGCAATTGGGGCGGACAAGCTGGGCCGCATCCCGCTGAATGACGCCATCCAGGAATTGGACCTGCCGGGCAAGCCGCACGCGGTGGTCGCCGATGCGGCCGACGGCGTGTGGGTGAGTCTGTGGGGCGCGGACGCCATCGCCCGGGTCACCGCCGACGGCGAGGTCTCGACATTCGATCTGCCGCCGGGCAGTGAGCCGCACGGGTTGGCCGTCGATCGTGATGGCGCACTGTGGGTGGCGCTGGAGTCGGGGTTCGTGGTGCGGCTGCCGGTGTAACTAGGCAGGCACCGGCTGGACGGTTTGGTCGAACTCGATGTGGTGGCCCTGCAGCCACATCATCGAGCGGCCGTCGTCTTTGGCGGCCTGCCGGAACGCCACCGGCAGAATCAGGTCACGCAGGAACCGCCCTACCGGGCCGGCGGCCTTGCTGTTGGCCGACCGGTGTCCGTGGCGGACGATCTTCTCCACCCGGCTGCGGCGCAGCGATTCGAATGTCGTGAATGCCGTTGGGATGTCGGGGCAATCGCGCAGGCACTGCGCGAGAATGACGGCGTCCTCGACGGACATCGACGCGCCTTGGCCTGCCGACGGTGCGGTGGCATGGGCGGCGTCGCCGATGATGATCTGGTTGCGGTGGTTGTGCCAGTGCTTGACCACCGGTAGGTCGTAGGTGGCCCACCCGATCATCGGACCAGGTGCGGCGTCGATGATGTCGTGGCCGGGTCCGGTATCGCCGGACATCAACTCGTGCAGCCAGTTTCGCCAGTCGGCGTCGGTCATGTCGGACAACACCCCGCGTTCGGGTTCGCGGGCCATCGGTGGGTTGGCGAACCAGACGGTGCCACCGTCCGGGGTCGGGAACCAGGCGAAGAAGCACCGGGTGCCGAACTGCATCCGGAATTCGCGCGGCGGCACGTCGACGGTGAAGTTTGGGATGTAACCCCCGACGTTAAGTACCGGCACGTAGCGGGGCGCGCGAGCGTGCGGGTCGATGGTGTGGCGCACCGCGGAATGAATCCCATCGCAGCCGACCAGAAGATCGCCGGTCGCGGTACTGCCGTCGGCGAATTGCACGCGGACCCGGCCGTCGGAAGCTGTTGTCGCGGAGACGAACTCCGTGCCGTAGCTATGGTGCACACCGCGTTCGGTGGCCAGTGCGTTGAGTTCGCGGTAGAGGTCGGCGCGACGCATCATGACCGACAGCTGGCCGTCCGGGCGCCGTGCGGCCATGGGAATTCGGCCCAGCTCTCTACCGCTGCCGGTGATGAAACTGATGGCGTCGTTCGGGTAGCCAAGGTTCTCGAGCGGCCCGGCCGCATCGACGGCCCGCAGCGCATCCATGCCGTTGGCCTGAAAGTTCAGCCAGGCGCCGCGGAGGTCGGCCCCGGACGGGGAGCGTTCGAAGACGTGCGCGTCGATTCCCACCCGCTGTAGCGCGACGGCCAGGACCGGGCCGGCCACTCCGGCGCCGATGATGAGTGCTTCGGTCATGCGTAGTCCTCGGTATCTCGCCAGATGGCTCGACAATCAGATAGCTTGATCATCAAGCAATAGAATGGAAGGAAGATCGCTCGATTGTCAAGCGAAAAACCGGTGCCGGACCGTCTGGGTGCGGCGGTCCAGACCTATCAGGCGGCGGTCGACGACTTCGACCGCGAGGTCGCGCGGCTGCTCGGCATCAACGCGACGGACGCGCGGTGTCTCGAGATCCTGATCCAGGAAACGCCCGACGGTCTGACCCCGCGGGAGTTGGCCGACCGGCTGGGTCTCACCACCGGCAGCGCCACAACCATGCTCGACCGCTTGGAGAAGGTCGGTTATGTGACGCGCTCAGCGCACCCCAGTGATCGGCGCAAACTGCTGGTGCATGCCACCGCTACCGCGCGCGAGCGCGCCTTCGAACTCATCGGCCCGCTGGTGGCGGAGGGGGAGCGCAGCTTGCTGAGCCGATACAGCACCAAACAGCTCGAGCTGATCACCGAGTTCCTCACGCGGGCAGCCGCATTGCAGCGCGACCATGTCGAGCGGCTGCGTGGGATGTGATCGGCTCCGGGCGTGTCGCTTCTGTCTGCAACGTGTGCGGTCCAGACCCGTCAACATGGGCTGACCTTGTCAACACGTGCTGACGATGTCAGCCTCGGCTGACAGGTCCTGACGCGAAGGGGTGGCGAAGGAGCTCCCGGGGTACCTGCCCACGAGCCTCGTCAGCTGGATGCAGCCAGCCGCTCCAGTGCGCTGCGCACCCGAACCGGGTCGGTCGTCGACCAATAGGGCGGCAGCGACGACTGCAGGAATCCGCCGTAGCGCGCCGTCGCCATCCGGGAATCCAGGATCGCGATGACGCCCCGGTCGTTGACGCTGCGCAGCAGTCGCCCCGCGCCCTGCGCCAGCAGCAGCGCGGCGTGCGATGCCGCCACCGCCATGAATCCGTTGCCGCCGCGTGCGGCAATGGCCCGCTGGCGCGCCGTCAGTAGTGGATCGTCGGGGCGGGGGAACGGAATTCGGTCGATGATCACCAGCGACAGCGACGGTCCCGGCACGTCGACGCCCTGCCACAGCGACAGTGTGCCGAACAGCGACGTCTCGGCGTCTTCGGTGAAGCGGCGCACCAGCGTTGACGTCGAGTCCTCACCCTGGCACAGCACCGGGGTGTCGAGCCGTTCACGCATGATCTCGGCGGCGGTCTTGGCGGCGCGCATCGATGAGAACAGGCCGAGCGTACGTCCGCCGGCGGCGGTGATCAGCTCGTAGATTTCGTCGAGCTGCTCCGGTGGAGCGGCGTCGCGTCCCGGTGGCGGCAGATGCTTCGCGACATACAGAATTCCCGACTTGGCGTGGGAGAAGGGCGAACCCACGTCCATGCCCTTCCACCGGGGAGCTGACGACGTGGAAGCATCCTCTTCTGAGGGCACCGACAGTCCCCACGCTCGGGCCATCGATTCGAAGCGGCCGCCAATGGTCAGCGTCGCCGACGTCAGCACTGCGGTCACCTCGCCGAACAGCCGGCCGCGCAGTAGCCCGGCCACCGACAGCGGAGCTACTCGCAGGATGTAACGCACTGAGCCCCTGGACTCTTCGCGGTCCAGCCACACCACGTCGTAGCGGTCGGGGATGGCCGGCACAAACGAGTCGATGATGCGGGACGCGGTGTCGCTGAGATCGGTCAGCGCGGTGACGGCCTCGCTGCGGGCAGCCGCGGCGGTGGGGTCCGACGGTGCGGTATCGATGGCCATCTTGACCTTGTCCGTCGAATCGCGCACCACCGTCAGATAGGTGGCGAGCTCGTCGTCGAGCACGTCGATGCGTCCGGGCTCCATATCGTGGATGGCCGACCCCAGTGTGGCGATGGAAGCCTCGAGGCGTTCTGTCAGTTCAGGTTCCACCAGCCGGGCGGCGCGTCGGAGTGCCACGGCCATGGACGTTGCGGACAGCTCGCCGGTGGCCACGCTCGTCACGCGGTCGACCAGTTCGTGGGCCTCGTCGACCACCAGCAACTGGTGTTCGGGTAGAACATTGACCTCGGAGATGGCATCGATGGCCAGCAGCGCGTGGTTGGTGACGATGACGTCGACCGCACCCGCCTTGGCGCGGGCCTTCTCGGCGAAACAGTCTGTGCCGTAAGGGCATCGCGTGGCGCCGATGCACTCCCGGGCGCCGACGCTGACCTGCGACCAGGCGCGGTCCAGCACGCCCGGCACGACCTCGTCGCGGTCACCGCTCTCGGTGTCCGACGACCATTCGATGAGTCGCTTGACGTCCCGGCCCAACGCCGACGCGGCGACAGGGTTGAACAGCTCCTCCTGGGGGAGATCTTCTTCGGCAGAGGCTCCGCTGTGAATCTTGTTCAGGCACAGGTAGTTTCCGCGGCCCTTGAGCAATGCGAACTCGGGACGGCGCGGCAGGTGCGGAGCCAAGGCGTCGGCCAAGCGGGGCAGGTCGCGGTCCACAAGCTGGCGCTGCAGTGCGATGGTCGCGGTCGACACCACCACAGGCTGATTCGATGCGACGGCGTGCGCGATGGATGGCACCAGGTACGCCAAGGACTTTCCGGTGCCGGTGCCGGCCTGAACCGCCAGGTGCTCACCCTTGTCGAAGGCATGGCCGACGGCTTCGGCCATCTCGATCTGGCCGCTGCGCTCGGCACCGCCGAGGGCGGATACCGCGATGGACAGCAGCCCGGAAACGTTTGTAGCGTCCGTCGCTTTGGTCTTGCGGCTCATGCACCCACCAGTCGGGTCGGGATGGCGGGTTCACCGCGGGAGAGCTTGAGTCCGTCCCACGGCAGGCTGTGCAGTCCGGCGGCGACGCGCGCGCGGGCATCGGCCAGCGACGAGTCGCACACGACCGAACCGGACCGCACCAACGGAACCGTCAGCACCCGTCCGTCGTCGGGTGGGGGTGAATCGGCGGGGTATACCACCTCTTCGATGACGGTTCCCGACTCTTTCGCCAACCGCAGCGCCGCCTTGCGGCCGCCGTGAGATTCCTTGCGGTTGCTGCGTTTTGCCACCGGCATGCCGTCGACCTCGACCAGTTTGTAGACCATCGACGCCGTTGGTGCACCGGACCCGGTCACCACTGACGTGCCGACGCCGTAGACGTCGACCGGTGCGGCGGCCAGCGCGGCGATCGAGTATTCGTCGAGGTCGCCGGACACCACGATCTTGGTGCCGCGCGCACCGAGCGCGTCGAGTTGGTCGCGGACCTGGCGGGCCATGACGCCCAGGTCGCCGGAGTCGATGCGCACCGCGCCGAGCTCGGGCCCAGCCACCTCGATGGCGTTGGCCACGCCCTGGGTGATGTCGTAGGTGTCGACCAGCAGCGTCGTCCCGACGCCCAACGCGTCGACCTGGGCGCGGAACGCGGCAACCTCGTCGGGACCGCTCGTCGCGGTGTGCACCATGGTGAAGGCGTGCGCGCTGGTGCCCAGCGCGGGGACGCCGTAGGTCCGCTGCGCCTCCAGGTTCGAGGAGGCGAGGAACCCGGCGAGGTACGCGGCCCGGGCCGCGGCGACAGCGGCGTGCTCGTGAGTGCGGCGCGAACCCATCTCGATGAGCGGCCGGCCGGTCGAGGCGCTGACCATGCGCGCGGCCGCTGACGCGATCGCGGTGTCGTGATTGAAAATCGACAGCACGAGGGTCTCGAGAATCACGCATTCGGCGAACGTGCCGTGGATCGACAGCACCGGAGAATCGGGGAAGTACAGCTCGCCCTCGGGGTAGCCGTCGATGTCACCGCGGAACTCGTAGTCGGCGAGCCAGCGCAGCGTCTCGGCATCGAGAAAGTCCAGTGAGGCCAGCGCTGTGTCGTCGAACCGGAAGTCGGCGAGCGCTGCAAGGAACCGCGCGGTGCCGGCGACCACTCCGTATCGGCGTCCGAACGGCAGTCTCCTGGCAAACACCTCGAACGACGCGCGACGATGCGCCGTGCCGTCGCGCAGGGCGGCAGCGAGCATGGTGAGCTCGTATTTGTCGGTCAGCAACGCGGCGGTCACAGACCTCACCGTACTGGTTCTTCACCGCGCATCTGCCCCGCTATTCTGGGCTCATGGTTCTGGGTGCCAGCTCGTCGACGGTAGTCGCGCGGACAAGCCCCGCGACTGACGTCGAAGAGGTGGCCGGCCTGGACAGACCGTGGGTGACCATCGTCTGGGACGACCCGGTGAATCTGATGACCTACGTGACTTACGTCTTCCAGAAGCTTTTCGGTTACAGCGAGGTGCGCGCCACCGAGTTGATGATGCAGGTGCACACCGAGGGCAAAGCCGTCGTCTCGACGGGTAGCCGGGAGTCGATGGAGGTCGACGTCACCAAACTGCACGCAGCCGGGCTGTGGGCAACCATGCAGCAGGACCGCTGAGCGGTGCGCAAGTGGAAGCGAGTCACCACGTCGTCGGGCGTGCGCATCAAGTCGGGTCTGGAAGCGCACGAAGTCACCATGCTGCGCAACTTGGTCGGCTCACTGATCGAGATGCTCGACGAACGCGAATCCGCTTCACCGCGTGACGAACTCGCCGAACTGACCGGCATGAAGATCGGGCCGTGGCAGGCCCCCGACGACGACACCATGCGCCGGTTGCTGCCGGACTTCTACCACGACCCGGCCAAGCACCCAGACGGCCGCGCCGCCGGTGAGAGCCTCAACGGCGCGCTGCGCAGCCTGCACGAGCCGGCCATCATCGACGCCAAACGGCAAGCTGCGCAACAACTTCTGGACTCGCTTCCGGAGCCGGCAGGCAAGTTCGAACTGACAGAAGAGCAGGCGCAGGACTGGGCGGCCGCGATCAACGACGTGCGGCTGGCCCTTGGCGCCATGCTCGACATCGGACCCGATGGGCCGCAACGTCTTTCGCCGGATCATCCGATGGCGGGGCATCTGGAGGTGTATCAGTGGCTGACGTATCTGCAGGAGTATCTGGTGCTGAGTCTGCTGGACGAGCGGTGACGGGTTCCATCACCTTCGTCCCTGACATCCTGGTCGGCAACTATCAGCGGATCGAAGACGCCACCCTGGGCGGCGGCTGGGCGACCGGCACCACCGTCGTGCTGGCGCCGCCGGGAACCATCGGCGCGGTCGACGTGCGCGGAGGAGCGCCCGGCACCCGCGAGACCGACCTGCTCGACCCGTCCAACAGCGTGCAGCATGTCGACGCGATCGTGCTCACCGGCGGCAGCGCCTATGGGCTCGCCGCGGCCGACGGCGTCATGACCTGGCTCGAGGAACACGATCGCGGCGTGAAGATGCCCGGCGGGCGGGTGCCGATCGTGCCGGGTGCGGTGATCTTCGATCTACCCGTCGGCGCGTGGGCCAACCGGCCGACGGCCGAATTCGGCTACCAGGCCGTCGCCCATGCCGGCACCGACGTGCCCACCGGCAACGTCGGCGCGGGCGCGGGTGCGCGGGCCGGGGCGCTCAAGGGCGGACTCGGGACGGCATCGGTCACGCTCGACAATGGTGTCACCGTCGGGGCGCTCGTCATCGTCAATGCGGCCGGCCACGTCGTCGACCCGCAGACCGGGCTGCCGTGGTCGGCGGACCAGATCGCCCGGTTTGGTCTGAAGCCGCCACCGGCCGACCAGATCGAGGCGTATGCGACCCGGGTGAAAGACCCCAAGCCGCTCAACACGACCATCGCCGTCGTCGCGACCGACGCCGCGCTCAGCCCGGGCGGCTGCAAGAAGGTGGCCGTCGCCGCGCACAACGGACTGGCCCACACGATCCGTCCGGCACATACCGCCGTCGACGGCGACACCGTCTTCGCGCTGGCGACGGGCCGGGTCCACATCGAGCCGGACCCGGCGACGCCGGAGCAGATGAATCCCGAGACGCGACTGATCTCCGAGATCGGGGCCGCTGCGGCTGACGCGCTCGCCACCGCCGTAATGGTCGGGTTGCTGGCCGCGGAGTCGATCGCCGATATCCCGACCTACCGCGAGCTGCTGCCGGGAGCCTTCGCCTGACGTCGTTCGTCGGTAGCCTGGTCGCATGAGCTACGAGGTGACGACTCCGTCGAAGCCGAAGCCGCCTGCGACGTGGAAGGTCGGCGGTGTCACGATCGTCAGCTTCGTCGCGCTGCTGTGGCTCATCGAAGGCTGGGATGCGCTGCATCATCAGGAGCTCAATCAGGACGGCATCCGGCCGCTGGAGACCGATGGCCTCTGGGGCATCTTGTGGGCGCCGCTGCTGCACGCCGACTGGGCGCACCTGCTCGCGAACACGGGCCCGGCCTTGGTGCTCGGGTTCCTGGTGACGCTCGCGGGCATGGGCCGGTTCCTCGCGGCCACTCTGATCATCTGGATTCTCGGCGGTTTCGGTACCTGGCTCATCGGCAACATCGGCGCGCCGCCGGGCGTCGAGTCAGTGCACATCGGGGCGTCTGGGCTGATCTTCGGCTGGCTGACGTTCCTCATCGTGTTCGGCTTCTTCACTCGGCACGCGTGGCAGATCGTCGTCGGTGTCGTGGTGCTGTTCGTCTATGGCGGTGTGCTGTGGGGCGCACTGCCGGGCACGTTCGGCGTGTCGTGGCAGGGCCATCTGTGCGGTGGCCTCGCCGGTGTGCTCGCCGCGTATTTGCTGAGCAGTCCGGAACGGGAAGCGCGTGAACGGCGCAAGGGCTCAGCCCTGCCGTCGATTCCGACGTGATTTGCTGAATTCGGCATTCGCCGCACATCGTGATGCCGGAAGCGTGATGAGTATCGCTTTCGCGAGTAATCGAGAAACTGGCCGCCCAAAGGTGCCGTCTTTTCGTCGAAGGGCGTGTCGGCGTGGCAAGCTAGGGGTGTGCGCCTCACCATTCTCGGTTGCTCCGGCAGCGTGGGTGGGCCGGATTCTCCGGCCTCGGGCTATCTGCTGACCGCTCCGGACACCACGCCGATGGTTATCGACTTCGGCGGCGGGGTACTCGGCGCACTGCAGCGTCATGCCGATCCGGGTTCGGTAAATATATTGCTGTCGCATCTGCATGCCGACCATTGTTTGGACTTGCCCGGGCTGTTCGTCTGGCGGCGCTACCACCCGAATCCGCCGGTCGGCCGCGCGCTGATGTTCGGGCCGGCGGCCACCTGGCACCGGCTCGGTGCGGCGTCGTCACCCGAGGGCGGCGAGATCGACGACATCACCGACATCTTCGACATCAAGGTCTGGGTGGACGGCGAGGACGTCGAGATCGGCTCGCTGACCGTGACGCCCCGCCTGGTCTGCCACCCGACCGAGTCGTACGGCATGCGCTTCACCGATCCGTCCGGCGCGACGCTCGTCTACTCCGCTGATACCGGCTACTGCGACGCGTTGGTCGACCTGGCTCGCGGTGCCGACGTGTTCCTGTGCGAGGCGTCGTGGACCGACTCTCCCGACCGTCCGCCGAAGTTGCACCTGTCCGGTACCGAGGCCGGCCGCGCTGCCCGCGAGGCCGGCGTCAAAGAGCTGCTGCTGACCCACATCCCGCCGTGGACGTCGCGCGAGGACGTCATCAGCGAGGCCAAGGCCGAGTTCGACGGACCCGTGCACGGCGTGGTCTGCAACGAGTCGTTCGACATCACCCGCCGGTAAGTCACCGCCGTGCTCAGGGCGGCCCGCTAGGGTTGTCGGGTGTCCCGACGAGAAGACGGTCGCCTTGACGACGAACTCCGCCCGGTAAAGATCACCCGAGGATTCACCAACCACCCTGCGGGGTCGGTGTTGGTGGAGTTCGGCGAAACGCGCGTGATGTGCACGGCCTCGGTATCCGAAGGCGTGCCGCGCTGGCGCAAGGGTTCCGGCTTGGGCTGGCTGACCGCCGAATACGCGATGCTGCCGGCCGCCACACATGACCGTTCCGACCGCGAGTCGGTGAAGGGCCGCGTCGGTGGGCGGACCCAGGAGATCAGCCGGTTGATCGGCCGCTCGCTGCGTGCGTGCATTGATTTGAGTGCCCTGGGCGAGAACACCATCGCCATCGACTGCGACGTGCTGCAGGCCGACGGCGGTACCCGCACCGCAGCGATCACCGGCGCCTATGTGGCGTTGGCCGACGCTGTCACCTACCTGGCTGCGGCCGGACGGTTGAAGGACCCGCGGCCGCTGTCGTGTGCGATCGCCGCCGTGTCGGTCGGTGTGGTCGACGGCAGGGTCCGCACGGACCTGCCGTACACCGAGGACTCGCGCGCGGAGGTCGACATGAACGTCGTCGCCACCGACACCGGGACCCTGGTCGAGGTACAGGGCACCGGCGAGGGTGCGACGTTCCCGCGCTCGACGCTGGACAAGCTTCTGGACGCGGCTTTGGCTGCCTGCGACCAGTTGTTCGCGCTGCAGCGCGAGGCTTTGGAGCTGCCGTATCCGGGTGTGCTGCCCGAGCCGACGGGTCCCGCGAAGAAGGCATTTGGTGCCTGAGCTTCTGGTCGCTTCGCGCAATGCGAAGAAGCTGGCGGAGCTGCAGCGCGTCCTTGATGCCGCGGGTGTTGTCGGTCTGACGTTGTTGTCGTTGACCGATGTGCCTGAGTACCCCGAGGCGCCCGAGACCGGCGCGACGTTCGAGGAGAACGCGTTGGCCAAGGCCCGCGACGGGTTCGAGGCCACCGGAATTCCTTGCATCGCAGACGATTCCGGGGTTTCGGTCGATGCGTTGAACGGCATGCCCGGCGTGCTCTCGGCGCGGTGGGCCGGCGGCCATGGGGATGACCGGGCGAATCTGGAGCTGCTGCTCGGGCAGCTCGAGGATGTGCCCGACGACCGTCGCGGTGCGGCGTTCGTGTCGTGCTGCGCGCTGGTTTCCGCCGCGGGTTCGGTGGTGGTGCGCGGTGAGTGGCCCGGCGTTATCGCGCGGGAGCCGCGCGGGTCCGGTGGATTCGGCTATGACCCGATCTTCGTACCGGCCGGTGGTTCGGTGTCGGCCGCGGAGCTGACGCCTGCCGAGAAGGACGCGGCGTCACACCGCGGGCGCGCGCTGGCGCAGTTGGTACCGGCGCTGCGGGAGTTGGCTGCGTCCTGAGGGCGGGCCGATGTTTGGTCGTCGTCCAACGCAACTGCACGGCGATTTTTGGGCTCAATTTCCGCCATGCAGTTGCGTTCGGTAACTGACGGCGAGTTGTCCACAGGCTGAGTCTGCTCCTGCTGGCGGGATTCATACTCTGCTGCGCACACTGCCCTGGTGGGGGAGCCATTCATCGGGAGTGAGGCGCTGTCGGCGGGGCGGCTGACCCGTCATCAGCTACGGACGAATTTCGTCGCCGTGCACAAGGACGTCTACGTGCCGACAGGTACTAGGCCGAGCGCGATCATGCGGGCCAAAGCGGCATGGTTGCGATCCAAACGCCGGGGCGTGCTCGCGGGGTTCTCGGCCGCCGCGTTGCATGGCGCCAGGTTCGTCGGGCCGGAGGTACCCGCCTACATTTGTGACCGCTATAGCCGTCCCGAGCGGGGTGTCGTGGTCTGGCGTGACGTCCCACCCGACGATGAGGTGTATCGCATCGGCGGCATGATGGTGACCTCGCCGTTGCGTACCGCGGTTGATTTGGCGCGAAAGTTTCCCGAGGATGCCGCCGTTGCGGCGATTGACGCTTTGGCGCGTGCTGCACGGCTGCCGGTGGCTGACATTGATGTGGCAGCGGGGCGCCAGCGCGGGCAGCGGGGTATTCGCCAGGCGCGGAAGACGATCGCGCTCGTCGACCCGAAAGCCGAATCACCGAGAGAAACAGCGTTACGGCTGTTGATCATTCGGGCAGGGCTGCCGAAGCCTGAGAGCCAGTACCCGATTTACAACGAGTACGGTTCGCTGATCGGGGTTGCCGATTTCGCGTGGACGGAGTTGAGGATCGCGATCGAGTACGAGGGTGCGCACCACACCGATCCGGATGCGGTTCGCCGGGACATCGCCAGGATCGAGAGCATGGTCGAGGCGGGTTGGCTCGTTGTTCGCGTCACCGCGCACGACCCGGCGGGGGTGGTGCTGCGTCGGCTCATCAATGCCAGGGCGTCACGAGGTGCGGTCGACGATGTCGCCTGGTCTTTCCCTCGAGACGAGGCGGCACGGCTGTGGCCCGCTCAGATGCGGGCGTCATACGGTGTATCCGCGCCGCCGAACGCAACTGCACGGCGATTTTCAGGCCGAATCGCCGCCACCGGGTTGCGTTCGGTCAGATAGCCGTCGATGAAGTCGTGCAGCGCGGGCGCGAGATGCGCGACGCCCGCGTCGTTCAGCTTGGCCAGCAGGATGATGCCCTGATACTGCGCCAGTAGTGCGTGCGCGAGCTGCTGCGGATCGGTACCCGGGCGTAGGGTCCCGGCAGCCGCGGCCTCGGTGGCGATGACCGCCAGATGGTGTTCCATCGCTTTGAGGGTGTGTGCGAGGTGCGCGCGCAGATCGTCGTCAGTGGTGGACAGTTCGGCGGCGAAGTTGCCGAACGGGCAGCCCACGGCCCGGCCGAATTGGGCTTCGAGGGCGGACTGGATGGCGCCGATCGCGTCGGGTACCGCGTGCAGCTTCTCGGCCGGTGTCGCGGTGGGGGAGCCGGCGAGTTGGCGTTGAAATGCCTTGGCGTGCAAGTCGATAACGGCTTTTCCCAGCTCGGATTTCGACGAGAAGTAGTGGTAGAAGCTGCCTTTGCGGATGTTGGTGGCGCGGCAGAGTTCGTCGACCCCGACGGCTTGGTAGCTGCGTTCGAGGAACAGTCGGGCAGCCGTCGCGACCAGGCGATCGCGGGCGTCGGAATTGCGGGACACCTGTGGATTCTAATTGGTAGTTGACCGGTCGGTCAACAATAGCTAGCTTGACCACATGACTAACCCTGAGGTCTTCCGTACCCCCGATGAGCGATTCGAGAATCTGCCGGGCTACGACTTCGCCCCGAACTACGTCGACATCGACGGCTTGCGCATGCACTACCTCGACGAGGGGCCGCGCGATGGCCAGCCCATTGTCTGCTTCCACGGCGAGCCGACGTGGGCGTTCCTGTACCGCAAGATGATCGGCCCGTTCGTCGAGGCCGGGCATCGGGTGATCGTGCCCGACTATGCGGGCTTCGGCCGCTCGGACAAGCCGACCGACCGCCGGTGGTACAGCTATGACAAGCACGTCGAGTTGGTGACGCGGGTGCTGGGCGGCCTGGGGCTGAGCGATGCCACCGCCATCGTGCAGGACTGGGGCGGGCCGATCGGCCTGCGGTGGGCGACGGAGAACGCGGATCAGGTTGGCGCCCTGGCGATTTTCAACACCGGGCTGTTCACCGGCCGGGTGTCGAAGGGCTTCATGGCATGGCGTGCCTTCGCGGAGGCCAACCCTGACTTGCCCGTCGGCTTCGTGATTCAGGGTGCGACGACGACAGAGTTGTCACCCGAGGTGGTCGCCGCCTACGACGCGCCGTTCCCCACCGTCGAGTCCAAGGCGGCCGCCGCGCAGTTCCCGCTCTTGGTGCCGATCACTGAAGACGCCGCCGGCGCTGCCGAGATGCAGGCGGTCACCGACGCGCTGTCGCGGTGGGAGAAGCCGGCGCTGGTCGCGTTCTCCGACCAGGACCCGGTGTTTCCGTACCCGCGCGCCGGCGAGGCGTTCGTCGACCTGATTCCGACTGTCGACGAGCAGGTCCGCATCGAAGGTGCGTCGCACTTCCTGCAAGAGGATCGCGGCGAGCAGTTGGCCGTCGAGGTTCTCAAGCACTTGGGCTGACGGGTTGTTGCGGCCGCGACCGTAACGCCACGGCGGTTTCCGGGCCCGATTTCCGCACTGTGGTTACAGTCGCGACCGGGCTTGGCGATCAGGCGAGGTCGAAGCGCTTCTTGACATCTTCGGTGCGGAAGTGCTCGACGATGATGCCGAGCAGCGGGACCGTACCGGCGAAGAGGGTGCCGATGGTCTGGCCCAGGGGCCAGCGGACCTTGACGGCCAGGTTGAACGTGCACAGCAGGTAGATGAAGTACACCCAGCCGTGGACGATGCCGATCCAGTTCAGGCTGACGTCGTTGAAGACGTAGTGCGCGACCAGCTCGTAGCAGAGTGCGATGAGCCAGATACCGGTCGCCCACGCCATCACGCGGTAGGCGATGAGGGCCTTGCGGATGGTGTCCTTCGACACGGCGGTCGGCTGCGACTCGGTCATGTGGTGGTCCTGTCCTGTTTGTCGTTCTCGGCCAGTTCGGCGAGGTAGGCGTTGTATTCGTTGAGGGTCGGGTCCGCGGTGTCCTTGGCGGCCTTGGGGCGCTCGGGGAGCAGACCCTCGGGGATTTGGGTGGGCCCGTCGGTCGCCGGCGCCACGGGGCCCTCGTCCTCGTAGCGGACGAACTTGTAGTAGCCGTAGAAGCAGAACGCGCCGAACATTGGCCACTGCAGCGCGTAGCCCAAGTTCTGGAAGCTGCCCGCGCTCGACTGGAAGCGAGACCACTGCCACCAGGCCAGGGCCATGCAGCCCAGGGCAGCGATGGTCACCAGCACGATGAGCGCCGGCCTCCTACGCCGTGTAGTGGACATAAGGTAACGGTACCGCGCGTGACTTCGGGTTTGCGATTCGTGCCTGCTAGTACGCCGGACGTTCGATGCATACGTTGGGCCGATGAATTCGTCGGGGCGCACGGTGCCGGCTTGCGATAGATCGAGAGTTGTTTCTCGATGAGTGTCGCCAAAGGACGCCGAGTTGGTCCAGCGCGCAGCCGCCAACCGCGGACAGTCGTACGCGGGGCTGTGCGATACCGGTATCCTCGGAGTGCTGCGGGCGTGGCGCAATTGGCTGACGCGCGGGTTTTAGGTACCCGTGTTCGAAAGAACGTGTGGGTTCGAGTCCCACCGCCCGCACAGTTGAGGTGATTCACGTGGGGATTACCCACGAGTCACGGGTGAACCAAAACCCCGGCCGTTGGGGCCGGGGTTTTGCGTAGGTCAGCCGTGCGCTGCTGCCGCGGAAACTACCGCACCCGGAACCCGGCTGCCGCACTACGGAAAGCGTTGGGCTGGCTGACTGCTATTAGCGTCAGTGCCTCTTGGAGTGCAGTACGCCGTCGGTCGCCGATGACGGTTGGCCTGACTTGTCGCGCTTTTCCGCACGTTTCTCCTTGAGCGACTTACCGGATTTCTTGGTCATGCTCTGCCGCGGAGATTTATCGGACATGGAGCCCCCTTTGTTCGGGGGCCTGGATGGTCCCAATAACCCGACCATACGCGCACCGTGAACGGCCCTGCAGCGGCGCGGGTTCTGCGTTGCCGATGACGGTCTGGTTTGCGCCGTTTGTCCCGGCGGGCGCCGCGTGGCACGGACGCGCGCAGCAGCCTAGGCTGGAGGCAACACATGCCTAGGTAGCCGAGACCCGCTGCCGCACGTAGACGGATCCGGAATTCTTTTGGCTATCAATAATATTGCTGTGTACGCGCGGTTGAGTTCGGCAGACGTCGAGGCGTTCGGTGCCGAGCTGGACACCATTAGGCTCGACGTCGAGGACTCTCTAGGCGCCAAGGATGCGACCTATATCCGGCGCGTCATCATGTTCCAGCGCATTCTGGACGCCGTGGCTCGGTTGCACATTGCCGCAAGTCGGTCCAGGAGCGGCTGGGTGGTGGGGGCTGTAGCGTTGGCGTACGCGAAAATCGTTGAGAACATGGAGATTGGGCACAACGTCGGCCACGGTCAATGGGACTGGATGAACGACCCGGAAATCCATTCGACCACCTGGGAATGGGACATGGTGGGGCCGTCGGCGCAGTGGCGGTATTCGCACAACTACCGCCACCATGTGTTCACCAACGTGGTCGGTGTGGACGACGACCTTGGTTTCGGGGTGCTTCGGGTGACCCGTGATCAACCGTGGAAGCCGGAGCATCTTTGGCAGCCGCTGCGAAATCTTTTGTTGGCCTTGGTCTTCGAGTGGGGAATCGCCCGCCACGGCTATCATGCCGAGACTGAACGGACGGGCTCCGAGGACGGTAGGCGGGCTGCGAGGAAGGCGATGCTGACCAAGATTGCCCGGCAAACGGCCAAGGACTATCTCCTCGTGCCCGCGCTCAGCCTGCGCCGCTGGCGCCGAACGTTGACCGCTAACGCGATCGCCAACCTCCTGCGCAATCTCTGGTCATACGTGGTGATCTTCTGCGGACATTTTCCCGACGGCGTGCAGACCTTCGACCCCGACGTCCTGCGGTCCGAGACCAGATCGGAATGGTATCTGCGCCAGATGCTGGGCGCGGCGAACTTCAAAGCCGGTCGGGTGCTTGCATTTTCGAGCGGCAACCTGTGCTACCAGATCGAGCACCACTTGTTCCCGGATCTGCCGAGCAACCGGTACGCGGAGATCAGTGTGCGGGTACGTCAGCTCTGCAAGAAGTACGACGTGCCCTACACCACCGGCCCGCTCGCTCGGCAGTACCTGCAGACGCTCCGGACCAATTTCCGGCTGGCGCTGCCCGACGGTGTCAGCGCTCGAAAGCCCGTTTGATCTTCGCCCGCGCTTGACCGGCATCGGCGGCCCGTTGTACCGCTCCTTCGTCATTCACGTGGTTGTTGTCCGTAGCGAAGCCGAAATAGCTCCTGGCGGCATGTGAGGCGCGTTTCGCCTTGCGTGCCATGTTTTTTCCGATATTCATTGGCTATCTCTCTGTTGTTGGTTCGAGTGCATTGTGTTGGTGTTCGGATCCGGTTCCCGGCCCGCCGTCGAAGGTTTTGCCGTCGGCGCCGACGATTGTCTGGAACACGTTATGTGGCTTAGGTTTTGGCAATCGACCGCCCAGACGGGTACGTCGGCGAGTTGTGGACCACGGTGAGCCCATGGCGCCGGAGCCACCGATAACTGGGCTCGACACAACTGAAGTCCTCTGCGCGAGCCACTCTACACCCGTTTGGGCTGTACAAACGGCCAAAGTGTGGTCGGCGGGGCAGCCGCTTACCCCGCTGGGCTGGGCCGGGGGTGTAGCGTGGAAAGAGTTGGGAACCCAGTCAGCCCAGGCGTAGTCGGCCTTTCGCCGTTGAATTCCCCGAGCAGCTCGCTCGCGCCGGACACATCGGTGACAACCACGCGATGGGATCACCTTTGAATTCTCAATCCAGCCTTCAACTTTCAGATGCCCCGCGATTGCCCACGTGGCGCGCCGGCTCACCGAGCTTCGCCATGCTCAGCACATATCCGCCGACCCGATGCGGGTTGGCAACCTTCAGCGCCGCACTCACCAACGGGCTGGCGGCCAACGGAGCCGATGTCAGCGTGGTACGAGTCGCAGACGGGTCACCCACCAGTCACGGTCGTGTCATCGGTGAACTGACCAACGGATCGGCAGCGTCAGCGTCAGCGGCAGCGGACTTGCTCAGCCAGAGCGATGTTGCGGTGATCCAGCACGAGTACGGCATCTACGGTGGCCCAGACGGCGATCAAGTCGTGGACATCATCGGCGCTCTGCGGGTCCCCTCGATCGTTGTCGCGCATACGATCCCGAGGCATCCGACCAGACGTCAGCGTTCTGTGCTCGAGGCCATCGTGACGCTCGCCGACCAGGTGGTGGTGTTGTCCGATGCCGCGAGCGCGCAACTGCGTCACGGGTTCGACGTCAGCCGGCGGAAGATCAGCACGATCCCGCACGGCGCGACCGTGCCATCCGCCGGCTACACGAAGCGCAGCGGCCGGCCGACGGTGTTGACGTGGGGCCTACTGGGACCGGGCAAGGGGGTTGAACGAGTCATCGACGCGATGGGCGAGCTGCACCACCTCAATAGCCGGCCGCGTTACCTGGTTGCCGGCGAGACCCATCCAAAGGTGTTCGCCGCTGACGGCGAGGCCTACCGCAACGCTCGTATCGAGCAGGCCCGGCGCGTCGGAGTGGCCGATGCGGTCCGCTTCGACGCCAGTTACCGCGACGTGCCGTCATTGATCGAGCTGATGCTGTCCGCGGCGGTGGTCGTGCTGCCGTACGACTCCACCGATCAGGCCACCTCCGGGGTCTTGGTGGACACCATCGCCTGCGGTCGGCCGGTTGTCGCCACGGCTTTCCCACATGCGGTCGACCTGCTGTCCACCGGTGCCGGCATCGTGGTTCCGCACGATGACCCCGACGCGCTACGCACGGCGCTGCGCGCGGTACTGACTCAGCCGCGGTTGGCCGGCGCGATGTCGGCTGAGGCCCGGCGGCTGGCCCCGTCGATGTCGTGGCCGATCGTCGCCAGATCATATCAAGCTGCGGCACAACGAATTCTGGCTAAACGACCGGAGCGGGCGTGGTCGTGGTAGTGCCGGAGCCAAAGTTCGATCATCTGCTGTCGATGACTGATCGGCATGGCACCTTCGAGCATGCCTGTGGCGCCGAGCCCCGGCTCGAGCACGGTTATTGCACGGACGACATGGCTAGAGTCCTGGTAGTTGCCAGTCGTGAACCGGATGCCGGGGACGCCGTGCACGCACTGGCCAGATTGGCGGTCAAGTTCCTCAACGAGGCGCAGTCTTTCGCCGGTGCTTGCCGTAACCGGATGGACTGCAATGGTCGGTGGACCGACGACTTCGCCTTCGAGGACTGTTGGGGCAGATGCTTGTGGGGCTTGGGCACTGCCGCAGCCCACAGTGATATCGGCCTGGTTCGCAGCCTGTCGGTGGTGCAGTTCGAGCGCGCCGCACGGGGCCGATCGGTCTGGCCGCGCGCCATGGCGTTCGCTGCGCTGGGTGCCGCCGAGCTGCTGAGTGTCGTGCCCGACCACGCACCGGCGCGCCAACTCATCAACGACTACGCCGCGGCCGTTGCGGAGCCCAAGGGCGACCTCGATTGGCCATGGCCGGAGGCGCGGCTGACATATGCGAACGCGTTGCTGCCCGAGGCGATGATCGCCGCTGGCGCTGCTCTCGAGGACTCGGCGCTCAGCCAGCGCGGCCTGGAGCTGCTGGAATGGCTGATCGATTGCGAGACTGTAGACGGCCATTTGTCGGTGAGCCCGGCCGCGGGTTGGACGCCGGGGGAACCCCGGCCCGCCTTCGACCAGCAGCCCATCGAGGTGGCTACGCTGGCCGACGCGTGCGCCCGGGCGGCTGGCATCGACGCCAGCGCCATCTGGCCGAGCACCGTGCACGCAGCGGCGGCCTGGTTCGAGGGCGTCAACGACGCGGGCATCCCGATGTGGAATCCGACGACCGGCGCCGGATTCGACGGGCTGCAGGCCGACGGAGTCAACCTCAATCAGGGAGCTGAGTCGACCCTCGCGGTGCTGTCCACTCTTCAGCAAGCACGCCGTCTTGCGGCGGTGTCGCCGTGACTTCCATGCGGTCGGGGTTGATCACTCGCCTCCCGCAGCGGCTGGTGGCAGATCCGACGCGGGTCATCACCCGGCTTTTCGTTCCGGGACAGGAAGGCTTCGAACTCCAGGAATCCCGCGCCGGCGTGGTACTCGCCCGGATCCTGGCTCTGGATGAAGCAGGCGTGCGGGCGGCACTCGACAGTGTCGTCGTTCGATTCGATCATCGGCACCGCGGATTGGCCGAGACCTTTCGGCGGCACGCACACGAGCTGGCCGATCGCTTGGAGCCCGGTATCAAGGTCTCCGAGGCTCGAACGTTGTTGTTGGGCGCGACGTTCACCAACGAGTTCGCCATCGAGGCGGCCGCGCTGTGCAACCCGAGCATCGTCGCACACCCGAACCAGACCGGCACGTCCGCCGGCAGCTTGCGATTCGTTCTGAGTGTGCGAGGGATCGGCGAGGGGCATCGGTCCTCGATCGGCTTTCGTACCGGCAGCGTGGACCAGGCGGGCCGGGTCACCATCGATGACCCGGCTCCGTTCGCCACCGTCGGAACGGTGGTGCCGACGCTGCTCGACGCGGCGGTGTTCCGTACTGAGCTGGTACGGCGGGGCTACGCCGGTGAGTCTGCCGACTATGTGCTCGACGCGCTCGGTGACCGGTTCACCCGCGACGATCTGGGCGAACAGCTCGACAGGCTGCAACTGCACCGCAGTACCCGCACACATGCGCCGGGCACCATTGCTCTGATGCGAGCGATCGCGGAGCGGTCCTACGCGGTCGAATTCTCTTCTACCACAGAAGTTTCCGAGCGAGTGCTGTGGCCGGCGACCGGCGCCGAGGCGGCGGGTATGGAGGACGCGCGGTTCGTCCGCTTCGTCGACGACGACGGTGCCGCTACCTACTACGCCACCTACACCGCGTACAGCGGATCGCAGATCAGTCAGCAACTGCTGGCTACCGACGATTTTCGGTCGTTCACCTCCGTACCGATGGTTGGCCCGGCTGCCGCGAACAAAGGGCTGGCGCTCTTTCCTCGCAGGATTCGCGGGCGGTTCGCGGCCATGTCACGGTCGGATCGGGAATCAAACACGGTGGCGTACTCCGATCAGCTGTCGGTGTGGTCCGATTCCGCGCCGTGTCAGCATCCGGTAGAGGCTTGGGAGGCACTGCAATTGGGCAATTGCGGAGCGCCGATCGAGACCGAGGCAGGGTGGCTGGTGCTGACTCACGGGGTCGGTCCGATGCGCACCTACTCGATCGGAGCCATCCTGCTCGACCTGGATGATCCGACCCGGATTATTGGCCGATTGTCGGAGCCGCTGCTCAGTCCCGCATCCGACGAACAGGACGGCTACGTGCCCAACGTGGTGTATTCGTGTGGCGCGCTGGTCCATGGCGACACCCTGGTGCTGCCGTACGGCATCGGCGATGCCGCGATCGGTTTCGCCACGGTGGTGCTATCGGAGCTGTTGGCGGTACTGCGCCTCTAGGGTGGTCCTATTGCGCGCTCTTCAGCCGCACCAAACGCGTCGTCGAGCTTTCGTCCAACTCGACGACATCGGTGCGGGAGCGCAGGAAATCGCTGAAAGACTTGAATCCCAAGGCTTTTTCGCTGAACGACGGATCCATGCGTTTCATCTGCGCCTTGACCGCGGAGTTGTGCAGCCAGTCGACGTCGTCCTTCTCCAGGCCGATCTGCAGTGCGCGGGTCAGCAGGGCAGTGGCGGAGGTCTGGGGGTCTGGCTGCTCAGGCTCGGCTTTGGTGCCGCGGGCGCGTTTCGGTGGCTCAGGGGATGGCTCCAGGACGGGCACGCCGGGCAGGGCGTCGTAGGTGACGAACTCGTCGCAGGCCGCGGCGAGCGCCCGGCTCGACGACCCGGCCACCCCGATCCCCACCACATAACGGCCGAGGCGCTTGCAGCGCTGGGCCAGCGGAATGTAGTCGGAATCGCCTGCGGCGATGACGACGTGGGTGAGGTCGGGCAGCCGGAACATGTCCTCGACGGCGTCGACCGCCAACCGGATGTCGGCGCCGTTCTTGCCGTAGGCGGCAGCAGGGAACAGCTGCACGAGGTCGACAGCCCGGCCGACGAGCTGCTGCCGGTAGCCGGCATTCACCGCGGCGGACCAGTCGGCATATGCACGCGTGAGCACCAGCGTGCCGAACGACGAGGCGAAGTCGAGGACCGCGCCGACGTCGACGGTGGCCTGGGTGAGCTTGTCCGGTTCGAGTCCCTTGGCCTTGTCCTTCTGAAACGAATTGCGGCCGTGCACCTGGTCGTAGCGCGAGATGACGATGTTGTCGAAGTCGAGGTAGACCGCGACGCGGGTCGCGGTGGTGTCCGTCATGGACCCAGTCTGGTGCATCGGGGGAGCATCGTGGCGCGAAACTCGCCGGGCGCATCCTGCGTCGACATGCTTAACCTGTCGGAATGCTCACCGAACTGATCGCGCTCCCCGGCGGGTCGTACCGCATGGGTGCGCAGCACTTCTACCCGGAGGAAGCGCCGGTGCATGAGGTGACGGTCGCGCCGTTCTCGATTGAACGGCACCCGGTCACCAACGCCCAGTTCGCGGAATTCGTGGCCGAGACGGGGCACGTGACGGTCGCCGAGCAACAACTCGATCCGGCGCAGTTTCCCGGGGTCCCGGCAGAGGAACTCGTTCCCGGGGCGCTGGTGTTCCAGCCGACGGCCGGCCCGGTGGACCTGCGCAACTGGCGGGCATGGTGGACGTGGGTCCCGGGGGCGTGCTGGAAGCACCCGAAGGGGCCCGGCTCCACCATCGAGGACCGCCTCGACCATCCGGTGGTTCAGGTCGCCTACCCGGACTCCGCGGCCTACGCGGCCTACGCGGGCAGGCGGCTGCCAACCGAGGAGCAGTGGGAGTACGCGGCCCGCGCCGGTGCGACCACGGTCTATGCGTGGGGTGACGAGGTCCGGCCGGATGGGCAGCTGATGGCCAATACCTGGCAGGGCAAGTTCCCGTATCGCAACGACGGCGCCCTCGGCTGGACTGGCACCTCGCCGGTTGGCACATTCCCGCCCAACGGTTTCGGTCTGGTCGACATGATCGGCAACGTGTGGGAATGGACTCGTACCCGCTACACGCCGCGGCACCAGGCCCACGCTGAGGTGTCCGGCTGCTGCCCGCCGCCGGGCGGCGACCCGTCGGTGATGCAGACCCTCAAGGGTGGTTCGCACCTGTGCGCGCCCGAGTACTGCCACCGGTACCGGCCGGCGGCGCGGTCGTCGCAGTCGCAGGACAGTGCCACAACGCACATCGGCTTCCGGTGCATCGCCGACTGGGGTGGCGAAAGCGGCATCTAAACGCCGCCGCGTAGTCCCTGGCCTAGGGCTTTACCTGGAGGCAGGTGGCGTAACACGGTACGTATCGCCACCTGTGGACATCGGTGGCACAGTGAGGTCATGACCCGCCGCCCGCACATCCCGCCGAAGGACTTTCCCCGTCCTGCGGCCCGGGAGTATGCGGGCACCCGCGCCGACGCGGCCCGCTGGGCGCGCGATGTGCTGCGTGGCCAGATCCTCGACGGCGTGTACGGCGGCCTGGCCGCGGCCCGCCCGCTGCTGCCACCGGAGAATGAGCTGGCCGCCGAATTGGGCGTCAGCCGCAACGCAATTCGCGAGGCCCTGGAACTCCTGCGCGGCGAGGGGTTGATCACCCGCGTGCAGGGTGCCGGGACGTTCGTCACGGGGGCGAAGCTCACACAGCGGATCGACCGATTGGAAGGTCTTGCCGAATCGCTTGCCGGGCATCAACTTCCGGTGGAGAACACCGTGATGTCGGCGCGTGAGTCGGTCGCCTCACCGTTTGTCGCGGCGAAACTCCAAGTGGCCGAAGGCGCACCGATCCTGTTCATCGAGCGCCTGCGATCGGTCGGCGGGGTGCCGCTGTCGCTGGACACCACGTCGTTGCGGATCGGGGCCATCCCGGTCGACGCCAATCTGGCCGACCAGGACGTCTTCGCGCTGATCGAAACCGAACTCGGGATGCGCCTTGGCTGGGCCGAGATCACCGTGGAATCGGTCTCGGCCGACGCGGACACCGCCAAGCTCCTGCAAATCCGTGCCGGTGCACCGCTTCTGCTGCTGCACCGGCTGACCCACCTCGAAGACGGCACACCCTTTGACCTCGAGACGGTGCGCTACCGCGGCGACCGTTGCTCGTTGATCACCACCGCCGCAAGGGATTCCGCACCGCCGCCACCGTAGCCGGCACCTCTGCAGTCCAATCACCCAATCCCCTTACCGATTAACGCAATCGATAGAGAGGCAGTACAACCATGCCCGAACAACCCAACATCGTCTATTTTCACGTCGACAATCTCGGCATGGGGGAGCTCGGCTGCTACGGCGGCGGCATCCTGCGCGGGGCCGACACGGTGCGCATGGACGCCTTTGCCGCCGAATCGCTCAAGCTGTCGCACTTCGTCGTCGAACCGCAGTGCACGCCCACCCGGTCGGCGTTGATGACCGGTCGGTACCCCATCAGGTCCGGCAACCACACCATCGCGCTCGGCGGCAACGGCGGCGGCATCGTGGCCTGGGAGCGCACCATGGGCGACATCTTGTCCGAATCCGGCTATGCCACAGCATGTTTCGGAAAGTGGCACATCGGTGCCGAGGACGGCCGCTGGCCGACCGATCACGGCTTCGATGAGTGGTACGGCCCGGCGCGCACCTACGACGAGTGCCTGTGGCCTGACGACCCCTGGTACAAGGCCGAACGCGACGGCTACTCCTACATGTACGACGGCACCAAAGAAGACGGCGTCACGACCACCGACCAGCAGCTGACGGTCAAGCTCAAGGGCGAGGTGGACGGCGAATACGACCGCCGGGCAAAGGCGTTCATGAAGCGCAGCGTCGATGCGGGCAAGCCGTTCTACCTGTATCACAACCACTCGCTGATGCATTTCCCGATGGAGGTTCGTCCGGAGTTCAAGGGCAAGAGCACCAATGGAAACTGGGGTGACTCGCTGCTGATGCTCGACCACGACTTCGGCAGCATCCTGGACTACCTGACTGAACTCGGCATCGAGGACAACACCATCGTGATCATGGCCGGGGACAACGGCGCCGAGGACCATCTGGCCGGCCGGGGTACCGCGGGCTTCTTCGACGGCTCCTACTTCAGCTCGGCCGAGGGCGGCATCCGGACACCGTGCCTGATCCGGTGGCCCGGCCACGTGCCGGTGCGGGAGAGCAACGAGATGGTGCATGTCACCGACATGTTCCCGACCCTGCTGCGCTGGGTGGGCTGCGACGTACCCGACGACCGGATTATCGACGGCATCGATCAGCGCGAATTCTTCGGCGGGGCAGAGGAATCCAAGCGCGAAGGCTGCATGGTCTGGCTCAATGAAGAGCTGCACGCGGTGAAGTGGTCGCAGTTCAAGATCAACTTCAAGCGGCAGCAGCATTTCCACGACCCGGAGATTCCGCTCGGCTTCGCCCGCATCACCAACCTCCTCGAGGACCCGAAGGAGCGCGAGGCCGTCAACCAGACCTGGGTGCGGTGGTGGGTGATGCAACACGCCTACCGGTTCATTCAGGAGTTCGAGGCCAGCGTCGAGACTGAGCAGCTCATCCCGGCAGGCGCGCCCATCGATTTCGTCCCCGCCCGCAACCAGTAGCACCAGACCAGCGCGGCCCCTGCACGCCAGGGGCCGTGCTCGACTGTAGGAGGAGTGCAGCCGTGTCCAGCTATGGCGCCCAATCGATCACGATTCTCGAAGGGCTCGACGTCGTACGGAAACGTCCGGGGATGTACATCGGGTCGACCAGCGAGCGCGGCCTGCACCACATGGTGTGGGAGGTGGTCGACAACGGCGTGGACGAGGCCATGGCCGGCCACGCCAGCCGCGTCGATGTCACCCTGCTCGCCGACGGCGGTGTCGAGGTCAGCGACGACGGCCGCGGCATCCCGGTTGCCATGCACCAGACCGGGATTCCCACTGTCGACGTCGTGATGACCCAGCTGCACGCGGGCGGCAAGTTCGACGGCGAGTCCTATCAGGTGTCTGGTGGTCTGCACGGCGTCGGGGTCTCGGTGGTCAACGCGTTGTCGACGCGGCTGGAGGTGCGCATCCACCGGGACGGGCACGAATGGTTCCAGCATTACGACCGCTCGGTGCCCGGCACCCTGCTGAAGGGCAGTCCCTCCACCTGTACCGGCACCACCGTCCGATTCTGGTCGGACCCAGAGATATTCGAGACCACCGAGTACAACGCCGAGACCATTGCCCGCCGGCTGCAGGAGATGGCCTTCCTCAACAAGGGGCTGGTGCTGTCGCTGACCGACCGCCGTGTGCCCGACGCCGAGACCCGCGTCTTCCATCACCCGGGCGGGTTGATCGACTACGTCCACCACATCAACCGGGTGAAACAGCCCATCCAGCCGAGCATCATCGCGTTCGACGGGGCGGGTCCCGGTCATGAGGTCGAGATCGCGATGCAGTGGAACGCCGGGTATTCGGAGTCGGTGCACACTTTCGCGAACACCATCAACACGCATGAGGGTGGTACGCACGAAGAGGGCTTCCGCGCGGCGTTGACGAGCGTGGTGAACAAGTACGCGCGCGACAAGAAGCTGCTGAAGGAAAAGGAAGCCAACCTCACCGGTGACGACATCCGGGAGGGGCTGGCCGCGATCATCTCCGTCAAGGTCGCCGAACCGCAGTTCGAAGGGCAGACCAAGACCAAGCTTGGGAACGCCGCCATCCGGTCGTTCGTGCAGAAGGTCTGCCATGAGGAGCTGACGCACTGGTTCGAGGCGAATCCGGCGGAATCGAAGGTCATCATCACCAAGGTGGCGTCCTCGGCGCAGGCTCGGGTCGCCGCGCGTAAGGCGCGTGAGTTGGTGCGCCGTAAGAGTGCGACCGACATCGGCGGTCTGCCGGGCAAGCTGGCCGACTGCCGTTCCACCGACCCGAGGAGGTCGGAACTGTATGTGGTGGAGGGCGATTCGGCCGGTGGCTCGGCCAAGAGCGGTCGCGACTCGATGTTCCAGGCGATCCTGCCGCTGCGTGGAAAGATCATCAACGTCGAGAAGGCCCGCATCGACCGCGTGCTCAAGAACAACGAAGTCCAGGCCATCATTACCGCGTTGGGCACGGGTATTCACGACGAGTTCGACCTGTCGAAGCTGCGGTACCACAAGATCGTGCTGATGGCCGACGCCGACGTCGACGGCCAGCACATCTCCACGTTGCTGCTGACCTTGTTGTTCCGCTTCATGCGACCGCTCATCGAGCACGGTCATGTGTTCCTGGCTCAGCCGCCGCTGTACAAACTGAAATGGCAACGCGGCGAACCCGAATTCGCGTACTCCGACCGTCACCGCGACGCGCTCTTGGATGCGGGGCTGAAGGCGGGGAAGAAGATCAACAAGGATGACGGCATCCAACGTTACAAGGGTCTGGGTGAGATGGACGCCAAGGAGCTGTGGGAGACCACCATGGATCCGTCCGTCCGGGTCTTGCGTCAGGTCACTCTCGACGACGCCGCGGCCGCCGACGAACTGTTCTCGATCCTGATGGGGGAGGACGTCGAGGCGCGGCGGAGTTTTATCGTGCGCAACGCCAAGGACATTCGATTCCTGGACGTGTGATCGGCTAACCGAGTGGCATCAGGTAGGCCAGCACCAGCGCGCCTTCGGCGATCACCGCGAGGCCGACCACTGGTAGGTAGCGCATTCCGGAGTAGTCTCCGCGGGCCAGCTGCCGCCGTCGGCTCGCGCCAAGCCCCCAGACCACCACGGCGAGCACCGCGACCGCGGCAACGAGGGCAATTCGTGGCACGTCGTGACGGACATTGAATGTATCGGCGTTGCGCAGCAACACCAGAACACCCGAGGTGGCGATCGCCAGCCCCGTGCGATTCCAGGCGAGCGCCGTGCGTTCGGCCTGCAGTCCGCGATCCTGGGGGAGCGTCATCGCACCGTGGCGGTGATCGCCAGGACGACGGTGACCAGTCCGATCAGCGTCAGACCGGTGGTCAGGAAGGTGGGGGCGGAGGCTTGCGGCAGCGGCTCGTCGTTCCGGATGGCCCGGTCCACCTGGCTCCAGCGCCGCAGCCCCGCGACCGCCGTCAGGACCGCCATAACCCCGACGCCGACGCCCAGGACGTGCCGCAGGCCCGGTATGGCCAGTTCCGGCATGAACTGAACAACCGCCACCGCGGCGGCCATCAGGCCAAGCGACGTGCGCTGCCATGCCAAGAACGTGCGTTCATTGGCGAGGGTAAACCGGTAATCGGGCTCGATCTGGGTACGCGCCGCCGTCACACTCGAAATGTCCATGGCTACAAGGCTTTCCGAAATCTCTGTGTCGTGCCAGGGTAGCGGAGGTAGCGTAACAGAGTCTTCACACGCGGCATCGGTGCCGCGGCGCAATCGGTGCGAATAGGCATCTGACCTGCGGTTTCGACCTACACAGATGGCGTAACTACCGCGCAACCTCAGATGACAGCGAGGTAACAGACACGGTCGACTCTTGTGGACATGGACGAGCAACAACGCACTGGCAGCCGGTGGCAGGCCCGGTCGGTTGCTCTGCTGACCGCGCTCACGGTTGGTGGGGCGGGGCTGCTGACCGGGTGCGGGCTGCTGTCGGAACCGACTGTCGTCGTCAACGTCGGCTACCAATCCAAGACCATCAACACCGTCAACGCCGGCACGCTGCTGCGTGACCGTGGCGACTTCGAGAATCAGCTCAACGCGCTCGGCGCGGCCACCAACACGAAGTACCGGGTGGTGTGGCAGGACTTCGCGTCCGGCGCTCCGCTGACGGCGCAGATGATCGCCACCCATGTCGACATCGGATCGATGGGCGACTACCCGCTGCTGACCAACGGTTCCAAGACGCACAAATATGATGACGCGGCAACGGAATTGGTCGCCACCACCGGCTACAACCTCCGTGGATCGCTGAATCAGGTGGTGGTCCGGTCGGACTCGTCGGCCCGCACCCTCGCCGACCTGACCGGCAAGAAGGTGTCCACCAGTCTGGGATCGGCCGGCGACGGGATGTTCTCGGCCGCGGTGAAAACCGTTGGTGTCAGCAGGGACTCGGTGCACGTCGTCAATCAGGATCCTTCGGTCGGTGCGTCGTCCATCGATGGCGGTCAGGTCGACGCCCTCGCGCAGTTCGTGCCGTGGCCGCAACTGGTGATCTACCGCAACCAGGGGCGCCTGCTGTACGACGGCGGCGACAACAACGTGCCCACTTTCCATGGCGTCGTCGCACGTCGGCAGTTCGTCGACGGCCACCCGGAAGTGCTGGCGGCGTTCCTGCGGGCCATGAAGAG
Source organism: Mycobacterium sp. FW102-FHT13B02 (assembly GCF_058790275.1). Lineage (NCBI taxonomy): Bacteria > Bacillati > Actinomycetota > Actinomycetes > Mycobacteriales > Mycobacteriaceae > Mycobacterium > Mycobacterium sp. FW102-FHT13B02. The sequence goes on from NZ_JBYTCM010000028.1 coordinate 46,218, forward strand.
CACCACCGATGAGATCGTCGCGCATCCACTCAACGCGGCTCTGCGGGTCAGTGCGCTGACCGGGATCGAGCCCGAAGTGATCTATCTGTACAACGGCCCCGACGGCCTCGTGAGTTTCGACATGACGCTTAAGGATCGAGTGCTCGCGGCATTCAAGCCGATCAAGACCTACCTGGTCAGCCGCGGCGCGGTGACAAAGGATTTCGATGTTCCCGGCTTCATCAACGACACATACCTGCGGCAGTTGTTCGGGCCTGACTACGCGCAGCGGCAGGCCAGCGTGGCCAATCCGATGACGCTCACCGGCTTCGACGAGGTATGCGGACTCCCGGTCAGCGACGCGGCGCAGGCCTCCGAGCTGTGGGCATCCGGCACCGCCACCGAGGTTTCCGCCACGCCCAGCTGCCTGCTGCGCCGGCTGGCCGCGACACCGCATGTCCGGGCCGCCTACGTGCCCGACACGTTGACCGGGCTGCGCATCTTCGCCGATCACGCTGTCTGGCTTCAGGATCCGGACGCTCCGCCGACCCAACGGTACAAACCGTTCGCCACCGCCGCAGGTGCGGACACTTACCGGACCAATCACCCACAAGCAGCCGCCATCGGCTACACCGCCGCCATCGGCCAATCCCGCACCGCGGGCTAGTCACACCAGCAGGAGAGAAAGGAACCCCATGACCGAGCTCATGACCCGACCCACGTTGGCCGTACCTCGCCTGTGGTCACCGGCGAACCGGACCGGAAAACCGATGCGGCACAAGATGGCTGACGTGATGTCTGCGCCCGCCGCCCGGCGAATCCCGGCGCTGCTGCTGCCGCTGATTCCGATCGCCGTCTTCCTGACGCTCTGGCAGCTGCTGACCGCCCACAACGTCGTCGCATGGCTGCGGTTCAACCGGATGCCGGCACCGGGGGCCGTGTTCCATACGTTGATGACGCGGGCCAGTTCGGGCGCCTTCTATGACGACCTGCTGGCGAGCCTGCAACGCATCCTGCTGGGCTTCGGTCTGGCGGCCGTGGTCGGCATCGGGTTGGGCGTGCTGATCGGCCGCTCGGAGATCGCCCGAATGACGTTGCGGCCGTTCATCGAACTGATCCGTCCCATCCCCGCGATCGCGCTGGTACCGCTCACCATCCTGTTGTTCCCGTCCAGCGAGCAGGGCATCGTGTTCATCACCTTCTTCGCCGCGTTCTTCCCCGTGGTGGTCAGCACCATCCATGCCATGGACTCGATGCCGAAGGTGTGGGAGGAAGCCGCGCAGACCATGGGTGCCGGACGAATGTCGTTGCTGCTCCACGTGATCATCCCGGGTGCGCTGCCGGGGATTTTCGCCGGACTCTCGGTGGCCATGGGCGTGGCCTGGATCTGCGTCGTCAGCGCCGAGATGATCTCGGGCCAATACGGCATCGGCTACTACACCTGGCAGGCCTACGGCTTGCTGGACTACGCCGGCGTGGTGGTCGGCATGATCTCCATCGGCGTGCTGGGACTCGGTACCGCGTGGCTGGTGGAACGGGTCGGACGGCGGGTCAACCGCTGGCTGCCGAGGGCCGCCCGATGAGCGCCGGCGCCGTCAACCTCCAGCAGTTGCAGCTGGGCTTCAACGGGGTGGTCGCGGCCAACATCAGCCTGGCCGTCGAGGGCGGTGAAGTGGTCGTCTTCCTCGGGCCGTCCGGGTGCGGCAAGTCGACCATCCTGCGGGCGCTGGCCGGGCTGCTCAAGCCCATGGGCGGCACCGCCACGGTGGACGGTGCGCCCGTCACCGGCAATGCGGCCCAGTGCGCCATGGTGTTTCAGGAGGATGCGCTGTTCCCGTGGCGCAGCGCGCTCAAGAACGTCGAGTTCCCGCTCAAGCTCCGGGGCGTGCGCGGTAAGGAGCTCAAGGAGACGGCAACGGCCCGGCTCGAGCAAGTTGGGCTGGGGGCGTACCTGCACCATCTGCCGAGCCAGCTCTCGGGCGGCATGCGCCAGCGGGTGCAGCTGGCCCGCACGCTGGCCTGCAAGCCGCGGGTGATGCTGATGGACGAGCCGTTCGGCGCCCTGGACGCGCAGACGCGGCTGGAGATGCAGCAGTTGCTGATGTCGGTATGGGAGGACCATAAGATGACGCTGCTGTTCGTCACCCATGACGTCGACGAGGCGCTGCTGTTGGCTGACCGCGTTGTGCTGCTGAGCCACCGGCCCGCCACTGTCGCCGACGTCATCACCATCGAGCAGCCCCGCACCCCCGAGGCGCAATTCGAGGAGTCCTACCAGCGGCGCCGCCGCGCCATCTTGGACTTCCTCGGCCACCGCCCGGCCGCCTGACCAAACTGGCTTCCCGCCAAGGAGATTTGATGAGCATCACCCTGCCTGGGTTCCGCGCGCCCGCATCCCGTCCCGATCGGCCGTCCCTGCGCTCACCCGCCGTGCTGCGCACCGAGGTGCTGGCGGGCCTGGTGGTCGGGCTGGCGCTGATCCCGGAGGCCATCGCCTTCTCCGTCATCGCGGGTGTCGATCCTCGCGTCGGGCTGTTCTCGTCGGTGACCATGGCCATCACCATCGCGTTCGCCGGGGGACGCCCGGCCATGGTGTCGGCGGCGACGGCGGCGGTGGCCCTGGTCGTGGCGCCGGTGGCCCACGAGCACGGCGTCGGGTATCTCGTCGCCACCATCGCGCTGGCTGGGGTGATCCAGATGCTGCTGGCGTTCCTCGGGGTGGCCAAGCTGATGCGCTTCATTCCGCGCAGCGTGATGGTCGGCTTCGTCAACGCGCTCGCGATCCTGGTGTTCGTCGCCCAGCTGCGGCACCTGATCGACGTGCCCTGGCTGGTGTATCCGCTCACCGCGGCCGGCATCGCGTTGATGGTGCTGCTGCCCAAACTGACCACCGCGGTGCCGCCGCCACTGGTCGTGGTGCTGGTGCTGACGGTGGCCGTCGTGGCCTTTGGCTGGCACGTGCCCAACGTGGGAGACCAAGGGGCCCTGCCGGATTCGCTGCCGCTACCCGGCATCCCGCATGTGCCGTTCAACCTGCACATGCTGCAGGTCATCGCACCGTACGCGTTGGGGGCGGCGCTGGTCGGGCTGCTGGAATCGTTGATGACGGCCAAGCTGGTCGACGACATCACCGACACCCCATCGAACAAGACCCGGGAGGCCTGCGGGCAGGGCATCGCCAACGTGGTGACCGCGCTGTTCGGCGGCATGGGCGGGTGCGCGGTGGTGGGGCAGACGATGATGAACGTCAAGATAGCCGGTGCCCGGACCCGGCTCTCGACCTTGCTCACCGGGGTCTTCGTGCTGATCCTGGTGCTGGCCCTCGGCGACCTGGTCGGCCGGATTCCGATGGCGGCGCTGGTCGCGGTGATGGTCGTGGTCTCGGCGGCCACCTTCGACTGGCACAGTGTCGCGCCGCGCACGCTGAAAGTGTTGCCGCGCAGCGAAACTCTGGTCATGGTCATCACCGTCTGCGCGACGGTCGCCACCGGGAATCTGGCCATCGGCGTCGCCCTCGGCGTGCTGGCCGCGATGGTGGCGTTCGCGCGCCGCGTCGCGCATTTCACGTCGGTGTCGGTGCTGGAACCGGGGAACTACCGAGTGTGTGGTGACCTGTTCTTCGTGTCCAGCAATGACCTGGTGCACCAGTTCGACTACGCGGGTGACCCCGCCGAAGTCGTCGTCGACTTGTCGGGCACCGCGGTATGGGATGCCTCGTCCGTCGCGACGCTGGACGCGATCCGGATGAAGTACGCGTCGCGAGGGAAGACGGTGCGGTTCATTGGTCTGGATGACGCGAGCGCGGACCGGCTGACCCGGTTGTCGGGACGTCTCGGGGTTTAGTGGTCTGGGTTTGCGGTGGTGCGCCATGATGGAGGCGTGAACGTGAACTGGCGGGGTGTCCTCGGGGTCGTCGTCGGGCTGCTCATCGGGCTGCTCATGGGCGGGCCGATCGCCGGTCAGGCGCACGCCGCGGCGGCCGCGCCGGCCGGGGATGTCATCTCCATCGGTGACCCCAACGCGCTCGGGCAGATCGACCTCTACGTCGACCCGCTGTGCCCGTACAGCGGCAAACTGATTCGCAAAGACGGCGACGAACTGGGGCGCCGCATCGACAACGGCGCGCTGCGGGTGAACGTGCGATTCGTGAACTTTCTCGAAAAGTATTCGGCCAGTGGCACATACGACCGCCGGGCGATCTACGCGGCGTTCGTTGTCGCCGGTGAGTCGAAGTCGAGTGACGTCGCCTGGCGCTTCATCCAGCAGATCTTCTCCAAAGAGCAGCAGCCGCGCGAAGGCGGCGACACGGACCTGAGCAACGACCAGTTGGCGGAGCTCGCCGGTCGGGCAGGTGCACCGCTGTCGGCGCAGGACCTGATCCGGGTCGGCTTGCCCGTCGGCTACGACTCCCGGGCCATCGCCACCAACAACCTCACGCTGCTGCACGAGTTTCCGGAGCCGGGGGTGCCGCTGGTGGTCATCGGTGGACAGATCGTCAACGACGACGACTGGCTGAGCCGGCTGCCGTCCTGAGCGTCATTCGCTCTTCTGCTTCAACAACTCGTGCAGGCGGGTGATCTCGCCACGTAGATCCTCGATCTGCGTCGCGGTGACGGCGGCGTGTGCTTTCTCCTCGGTCGACACGCTCTGGATGACCCACGACGCGATGGTCGCCGTGATGGACCCGACCAGGCTGATGCCGCCGATCATCAGCATGGCGGCGACCGTGTAGAGCACCACCCTGCCGCGAATCGCGGCGCCGACCGCCTTCTGCAACGCCGTCACGAGTACCACCAACCGCAGCAACCGCAACGGACGCAGCAGCGGCAGCAGGACGACGGCGAGGTCGACCAGATGCCGGAAGAACCACGTTCGCCGGTCCGGGGCCAGGTACAGCCGGGCGACGTAGTCGACGGCGAAGACGGCCCAGGTCACGAAGGTCACCAGGTTGACTGCGTGCTGGGCGAGGCCGCGCGGTTGGACGAGTACCTCGACGCTGTAGGCGCCGAGGAAAACGAGTGCCACGGCGGCCAGCGCCCATTCGGCGCGGTGGTCCCACTTGTCGAGGCTGTCTTGGGTTGTCACGCCTCCGAGTGTGCGGCACGGGCGGCGGGTTTCGAGGGAAGTCCGGGTGCGCTGGTTCCCCCGATTGGGGGACACGGGTTTCAGCCGGTGGATGGGCTGGTTGGCGGATACAGGTCGACGGCTGCCGGCGGCATTCTTAGTTCAACACCGGAACACACCGGACCAGAACTTGAAAAGCCTTCTCGGACAAAGGAGTCGACATGAACCTCACCCACCGCCTCGCCGCCGGTTTCGCCCTCGCCGCCGCGCCCGCCGTCATCTTCCTCGGCGCCGCTACCGCGCACGCGGACGTCACGACCGCCAGCAGCCCGGTTGGTACGCACCAGGCGTTCCCGCACCAGCACAACAACCCGCAGCCGGGGACCCCGATCCATCACCACCACCAGCGCAACCGCTGAGACTTCTGTCACCGCTGAGGCCGCCCCTGTCATCGACGGGGCGGCCTTACGCAGTTAACACGAGGGAGGCTATGGCGCGCTGGGGCCGGGCGAACAGCGATCGTAGTGGACCGCGCAGGCAAGTTCGGACTGCTTGGCGGGCGGTTGTCGGGGCTTCCTAAGTCGAGCGTGACGGTTGGCGTGGCGCCTCGGAGTGTCGACTCAGGAGACGACACTCCGAGGCGGTAGCGCATGGCAGGCAGGTGTGCAGTGCTGGTGAGCCACTGCGGAGACATGAGCTACTGGCTCATCCATCTCAAGACCGACTGCGTATCGCTGCAACTTGGGCGATGCAAAGTCGGCGCGTCGCGATCTGGATGAATATTGGTGCGGACTGCCGGGATTGCGACACGCGATAATGGACTTCGACGCATGTACGGGGGAGGTAGATGATGTTGCTGGTCGATCCGGAGGTTCTGCGAGCCTTGGCTGCGCAGACAGATGCTGCAAGTTCGACCATTACTTCTGCAGACGTCGGCAACAAGACAACGTCTGCGGCCGATGGGCTTCCAGGTTCAACCACCCAGTGGGCGGCGCGAGCCGTTGGTGAACACTTGTCGCAGGTGGCCACGAAGCTCGCCGACAATGTGACCAAAATGGGACGGTCGGTTCGTGGTGCGGGCGATGCTTTCGAGGTGGCAGACGACGTGCTCGCCGGGAACTTCGACGGATTGTTCTAGCGGATGCTGCCGTCTCGCACCACCTTGACCGGTTGGAATCCAGACTCTTTGACCACGTCGGCTGGCGCGATCAACTCGGCCGCGGGAACCGTCTCGGGCGCCGTGAAGGGAATCAATCAGGCCTGCGTCATGGTCCGGTCGGTCGCATGATGCGGCCGCTGCGATGTTCACGCGTGCGGATCGCGATGCATCAAAGTTCTCTGATTACGCGTCAGCTGTAGCGTCCGCGTTGAGTGGTGGCGCGGCGTCGATCGGTGGTGCACGCAGGACCTTGCTCGCGAAGGCCGACGAACTCGACGCCGGGCCGCTGAATGTGAGTGATCAGTGGGTGGTGTTGATCGATCCCGCGATGATGTCCGAGGATGATTTGGCCAAGCTGCAGAAGCTGGCACGAGAGGAGCAGGAGACCGTCAACCGCATGCTGGTCGCCGTCGGCGACGCCGATGATGCGACGGCAAACGCCGTGGTGGCGGCTGGTAACAACTTCGGATTCGTGGAAGCGGGCCCGCCGACAGATCTGGGCGGATTGATGCTGCCGACCGCGCAACGGCCTCCCGATCAGGTCCCAGATCCGACGACACCTATGGGCATGGTGAGCCAGGAGGCAATCAAGGCTGCCGACGAACAGCAGAATGTTCGTGAAGTCATCGAGTCGACCAATGAGCACGGCGAGGAAGTGACGACGGTGATCAAACAAGACGGCAGCAAGTCGGTCAAGACTCGTATGGACCCGTTCGAGTGGCCGAGCAAACAGAACTTTTACCAGATAGAGGAATTCGACAAGACCGGCAAGTTCGTGGCAAGGACAAGCTCCTGGCACGATCTGACCAACGATGTCGATTACACGTCGATTACCTACGCAGACAATTCGAACCTGCTGATGTCCATGGACTCCACGGGGTGTAGGAATGCCGGATTCACCACGGCGGACGGACGACATAGCCAGGTGCCTGTCGATTTGATCGACAGGATGTCGATGACGACTGGCGCGGGAATGTCAGGCTTGGAGAAGCACATCGCGCGGGGTGGCTCATTGCCGATGGTGACAGCGGAATCGCTTGAAAATGTCGGTAAGACAATGAAATACGGTGGTCCGGCGCTGGCGGCCGCGACAACGGTATTCGACATGATGATGGCGGATACGCCGAAAGAACGATGTGTTGCGCTCGTCGCGGGTGTCGCCGGTGGCGGTGGCGGCTGGGGGATGGCGGAAGGCGGCGCGGCGCTGGGCCTCGCAACGGGTCCTTTCGCACCGGTAGGCGTACCCCTCTTTGCCCTCATCGGCGGCGGTATCGGAGCCTTCGGTGGCGCCGAATTGGGCAAATTTGTCGGGGAGGTTGTGTGTCCGTACTGAACCTGCCCGAGCCTGCGAACTGGTCCAAGTCCGGCGGGCGTCGGTTGGTCTATGCAAGCGTCGCTGTACTTGCGGGGTTGCTCTATTTCGTTGTTCGGGGAATCCTGGCCGGGCTGCGCGGCAATCTGCTGACGACGGTGCTGGTGCTCGGAATCGTCACGTTTCCAGCGTTGATGATGTTGGCGCTGATGTTGGCCGCGACCGGAAAGACAGAGCTGCGAACCTCCAGCGACGCGACAGGCTTTACGGTGCTGCCCGACAAGCGATTCAGTGCGCTTTACTTCACTGGAATGGCGGTATTGGCCCCAGCGGCCATCCTCTTCGCGATATTCGTCCCACGAGGCGCGATCGACATTCCCATGTCGCGAGGGATGCAGGTCTTCTCACCCGTGCTGTTCGCAACAGCTGCCGTGGTCGCGATCGGTGCGCTGATCCTCGGGGTACGGCGCGAGGGAGTCGGTTATTTGAAATTCACGCCATCGGCGATCGAGATCGCCGATGTACTCAAAACTCGTGAAGTGGAATGGGATGACATCGTCGATGTCAGGGACCATTCGGACATGAAGGACGGCAACAAGACCGGTCGATCAGTGGTGCTGTGCCTCCGGGATGGCGGGGAATCGGTCATCGGAGCGCTGAATATGTACGTACCGACCGGCGTGCCGCTCTATTGGATGGTGCGGCACTATTGGCGACATCCAGAGGATCGGGCGGAATTGCTGGACTCGCGGCGCGCTCTCGACCGGTTACGCGCCGGACGATTCGATCTCGGGTAGAGATCGTCTGCAACTAGTTCGCCCGAAATCGAACGCCCCTGTCGTCGACGGGGCGGCCTTACGCACTCGGGCTGACAGCTCTACCGAGGAACGCCATCAGCTTGGTGGTGCGCGAGCAACCCGCCGGGGCGGGTTGCTCCGGCCCGAAGGCGCCTGGGCGCCGCAGCATCTGTTCCGGCACCGACGTGACCAGCCCCTCGCTCAGGGTGAGCAGGTCGTCGGGCAACTCGATCGACTCGCCCAGAGACTGGTGCAGATCCCAGCTGTGCAGGGCCAAATCCGCCACCGGGAACATCAAGGCTCGGCGCAGTGGGACTTCGCCTTGCGGGGACTTACGTGGGGCATCGAGGTCCGCCGTGGGGAGGGCGTCCCGAAGTCGAATCCCCAACGCGCTCAGCTGGTCGGCAGGGCTGTCATAGGTCCAGTCCGACGGTTGGGACGGTCCGTCCCAGAGTTCGCCATCCTCGGCCAGCACGACGATTCTGGTGGCGCTGCCGGTGGCGTGTGCCACCAATTCGCGCACAGTCCAGTCCTGCAGGATCGACGGATCGTCCCAGCGCTCCGAGGGAATTTGACGCACTGAAGCGGTGAACAGGTCGAGGGCCTCGGTGGCCAACCCGCCAAGCTCGGGAGTCGTGTCTTCGCTCATGAGGGACACGGTACGAGCGGGCACCGACATCGGCCGAAGGATCGGGGGCGCGGGTTCGCTAATTGGCCTGCTGAGGCCCAGTCCCCGTACCCTTCCACGGTGACCGCGATCGATCCCGACCAGCTCAGCACCTGCCTGAAGGTGCTGGCCGAGGTGAGCGCGCTGCCGCCTGAGCATCCCGACGCCATTGCTGTGCGCCAGGCCACCGCGAAGATGTTCAAGGCGTTGAAGAAGGAGCGCCGAACCGCCAAACGCGACGCGGTTGCGGCCGCTGACCGCGCAGTCATCGCCGCGACCGCGACGGGCGCCCCGGGACGGATCGACGATGAGACGCAGGGTCTGCCGCTGGTGTCCACCGCGGTCGGGGCGACTGCGGGCACGCTGCTGCGCTCGCGGGCCTGCTACATCTGCAAGAGCCACCACACCGTGGTCGATGCTTTCTACCACCAGCTTTGTCCGGACTGCGCCGCCTTCAACCGGGCCAAGCGGGACGCTCGCACCGACCTGACCGGGCGTACCGCGCTGCTCACGGGTGGGCGCGCGAAGATCGGCATGTACATCGCCCTTCGGTTGTTGCGCGACGGCGCGCACACCACGATCACCACCCGGTTTCCCAATGACGCGGTGAGGCGCTTCGCCGCGATGGAGGACAGCGCAGAGTGGTTGCACCGGCTGCGGGTGGTGGGGATCGACCTGCGTGACCCGGCACAGGTGGTTGCGTTGGCCGACGAGGTGGCCGCGCAAGGACCGCTGGACATTCTGATCAACAATGCTGCCCAGACGGTGCGCCGCCCGCCTGGCTCGTACGCCGCGCTGGTGGAGGCCGAGCGCACCCCGCCGCCGGAGCTGGTGGAAGTGATCACCTTCGACCATGTCAGTGACGCCCATCCGCATGCCCTGGCCGGCAGTCTCGGTGAGCACCCGACGGCGCACGCCCTGACGTCGCTGGCGCTGCAGGCCCGCAGCGCGTCGCCGGAGCGGATTGCCGCCGGCCTCGCGATCGACGCGGGCGGGTTGCTGCCGGATACCGCGTCGGTCAACAGTTGGACCCAACGGGTGCACGAGGTGGACGCGATGGAGCTGCTCGAGGTGCAGCTGTGTAACCAGACGGCGCCGTTCATTCTGGTGAGCCGGCTGCGTCCGGCTCTGGCCGCCGCGCCCGCACGGCGCAAGTACGTGGTGAATGTGTCAGCGATGGAAGGCCAGTTCGGCCGCGCCTACAAGGGGCCCGGGCATCCGCACACGAATATGGCCAAGGCCGCGCTGAACATGCTGACCCGCACGAGCGCGGGGGAGATGCTGGAGCAGGACGGCATTCTCATGACTGCCGTGGACACCGGCTGGATCACGGACGAACGCCCGCATCCCACCAAGCTGCGGCTGGCCGAGGAAGGCTTCCACGCACCGCTGGATCTGGTGGATGGTGCTGCGCGCGTGTATGACCCGATTGTGCGAGGCGAATTGGGCGAAGACCTGCACGGGTGTTTCTTGAAGGATTACTCGAAGAGTCCTTGGTAGGGCAGGACTTTCGCGCAACTTGCCCCGCAGCGGCGAGGTGAGGCCCTACGCTGCGAATCATGTCGATCGACCGTGTTTGGGCTCGTCGTCGGTGGTATCCGCCTTGCGTGGGGGTCTCGTTTCTGGTGGACCCGGCCCGGGCGAATCGGCTGTGGGGTGACCCCGAGAAGCCGACGGGATCAACGTGGTTGCTGCTGCACTCGATGGGTTACCGCGACGCGTTGATCGGCGGGCTGCTCGCCGCGGCGGCGCTGCGGGGCCGGGACACCCGCGGCTGGTTCCTGGCCTCGGGTGGTGCCGACGCGGCAGATCTGTTGGGCGGCATGGGTGTTCATCATGAAATGAGGCCATCGCAGAAGTACATCGGTCTCGGCGGCGCCGTCGTCGGGATCGGTGTCGGGCTATGGGGTGCGACGCGGCGTCGGACTCTCGGTGTGGGAGCTGCCGGTACGCCCTGACTGCGTTGGGTCCGCGCTATGCCGCCATACGCGCCGCGGTCGCCGCGGCAATCTGGTTGAGGTGGTTGGTGGCCACCTGCACCGAACTCTGGTTGGGGAGTGCGTCGACGTACTCGTAGGTGATGTGCGGCAGGGTCGGCGGGTTGGTCGAGTAGAACGCAACGGCCAGGTCGATGGCTTCGACGAGGGCGGGGCCGCCCACGATTGGGTCGGTGACCAGCTCCAGCACCTGCTGGGCGAGGCTGCCCTGGCCGGTGAGGCCGGCGATCAGCGCGAGGGCCGCGTTGATGCTGATGCCGAGTTGGACCGCGGCTTTGTAGACGGCCGTGATGTCGGCGCCCGCCTGGTCGTTGGGCGTCGTGGTGTAGAGGTCGCCGGGGTTGGCGAAGTCCCACCAGGTGTCAACCCCGTTGGCGTCTTTCGGGATTTGCGCGGCGGTCAGGTTGGTGGCGGCGATGCCGCGCCCGCCCGGGTCGGTGCCGCCGGGGAAGGTGTGGCCGGTCAGGCGCCAGGGGTTGCCGAAGGTGTAGCCGCCGATCAGGTTGGGCTTGGCCCACTGCAGGCTGCCGGTCATGACCTCGGCCAGCACCCGGGAAGCGGCTTCGGCACCCTGGCTGTAGCCGCCGAGGGCGAAGGTCTGCTTCGGGTAGTTGTTGATCCAGCCGATCGCGTTGGTGACCGCGATCCCCACCGACTCGGCGTAGCTCGGCGAGAGCGGCGCGCCCGGTGGGATGGGTCCGAAGGTCCAGGGGGCTTGAATCGGGACTTCGAAGACGAGGTCGGGATCCGCGGCGTTGACGACGTCGGAGGGGTAGCCGGTACCAGGGGCGGCCCACGTGCCGGCAAAGGTCAGGACGGCGTGGCGGACGTGGTAAACCCCGGCGATGTTGGCGGCGATATCACTGAAAGTGGTCATCGCTCAGCTCATTTCGCGGTGGTGGGGAGTCCGTTTGCTTTGCGCCACTGGATGGCGAACTCCATGAGTTCGATGAGCACGTCACCGCTGTCGCGGGTGATGCCGTCGCTGAAGGTGTGTACCCAGGCGATCTGCTCGGCGGTGGTCACCTGCTGTTCGAAGGCGTCGAAGGTGCCCTGGTAGGTCTGGCCGTTGTGGACGGAGTTCCACGGCCCGCGGTTGGGGTCATCGACGATGTCGCCGATGTTGCGGGGGTGGCGGGCCAGGACCGCACGCCAGGGTTCGGGCATGCCGTTGGCGGTGACGCCGGAGATGTCGGTCTGGAGCGATGCTGCATCAGCCATGGTGGAACCTCCTGGTTGGTGGGGTGGACGTGGCTTGGCGCTGCTCGGGCGACCGATGGAAGTCGGTGGTGATCGGCCGGAATGCCCTGGTGGGGAACAGGAATTGCGATGCGAACGACTCACGATCGCCGGCTCTGCATCCCGGGATCGTGCTGAGCGTCGCGCTACCGGCTGCCATCGTTGTCGTCCGTTCGTTTACGGGAACGTCCAATTTCCACAATAGGCCGGGTTGGGTGGGTGGTCGACTGCAGTCGGGCGTCGGTACGGTCGGTCGGCGCCCGTCATGTCACTCGTTCGCGTTAACCTCCCCGCGTGGACGCTGGACTCTATGAATCCCTTCTGACGGAGCGGCTCAGTGCCGCACTGGTGCAACGCACCGATTTGCAAGCAGACCTCAGCGTGGTTGATGACGCCGAACAGGCGTTGACCATTGCCCGGCATCTCACTCCATTGATTGAGCGCCAACTGCGTGCGGTAGGTAATGCCGAGGCTCGGGCGCGGCTATTGCGCAACATCCTCAGAGTGCTTGGCGACGACGATGCCCTCGCAGAAGCGTTATACCAGGACGATCCAGCTAAGATTCTCCGTCTCGACGCGGTGACGCCGAAGGTGCTTGGCGCCCCACAACTTCCGCGCCCAGCCACACCACTGTCTGATGCCGCGTTGATGACCAATGCTCGCAACGAACCAACGTTGGCCTCCGAGTTACGCGCTGAATTGGCCAGCGTCGATCAAGTTGATCTGTTGTGCGCGTTTGTCAAATGGCAGGGATTGCGACTTTTGGAGCGCGAGCTGGGGGAACTCAAGAATCGAGGAGTGCAGCTTCGGGTCATCACGACCACCTACCTCGGCGCAACGGATGCGCGGGCTCTAGACGCGCTAGTCAATGATTTTGATGCTGACGTCCGAATCAACTACGAGACCGACCGCACTCGTCTGCATGCCAAGGCATGGCTGTTCCGACGCAACTCTGGATTCCACACGGCCTACGTCGGATCGAGCAATCTGTCGCACTCGGCGCTGGTCGACGGGCTGGAGTGGAATGTGCGGCTGTCGGCCATCTCCACACCGCATCTGCTGGAGAAGTTCCGTGCCACGTTCGATTCCTATTGGGAAAACAGGGAATTCGAGCAATACCGACCAAGCGAGCATGGCGACAGGCTTAGGGCGGCGTTGGAGGTGGCGTCTGGCAAGAAGCAGCGCGATCCTTTGGCGGTCACGCTAGCTGGCCTCGACGTGACCGCGAAGCCGTATCAAGCTGAGCTGCTCGAACAACTTGATGCCGAGCGAGTATTGCATGACCGGCATCGTAATTTGATCGTCGCTGCCACTGGAACGGGAAAGACAGTAATCGCCGCACTGGACTATCGCCGCTTGGTGCGCGACGTGCACGGTCGTGACTTGTCACTATTGTTCGTCGCGCATCGCAAGGAGATTCTTCAGCAGTCTCGCCGTATGTATCAGGAAGTGCTTACAGATCCGACCTTTGGAGAGCTCCTCGTCGATGGCGATCAGCCGTCGCGGTGGCGGCACGTCTTCGCAAGCGTTCAGTCGCTTACGGCTGAGAGGCTTTCCGCCATATTGCCTGGTCACTTCGACATCGTCGTAATAGATGAATTCCATCATGCTCAGGCAGTGTCGTACCGGCGCCTGTTGGACCGCATCACACCAATGGAATTGCTCGGGCTCACCGCAACACCCGAGCGCGGCGATGGGCTCGATGTCTGCGGATTCTTCGGCGGCCGAGTAGCGGCCGAGCTTCGGCTATGGGATGCGCTCGAACAGAACTTGCTGTGTCCGTTTCACTACTTCGGCGTCCACGACGGCACCGATCTAGAGACGCTGCATTGGAAACGCGGCGCGTACGACGCTGCAGAACTGAGCAACTTGTATACCGGCAATACGGCGCGGACCAGCGTTGTGCTGAATCAATTGCGCGACAAGGTCGGCGACATCAGTTCGATGCGTGGCCTGGGATTCTGCGTTGGTATTGAACATGCCCAATACATGGCTGAGCAGTTCGTAGCGGCCGGCATTCCAGCGCGAGCGGTGTCTGGCGACACGCCATCAAATGAGCGCCGTGCGGCACTGGCTGCTTTGCGCAATAGGGAACTCAACATGCTGTTCGCAGTGGATCTATTCAACGAGGGTTTAGATATCCCTGAGGTCGACACTGTGCTGTTTCTACGCCCGACTGAGAGCGCGACAGTGTTCTTGCAGCAGTTGGGCCGCGGACTGAGATTGACTCCAGGTAAGACGGTGTTGACAGCATTGGACTTTGTTGGACACCAGCGCAAGGAGTTTCGGTTCGATCGCCGATTTCGCGCACTAACTGGCCTCGGCCGAAAGCAACTCGAAAAGCAAGTGAAAGAAGGATTTCCCTTCCTGCCATCTGGTAGTCAGATTGTGCTAGACGAGGTTGCGCGAGAATTAGTGTTGGACAACGTACGGCAGCAGGTTGCGCCGAAGAAGGCCGTGTTGATATCCGAGATTCGGGACCATCCGAACGATCAGCTGGCTTCGTACTTAGACGAGTCGGGGCGAGGTATTGAAGATATCTTGCGTCCGGACCGGTCGTGGACGACGTTGTGTCGTGATGCTGGCAAGCTTGCGGGTGAGCCAGGTCCTCGGGAGCTGGAGCTGGTCAAGCGAATCAAGGCCCTGACTCATGTCGACGATCACCTGAGATGGGAGTCTTACAGCCGCCTCCTTGGCGGCGGAAATGTCGGTAGTCCTGATGTTGAGCAAAGGTTGGCCAAGATGTTGTTCTACTCGCTATTCCCGAGCGGTGGTGGATTCGACAACGTCACTAGTGGGCTCACTGTATTGCGAAGTGAGGCGGTGGCTGAGGAGATGCGCCAGGTGATCGCTATCGCGTTCGACGCCGCACATCGCACAACGACGGCTCTTGGTGACGTGATCGCTGAATTGGCTGCGGTTCCGTTGGCTCTTCATGCCAGCTATTCGCGCGAGGAGATTCTCGCTGCGCTGAATTGGGTCTCTGAAAAGCGAACACCAGCGACTATGCGCGAGGGCGTGGCCTGGTGCGAGGACGCCAACGCCGATGCGTTTCTGATCACGCTCAAGAAGTCTGACAACGATTACTCGCCGTCGACGATGTACCGCGACTACGCGCTGAGTCCGGAACTATTCCACTGGGAGTCTCAATCGACAATTGCTTCCAGGTCGCCCACAGGTCAGCGATACATCACTCATCGGGAACGTGGGTCCCACGTCCTGCTCTTTGTGCGGGCGGTGAAGAACAGTGCTTTGGGCGCCTCGCCGTACATATTCCTAGGTCCGGCAGACTACGTCTCGCATGAGGGCGACCGACCGATGGCGATTACCTGGCGGCTGCGTCGGTCGATGCCGGCTGAGGTGTACCTAGCCGCCCGGGCCGCCGTGGCGTGATAGACGGGTGCGTTCATGTGTTGACCGCGAAGTCAGCGTCGCAGTTGTGGGCACTTTGTATCCACGACCTCTGCCGAATGGACAGGGTGTTATAGAAGGTCCGTCCAGCAATCCGCTGCCTGGGCGCCCAGGGCGCCGTCGGAGTAGTCGTCAGACAGACCGCGCATGGTCATTGTGACCAGGTGCAAGCACGCAGTGCGGCGGTGTAATCCCGGCACTCACAGTCCCGGCGCCCGCGTTCGGACTTCGCGCCGGCATCGCTGGACATAGGCGCATAGACGTACCGCAACCGCAG
Source organism: Mycobacterium sp. FW102-FHT13B02 (assembly GCF_058790275.1). Taxonomy (NCBI): domain Bacteria; kingdom Bacillati; phylum Actinomycetota; class Actinomycetes; order Mycobacteriales; family Mycobacteriaceae; genus Mycobacterium; species Mycobacterium sp. FW102-FHT13B02. Next base: position 62,120 of record NZ_JBYTCM010000028.1, read on the forward strand.
CACGTCTGTTTCGAGGCTGGTCGACAGGGGGGGGGGGGGGAATTCCTGCACGGCCGCATACCACCCACTCCTCCGCCTTGGCCCCAATGGTCGCGATGCTGGGTCGCGATCCGAATCGCGGTGAAGACGGTCGGATAGCAAACGCACAATCGACTCACAGGAAAGCGGAGAAGCGCCTAAGATGCCACTTGGTCACGGGGGAATGCCGGGGGAGGGCTACATGGGTCGCGTCGTTAACCCGCACGGATTGCGGAAGTCATGCCACCTGACTTGCGCTCGATCACGAATGTCGCTGAGCTTCAGAGCAAGGTTGTTGATCGTGCCAGCAGCGGGTGCAGCTACCAGGGGCGGAAATGCGTGAGACACCGAAGATTGTGAGCCTGGCTACCGCGCTTGCTGCTCTGGCCACTCCAGCGGCAGCACCGCCATTTATTGATGCGGCGGATGCGGATGACGACCTGGTTGCTGCGGAGCCGCAGGAAGCGCTCCGCGCGGATGCGCGAGCTCGCGTCGAAAGAAATTTGGAGCTCATGAGCTTCACTGTCCACCGGGCTGCCGATGGAAAGTTGTTCCCACAGCACAGTTCTCACTCGTCCCACTCTTCGCACGCCTCGCACGCCTCTCACGCGTCGTCGAGTCCTGGGTTCGGCGTGCCCAGTCTGCCGGATCCGATATACCCCGCGCCCGTGTATCCGCCGCCCGTGGTTGTGCCACCTGCAGCAACAACTGCGCCAGGGCCTGCTGCGTCCGCCGTTGATATTGCTTACATAGCCTGTACCCGGGCAAGTGCGGGTTTCGGTGTCACTGACATCTCAAGCGAGCTAGTGAGCGTCTATGGCGTGGCCGGCGACGACGCAGTGAGCATTGCAAAGCAGGCCTTGGCTTCCGTGCTTGGCAGCGGCCATTTCTGTGACGCATACAAACGGTGACCGGGCCGAAGTCGTTGACTATGCAGAGGGAGCTCGCGGAGATGATCGATGCTGTGCTACGGATTGGCACCCGGGGGCGTCGATGACCAGCGTCTCCACCCCTGACGTCATTGTCGATTTCAGCGCCACGGTCCAGTCGCTCGATGCGTTGAAGGAGGCTGCCTACCGCGTAATTGGGCAAGCCGCTTGCCACATCGACGAGTCGAACGGGCGATACATTTGCCGCCTTTCGCCATCACAGTCGCAACTGCTAGGTGACGGGTTGCGTTCCCACTTCCTGAATCTGGTTACCGACGAGAACCTCCGCGAGAAAGTCAACGACGAGACTCGCGGTTTGCGGGACGTCATCGTCGCGTTGGCATTTGGGTCTCTTGCCGAGGAAAGCTGATACTGTGGCGGGCTTCGCATCACCAGGTGTCTTCTATCCCGAAGCGTCGGCGCTTCAGCTCCTACCTGTCCGCTTCGAGCGACTAGGCGCTGATCGTTACCTCGTCGGCAACATCGTTGGTGACTTGGCAGAGATGACTGCCATGGAGCTCGATCGTCTGTGCGCGCTCGACCTAATGCCCGGTGATGGCCTTTATGAGCGCGCGTTTGAAAAGCTATTTATCGGTTCGGTCGACCAGTTGTCACAGCAGCAACTGTTGGCACTTCGTTTGCGCAGCCGTCTCAGTTTTCTGCGGGCCGCTACTCCGCTGCACCTGTTTGTTGTCACGTTGCGGTGCGAGCACTCGTGCCCGTATTGCCAAGTGTCGCGCCAGAGCAAGGATCGCGCGCGCTACGACATGGATCAGGCCACCGCGTCTCGGGCGCTCGACATTGCTCTGTCTGCACCGGCTCCGCTGATCAAGATTGAATTTCAAGGCGGCGAGCCGCTTCTCAATTTTGAGCTCATCCAGTGGATTGTGGTTACGGCCAAGGAGCGTGCGGTTCCGCTGGGCAAGCGGCTGCAGTTCGTGATCGCAACAAACCTGGCTCTACTTGATGACGAGGTGCTTGACTTCTGCGCTGAGCATGACGTTCTTCTAAGCACGTCGTTGGACGGGCCGCGCGACCTCCACAACAAGAATCGGCCGCGCCGTGGACAAAACAGCTATGAGCTCGCGACAGCCGGCATTGCACGAATCAAAGAGCGTCTTGGCTCGGATCGAGTCGGGGCCCTGATGACCACGACAGAAGCGAGTCTGGACCGCGTCGAGGAGATCGTCGACGAATACGTCAAGCAGGGGCTTGACGGCATCTTCCTGCGGCCACTATCCCCCTACGGCTTCGCCATCAAGACAAGGCAATTCCATAAATATGATGCGCAGGAATGGCTTCGATTCTGGAAGCGCGGCCTCCGCTACATCCTTGAGATCAACAAGTCCGGACATCACTTTCCTGAGTTCTATTCAGCATTGATGCTCCGCCGAATGCTTACCGACGAACCCATCGGTTACGTCGATCTGCGAAGCCCGGCTGGGATTGGTCTCGGAGCACTCGTCTACAACTACGACGGCACGGTGTTCGCCTCCGACGAGGCCCGAATGCTCGCGGAGATGGGCGACCGTCGCTTCGAACTCGGCAATGTGAGCGAGCACACCTACCGAGATTTGGTCTTGTCCGACACTCTGGTTGCAGCTGTTGCGGACTCACTGACCCAAACTGCACCGCAGTGCTCAAGCTGCGTCTTCGAACCGAACTGTGGTGCTGATCCCGTCTATCACTATGCGACACAACATGACGAGTTGGGAATCAAGCCGTTCTCTGAGTTCTGCGCGCGACAAAAAGGCGTGATCACGCACCTTTTCGAACTGTTGGAGCACTCGCCCGAGGACGCGGCCGTCCTCCGGAGATGGGCATCGTGAAACCGCTTGTGCTTCAAGGGCGTACACCCGTGGCCAGCTTTGTTGGCCTAGACGCCGAGCCGCAAGTTGTGCGGCTGCGGACCCCGGGTGTTCCTCCGACAGGCGATCAGGATGCCGCGTTGATCGCCCGTAACGACGATTGGCCGCTGGCGGACAAGCATGGCTACCGGGTCGCCGTAGGCCGTAGCGCGCGTCCAGATGGAACTCTGTTGAGCTACGTCCAATTGCCTGCCGGTCTCGCCGAGCTTGATGACGGTGATGTTCTCAGCGTCTACCCGCAGTCAGGCCGAGTCCGGGTGCTATACCGGCGATCCTCGAGACACAACTTCTTCCTGGTTACGGAGCGCTGCAACAACTACTGCTTGATGTGTTCCCAGCCACCGAGAAAAGTCGACGACGGTTGGCTCATCGACGAAATCGCCCAGGTTCTTCCGCTCGTCGACCCCGCGACGCCTGCACTGACATTCACTGGCGGCGAACCACTGACGGAATGGCGTCGGTTCGTCGGCCTACTTGAGATGACGCGGGATCTGTTACCGGACACCGCGGTACATGTATTGAGCAACGGGCGCGCATTCGCCTCTCCCGAGGTTGCAAGTGCGTGGTCAGCGGTTGGACATCCCAAACTCTCGACAGGAATCCCGATCTACGCGGCCGTTGATTACATCCACGACTACGTGGTCCAGGCGAAGGGGGCGTTCGACCAAACGGTTGTTGGCGTCCTGCAGCTGAAGGATCGTGGGCAGCGAGTGGAGATTCGAATTGTGTTGCACGCCATCACCGCGCCGCGCCTGCGAGAGACCTGCACCTGGATCGCTCGAAATCTCCCATTCGTGGATCATGTGGCTCTGATGGGTATGGAGAACACAGGCTTCGCGATCGCCAACGATGACAAGTTGTGGGTCGACCCTGTTGATTATCAAGAACCGCTCATGGCCGGCGTTGACGTTCTCACAACAGCTGGGGTGAACGTTTCTATCTATAACCTGCCGCTGTGCGTCCTAGGGCCGAGCATCCGGCCCTTTGCAGTGCAATCGATTTCGGATTGGAAGAACGCGTACCTGCCGGAGTGTGACGGTTGCTCAGTCCGTGGTGACTGCGCCGGCTTTTTCTCGACGGGGCGCCCGAAGTTCAGCCGTGGAATCACAGCGATCTAGTTCCGGCGGTTGCAGGGCGACCCCGCCGCCCGCGGTGACGGTCCCCTGCGGGCGCGAAGTGCGAGGATCAGAATGTGGTTGGCTACGACATCATCCGCGACGTCCACGGTTGTGCCGACCCGCTGGAGTCGTCGCTCGATGCCGTGGGCTATCACCACACCGACGGCGTATCGACACTCGAGTCGGCACGAGGTGTTCGTCGGGGACTTGGTCGACGGCGGGCTACAGCAGCTGCGTGTGCTGGAAACCGTCAAGGCCACCGACCACGATCTCGGCTCCGACCGAGGCAAGGGCGTCGGAACGTTTGTCGGCGCGGTGGACGAAGGCTCGCACGCGATGCCCGGCGTCGAGCAGATTGTGAATGGTTGGCACGCCGGTGGTTCCATTCGCGCCGGTGATGAGAAACGTCGACATAGCAATGCCTTTCGCTACGACCGGGTGAAGGCCAGGTTCTCGACGGGGCCGGACAGGGCTGCCTTGACCTGAGTCGACAGTTCGTCGACCAACACCTCGGAAGCGCCAGCTTCGAGTCCGTCGATGATGCGTCGGGCGACCTCCGACGGAGCGAGCTTGGGTGCGTTGATGCCCTCGGTCATGTCGGTGTCGATATACCCGACGTGCACTCCGACCACCTGGGTGTGCTGTGGCTGCAACTCTTGGCGCAGTGAGTTGGTGATCGACCAGATCGCCGCCTTCGAGGCGCCATAGGCGCCGGCGCCGCCCAGCCAGGACAGCACTGAGTGCACGTTGACCAGCGCGCCACCGCCATTGGCGGCCAGGATCGTCGCAAAGGCGCGCGTCACCCGCAGTGGCCCGAACACGTTGGTGTCGAAGGTGTCGGTGATGTCGTCGAAGCTGCCGGTCAGCAGGTCATCGAGGTGGGAGACACCCGCATTGTTGATCACAATGTCGACATCTGTGGCGACATCCGCCAGTGCGGCAACCGAATCCGCCGAACTCACCTCAAGTCCGTACGTGACCACCTCGGGGCGGTCGTCGGTGAAGGCGGTTCGTGCAGTGGAGTACACCTTGCGTGCTCCGCGGGCCAGCACCTCGTCGACCAGGGCTGCGCCCAGGCCCCGTCGGCCACCGGTTACTAGAACCACCTTGCCTGCTACATCGGTCATGTCGAACCCCTTTCACTCTGACTAACGATCTCGTTACTGAGATAGAACCATCGTTGCTGACGGATGTGACCGCTAGTTGTGTGTGGGGTTCGTGACACTGGCGCTGGGGAATAGCGGCGCGGCGTGCAGTGTCGCGGCAGCGCGGCTGCGCAACTCACGGTAAGGCAGTGTGTCGCCCATCGCTGGCGCCGAAGCGCGGCTCCCCGCTAACCGCGTGGCGTCGAGAATCGGCCGGGCGAGTGGATTGTCGCTGGCTGCCGCTGGAGCGCGGCGGACACCTGCGCGCTCACGACTCGTTTGAGTTCCGGTAAGTCCGCTGGTAGACCCGGGGCGGTTCCCGTCTCGGCGAGGAGGACGACGTCATTGGTAATCCCGGGAACCGCGACAGAACCGACGGGGACCAGGAGTGTGGCGGGGAGCAACGCCACTTCCATTTGATCGGGATACCGCGACAGCGGCCCGATGAATCGTCCGGTGATGGTCACGATGGCAACGATTCGTTCCGCGGTGAAATTCTCGGTGGCCACGCGCGGATCAGCTGACGTTGGCATCACCTGGGTCAAAGTGATCGCCGATGTCGCAGGCGCACCCGACAAGCCTCGATACGTGATGCCCGGCGTCGCAGGCAATTTGGCAAGGGTTGCGGCGATATCGGCCGGTATCTTTGCTCTCCTTCGCCTGGATGGCGTTTAGCGTGGCGTTTGCCGCGCGCCGCACGTACTCGTCGTCACGCGCTTCGCCATGGATGTGCCACTGCCAACTACCCACATACGTCAGGTCGCTGGCGGGAATGCCGGGAAAACCTACCTGGAGGATTTCGCACGGGGCGGGGATGGGTGCTGGTGGCGTGGAAAGACCTCTGATGATCTCGAGTGCGACTTCCGGTGCGTTACCGACGTACACAGCACGGCTATCGCCCTGTCGTCCGATCAGAAAATCGGAAGCGCGTTCTGCGTCGCGCGTAAGTCCATTCACTGCCACCCACACCGTACTGTGTGCGACGCCGACCAACACGGCCTCGTTGGTTGCCGTGATCGAGGCGTCGAGCTGCAGGAGCCCTGCGGCCATTGTCGAGATGTCATCGTGCGGGAACGTCCACAGCGAGTGCGATGGTTCGCACCCGCCGAGGGACCACTTCCGCGCGTACGGCACGGTTACCCCAGCCCGACTCGCATGCGTTTGCGCAATGCGGCGACAATCTCGTCCTGCGTGACCAGCTCCGCCGTCATGTTCACTCTGGCCCCTTTTTCGCGCCTGGAACCCACTGGTTCTCCACCCCGTGGACGTCGACCAAGCGATCTGCGGCGACCACAGCCTCGAACACTCCAGCCTCGACTCGTCCAGCGCCGACGCGCTCGGCATCAGCTGGGTCATCAGTGAGCAGCAGCACCTCGGCGGTTTCGCCTGCTCGACGCAGTATGCGCACGGGGACACCGTCGACCTGAGCCGTGAAAACCCGTTCGAACACTTCGCATTCCGACAACGGGACGGTCTTGGACCATGCATGTGGGCGAACCGGCTCGAAACCCGTTGGGCCATTCTGGGCGATCGCGGTCAACAACATGGTCTCGGCAATGACGTCGGCGAAGAACTCCTGCCCTTGCCACCGCGCCAACGTGCCCACAATCGGGCTCGGCGGCCGCCAGCGCTTGGCGCGCACCCAGCCGCGGCCGGCCCCCTCGTAGCGCGACAAGCACTTCTGCTCACCGTCGGAACGGATTCTCCAGTATTCGGCCCCATAGGAGAACCGGGTGCGGCTCATGCGCCACACAGGGGCCAATGAGTCTCCGTAGAGAAAACCGTAGGGGAAGTCGAGCCAGGGCCGGTCTGAGTCACTTGGCTTGGTGAACGTTGCCAGTCGCGGCTGTTCGAATCGGACGACGTCAGCGAATTCCGGAGCAGCGTCGACGCCGTACGCCGCCAACAAATCTGAAGGCGTCCTCAGGTCGACTACGGCCGACGCCTCCGTGACGTACCCGCCGATCTGGTCGAGCCCGGATTCCACGATGGCGTGAGATATAGGTGCGGCGAGGAGCTTCTGCAGCACCAGACCCCGATGTGCTTGTGTCTGAACCGCTTGTCTGTCGTTCAATGCGTCGGCCGCCATTCGACGTGTAGGAGGTGTTATACAGCTAGTCACGGATCTTGAGCAGTGGCCTACCGTCTTCCCGTCGAAACGACTCTTCAATCTCATCGACGGGGGCATGCAGAAAGACAGACAACCGAGTGAGTCGATCGGGCGCCATGAGACGACCTCCACTGCTCACCGCGATGGTCCGGTCGGTCGCGAGAAATTGTCAATACCTGTGGATCGGGGTGTTTCAGGCGACCTCCGTTCCGGTGCTCTCGTCACCGTTTGAAGGCG